>NZ_JBVHIP010000020.1:35533-163609 GCF_055560495.1 Kitasatospora sp. NPDC023176 | reverse complement strand
CACACCCTCCCGGTCGGTGGTGTGGTCGTCCGCGAAACGACGGTCACCCGTCGCGTCCGGCACGTACTTCACACAGACGACGATCCTCAAGCTCATGAGCGGTTTCTCCTGTCACGGGTGCACGGATGCACTGGATCCATGGCCTCAGGTCAGGCCGAGGGTACTGAGTGCCAAGTCCGGCCCGGCAGCCGTCCGCGCGCCGCAAGCGCCACCTGGACCGGCATGCCGTGTCGGATCTCTTCGACTGGCGTCAGAGGCTCCATCGAGAGAATACGGCACTCAGTACCCCTCGTAAAGGCACTCAGTACCCTACCCGGTGTCCAGCGATCCCACGCCCCGGCGGCAAGCGGACACAAGGTTTCCGCAAGCCCGCGCCAGGTCTCGTCAATGAATCCGCCAGCCGGCCCGGGGAGCATCGGCGGCGGGGCCCGTCGACGGCCCCGACCTGCGATCAAGGAGGGGGAACGGAATGACCTTGGTGCACGGGGAACAGGACATCACGACCACCTACGGGACGCACGACAGCCACCGCACGAACGGGACGCCCGACGGCGCGGCCTGGCCGCTGGAGACGCTGCGGGACCGCAAGAAGGTCCTGGTCGTCGCCCAGACCATGGTGTACGCCCAGCGGCTGCACGACTTCTACTCGCTGCTCGCCTCGGACCTGCGGATCCACGTGCAGTTCACGGTGGCGCCGCACATGTTCAACCGGGGCACGGCCGAGGCGCTGCTCGCCCTCGGCGCCACCGTACTGCCCTGGGAGCAGGCCGTCCGGCGCGAGTTCGACCTCGTCCTGGCGGCCGGCTCGCAGGGGATGGAGCAGTTGCACGGGCCGGTCGTCCGGCTCCCGCACGGGGCGGGCAACATCAAGCTGCCCCGGGGCGGCGGACCGGACGGCGAGCGGCCGGCCCGCAAGCTCGGCCCGGACTACCTGTGCTGGGAGGGCCGGCTCGTCCCGGTCTCGTTCGCGCTGGCCCACCAGGAGGAACTGGCCGAACTCGGGCGCAACTGCCCGGAGGCCCTGCCGATCGCCGAGGTGGTCGGCGACCCCTGCTACGACCGGATCGCCGCCGCACTGCCGCACCGGGAGCACTACCGGACGGCCCTGGGGCTGCGACCGGAGGAGAAGCTCGTCCTGGTCTCCTCCACCTGGGGGGCCGGCTCGCTGTTCACCCGGCTCGACACCGTCCTGCCCCGGCTCACCACCGAACTGCCCCGGCCGGGCTACCGCACCGCGCTGCTGGCCCATCCGAACATCGCCGCGGCGCACAGCCCCTGGCAGGTGCGCTCCTGGGCGATGGCCACCGCGCGCGGGGCCGTCTCGGTCGTGCCGCCGGAGGCGGACTGGCGGCCGCTGCTGGTCGCCGCGGACTACATCATCGGCGACCACGGCTCGGTCACCCTGTACGGCGCGATGACCGGCGCCCCCGTGCTGCTCGCCGAGTACCCGCACCACCACGTCAACCCGCGCTCGCCGTCCGCCCAGCTCGCCCGGACGGCGCCCGCCCTCGCCCCCGGACACCCGCTCACCGGGCAACTCGCCTACGCCACCGAGCAGTACCGCCCGGAGGACTACACGGCCATCGCCGACCGGATCAGCTCCGAACCCGGCCGCTTCGACCGCAACGCCCGTCGGCTGCTGTACCGGGTGCTCGGGCTCGGCCAGCCCGCGCACGGCCCGGAGCCGGCGCCGCTGCCGCTGCCCGCTCCGCTGGACGCCCCGCTCCTGCCGGACTTCCGGCGGGCGGGGTGACCAGCGGGCCGCACACCGTGCGGCTGGCGCCGGTGGCCGGCTCCCCGGCGGTGGTGTTCGAGGCGGTGGTGGTGTCCCCGGCCGGCGTCCGCCACGGACTGCTGGTCGCGGACCGGCCGCGCCCCGACCTCGGCGACCGGCCCGGGCCCGGCTTCGTGGACGAGCACCTCGCGGCCGACCTCACCGAGCCGGCGGGCTTCCGCCGACGGCGGTACGCCGATGTGCTGCACCTCGGGCCGTTCCCCGGGGCGGACCTCCACACGCGGCTCGCCGGGGTGCTGACCGCGCACCCCGGATGTGCGCTGGCCACGGCCGAGGACCGGACGGGAGCCGTACTGCTGCTCGCCCGGACCGGGGCCCGGCTCGTCCTGCGGGCCTGCGCGCCGCCCGGCGGACCGGTCCCGCCGCCGGCGCTCGGCTCGCTGGCGCACGCCTGGCTCGCCGCCGGGCGGCGGCTGACCGAACTCACCCGGGTCGACCTCACCGGCTACCGCACCCCCGAGCCGGGACGGCCCCGGCTCAGGACCGCGGCTCGCCGCGGCGGGGGGTGACAGCAGGATCAACGGCGGGATCACCGGTGGGATCACTGGCGGGATCGACGGCAGGATCACCGGCGGGATCGACGGCGTACGCGGCGAGGCGGCCGGCCAGTCTGGCCGCCTCGGCCGCGGCGCCGAGCTGCGTGTACCGGGCCCGGGACTGCTCGAACCGGGCCCGTGCCGCCTCGGGACGGCCGCGCGACTCCTCGACCTGACCGGCGAGTTCCAGCGTCCGCGCCTCCCAGTGCGCCGACCGCCGGGCCCGGAAGCCCGCGAGGGCCTGCTCGAAGCAGTCGTGGGCCGGCTCGTCCCGGCCCAGCGTGCCGTACGCCAGACCAAGGAAGGCCATCGCACGGGCCTCCTCGTAGCCGTCCCCGACCGAGGACAGCTCACGGCGGGCCCGCTCGATGGGCTCCACCGCCTCGGCCGCCCGGTCCGCCAGCAACAGCACCTCGCCGTACGCCAGCCGGGCCAGCGCCGCACCGCGTACGTAGTGCTCGGCCTCGCGGAGCCGGATCACCTCGTGCAGGCACTCGGCGGCGGCGTCCAGTCGACCGGCCAGCCGATGGGCCTGGCCGAGCCCGTTCAGCGCCTGCGCCTGGCCCAGCCGGTGGTCCATGGAGCGGGCGAGGTCGAGGGCCTCGCCGTACCAACGCGCCGACTCCTCCCCTTCTCCCGCGTTCCGCAGGCCCGCCCCGCCGGAGGTGAGCATCCGCAGCTCGCCGTTCCGGTCCTGCGCCGCCCGGGCCGCCCGCAGACCGATCCGGTGGGCCGCCACCCACAGCCCAGCGGGGCGCAGCCGCAGGAACAACGGCCACATGGCGTCGGCGAGTTGCCAGGCGGCGGCGGGGCGGTCCAGCTCCTCGCACCAGCGCAGGACGTCGGCCAGCCGGTCGCGCTCCCCGTCCAGCCATTCCAGGGCCCGGACGTCGTCCGCGAACTCCCGGGCCGGGAGGAGCGGGTGGGTCAGGTAGTCGCGGGCGAGGGTGCGGTGGCTCGGCGAGACGACGGCCTCGGCGGCCGTGGCGGTGGCGAGGTACCAGTCGACGATCCGGTCGAGGGCGGCCCTGGTCGGGCCCGCGTCACGGACCTCCGCCCCGCGCGCCCCGGCGTGCAGCCGGACCAGGTCGTGGAAACGGAACCGCTCCGGGCCCTTCTCCTCCAGCAGGTGCACATCGATCAGACCGTCCAGCAGCCGGTCGGCCCCGGCCAAGTCGGTGTCCGCGAGGACGGCGGCGTTCTCCAGGGTGAACTCGGCGAACGGCAGCAGGCCCAGCAGGCCGTACAGCCGGGCGGCCGCCGGCTCCAGCACACCGTAGGAGGCGTCCAGCAGGCCCCGCACCGTCTCCCCTTCCACGTTCAGCGCCGCCAGCCGGTCGGTACTGCGCCCGAGCATCTCGGCCGTCGCCGCGAGCGGCTGGGCCGGGCGCGCCGCGATCCGCGCCGCGGCCAGGCAGATCGCCAACGGCAGCCCGGCACAGGCGTCCACCACCTCGGCCGCGGCGACGCTCTCGTCGGCCACCCGGCGCTCGCCCACCCGCTCGACGAGGATCTCGGCCGACGCCTCCGGCGCGAGCGGTGCCAGCGCGCGGAACACCGCGCCGTCTATCCCCAGCCCGGTGAGCCGGCGCCGACTCGTCACCACGACCACCGTGCCGTCCGAACCCGGCAGCAGCGGGCGGACCTGGGCCGCCGTCGAGGCGTTGTCCAGCAGTACGGCGATCCGCCGCTCGGCCGCCAGCGAACGCCACAGCGCGGCGCCCTCCGCCAGACCACGGGGCACCGGCGAGATCCCGAACGCCCGCAGGAACGCGCCCAGTGCCTCGGCCGGATCGGCCGGCCCACCCGGCGCGTACCCGCGCAGATCGGCGTACAACTGACCGTCCGGGAAGCGCCCGGCCTGGCCGCGCAACCACTGGGCGGCCAAAGCCGTCTTCCCCACTCCCGCCGGGCCGGTCACCACGAAGGTTCCATCCGGCGCGCCGCCGCCCGGGCTCAACGACCGGTCCAGCGCCGCCAGATCGGCCTCCCTGCCGATCAACCGCCTTGGACTGGGCGGAAGTTGGCGCGGCTTGGGCAGCGGCTGGGCATGCAGGTGCACCCCGCCGTTGATCGTCCCCGCCTGCACCACCGAGCCACCGACCCCTCCGCCGCCGGTCAGCGAGTTGCGCACGACTCCGAAGGGCGGGTTGGCATCCGTCACCGGCCACCACCGACCACGGCCGATCCTGTCACTGGCTCCCCCCGCCTTCGACGAATTAACCGCGTGCAATTAGCAGATGACATGTCGTCAAGTCGAGAACATTCCCAAAGGTCCATCTCCCGAACCCCATCGTGGTATAGCCGATCACCCCGTACGCGTGCCATGCTCACCCGCGACACGGCAAGCTGGTAGCCAACCGGCGGGGGGCGTCACATGAAGTTCCATCTCCTGGGATCAGTTGAACTGTCGGTGAACGGAGAGCCATTGGCGCTCCACTCCGACAAACGGCGCCAACTACTGGCCTCGCTGGCCCTGGAGGCAGGAAGGCCGCTCTCCCACACCTCGCTCGCATACCGACTGTGGGACGAGGAACCACCGCCCAGCGCCCTGACCAGCCTGTACAGCCACGTTTCCCACCTCCGGGCACTCCTGAGACGGGCCGCCCGCGCCACCGGAACGGAGAACTCCAGGGAAGCGCCGACGATCGACACCCGATCGCACACGTACACCCTCCGGGCCGACCCCCAACTCATCGACTGGCACCGATATCTGGAGCTCTCCCAGCAAGCCCGACTACTCGCCGCCAACGGACAGGACCACCAGGCCAGAACCGTCCTCAGCCGCGCCGAGGAACTCTGGGGCGGCGAACCCCTGGCCGGCCTGCCCGGCACCTGGGCCCGGAACACCCGTGCCACCATGGCCGACCAGCGCTTCGCCACCACCCTCCAGCGGATCGAGATCGACCTGCGGATCGGCCGCCACCACGAACTGATCCCCGAACTCACCGCCCTGCGCGAGAACCGCCCCACCGACGAACGCCTCGCCGGCCACCTGATGACCGCACTCCACGCGGCCGGCCGCCAGGCCGACGCGCTGGCCGTCTACCCCGCCGTCGTCCGGCTCCTGCGCGCCCACCTCGCCACCGAACCCGGCGAGGCGCTCACCCGGCTGCACCGGCTCATGCTCAACGGCGAACCGCTGCCGGGCACTCTGGCCCAGGTGTCCGCCGCCCCGCCGGCCGCTGCGGCCGCCGCCCCCGTGGAACCGCCCGGGCGGCACCGGCTGATCGGACGGCGCGAGGACCTCCGGCGCGTCCTGCCCGGCGCCGGTACCGGCCGGGGCGGGGTCGTCACCGTCTCCGCGATCCTCGGCATGCCCGGAGTCGGCAAGACCACGCTCGCCCTGCACGCCGCCGACCTGATGCGCGAACAGTTCCCCGACGGGTACGTCCACCTCAATCTGCGCGCCCACATCGGCAACCAGCCGCCGCTCACCCCCGAGGCCGCCGGCTCCCTGCTGCTGAGACGCCTGGGCGTGCCCGCCACCACCATCCCGCTCGACGCCGACGAGGTCTTCGCCCTCTGCACCGAGACCCTCTCCACCCGCCGGGCCGTCCTCGTGCTCGACGACGCCGCCAACGCCGCCCAGATCCGCCCGCTGCTGCCGCCCGCACCCGCCGCCCTGATCATCGTCACCAGCCGCCAGCGGCTCGCCGAACTCCCGTGCTCCCGGCCGGTGTTCCTGGACGTCCTGCCGGTCGACGACGCCGTCGCCCTCTTCACCAACGTGGTCGGCCCGGACCGCTCGACGGACCGGGACCGGGTGGTCGAGATCGTCAACCGCTGCGGCCTGCTCCCGCTCGCCATCGAACTCGCCGCCAGCCGCCTCAAGGCCCGCCCCTCCTGGACCCTCGACCACCTCGCCCGCCGCCTCGCCCGCAAGGCCCGCCTCGCCGAGATCCGCAGCGGCACGGCCAGCATCGCGCGCGCCTTCGAGGTCTCCTACCAGTACCTTCCGGCCGGTCAGAGATCCGCATTCCGGCTGCTCGGGCTGTACCCGGGACCGGATTTCGGAGTGCACGCGGCGGCGGCGCTGTTCGGGCGGACGATTGATGAGACCGATGAGGTTCTCGAGGCCCTCCTGAACTGTCACCTGATCGTCGAAATCTCGCCCGAAAGATACCAACTACACGATCTTCTGAGAGAGTTCGCGGTGGCGCTGGGAGTGGAGGAGGAACAGCGGGACTCGGCGGTCGACCGGCTGCTCCGCTTCGCGCTGCACGCGGCCGACCAGGCGGATCTCCTGCTCTACCCACGCAGATCCAGAACCCGGCTGCCGGTGGACCGTCAATTCGATGACATGGGCGATTTGTTGGGAGATATCGAGATCACCTCTCCCGCCTCGGCACGGACGTGGCTGGAGTCGGAACACGCCGCCCTGATCGCCCTGACCGCCCAGGCCCACCGCACCGGATACGCCGAGACCGGGGCCTGGCTCGCCCACGTCCTGGCCGGCTACCTGGACGCCGAGGCGTACTGGAGCGAGGCGCAGGAGATGCACCGGGCAGCCGCGGCACACTGGCGATCGGGGACGAACGATCGGCAGGAGGCCAGGGCGCTGATCGACCTGGGGGCGACGCTGGCGAACGCCTCCCGCCACGACTCCGCGGCGGAGGCCCTCGAACGCGGACTGGCCCTCGCGCGCGCGGATGACGACCCCGACGCGGCGGCGAACGCGCTCAGCCTGCTGGGGCGGGTGCGGTGGAACCAGAGCCGCCTCCGGGAGTCGCTGGCGATCCAGGAGGAAGCACTGGCCATTCGACAGGAGATCGACGACCAGTGGAACGTGGCGCGCTGCCTGGCGAACATCGGCATCGTCCACCGCTCGATGGGGAATTACGAACTCGCCGTGGCCGCCTACAGCAGAGCTCTGCCGATTTCCCGGGAATTCAATGACAGGGTTTTCGAACTGCGGATCCTGAACAACATCGGAGACCTCCAGCTCATCTCCGGAAACACGTCGGACGCGCGCCGGACATTCGAGCAGATCCTGCACATCGGGCGCGGCCGGATATCCCAGTTCGACCTGTCCGTCGTGCACGTGAACCTGGCCGCGACCCTGAGAATTCCGGCGGAACTCGACCGCGCGCTCGCGCTGTACCGATCGGCACTGGAGACCTTCCGATCGGTCGGCAGCGCCCGCTACGAGGCGGACGCCATCAACGGCCTGGGCTCGGCATACCTGGCCGCCGGCCGACACGAGGAGGCGCGCGACCAGTACGTTGCGGCCCTCGGCCTGGCGCGATCCATCGGGACGGCCCGGGAGGAAGCGACCGCGCTGCGGGGGGCCGGCCAGTGCGAGGCCGCGCTCGGAAACGCGGACAACGCCATCGAACTTTTGCTCGCGGCCGTCAATCTCGCCGAGTCGATCGGTATCGCCGATGAGGCGACCCGGGCTCGTACGGCACTTGCCGAGCTTCGCACTCATCAAGCCTGACAATCGCATTTTGCGGAAAACTTTCGAACCGCTAAGATCCCCAGGCGTCGGCAGATCTGCCGACGCCTGCCTCGGGTTTGCGAGTTACTCAGGAGTAGCGCATGTCGATGGGCCCCGTACCCACCTTCTGGGATATCCCCATCTGGTGTTGAGAACGTAGGGCGTCGGCCGCCTCTCCCGTGTACACGCAGAAATTCAACGACTCCTGACGATAGAGCCGTACCGAGTCCGCGTCGCGGGAGAGGCCGCCCACCTGTTCAGGCGGGCGGCGGGGAATCCAGGAGACCGGCGGTCGGGACGAAGAACAGCGAGCCGGTGACGGCGGTGGAGAAGTCGAGCAGCCGGTCGGTGGTGCCGGGCGGGCGCCCGAGGAACATGTTGCGCAGCATCTCCTCGGTCACCCCGGGGTCGCGGGCGTAGCCGATGAAGTAGGTGCCGAACTCGCCGCCGTGCTCGAAGGAGCCGAAGGCCATGTTGTAGCGGACGATCTTCCGCTCCTCGCCGTCCGGGTCGGTGATCACGGTGAGTGCCACGTGCGAGTCGGCGGGTTTGGTGTCGTCGTCCAGCTCGATGTCGGTGAGCTTGGTGCGGCCGACCGCCCCCTCCTGCTGCTCGACGCTCAGCGTGTTCCACTTGTCCAGGTCGTGCAGGTACTTCTGGACGATGACGTAGCTGCCGCCGGCGAAGTCCGGGTCCTCCTCCCCCACCACGGCGGCGGTCTCGGCCGCCCGGCCCTCGGGGTTCTCGGTGCCGTCGGCGAAGCCGAGGAGGTCCCGGTCGTCGAAGTAGCGGAAGCCCTGGACGGAGTCGACCACGGTGGCGGCCCCGGCGAGGCGGGAGGTGAGTCGGCCGGCGAGCTCGAAGCAGAGGTCCATCCGCTCGGCCCGTAGGTGGAGCAGCAGGTCGCCGGGGGTGGACGGGGCGCGGTGGCGGGGGCCGGCCACTTCCTGGAAGGGGTGGAGGGCGGCGGGCCGCGGGCCGTCGAAGAGGCGGTCCCAGAGTTCGGAGCCGATACCGGTGACGCAGGTGAGGCCGCCCTCGCGCGCCCGGAAGCCGACGGCCCGGCGCAGTCCGGCGAGGTCGGGCAGGAGCGCGCGGACGGTGTCCTCGCCGCCGGGTTCGACGGTGAGGACGAGGAAGATCGCCGCGCCGGTCAGCGGGGAGAGCACGGCCTGGGGTTCGGAGGGCGGGCTCACGGTCGCCGTCCTCGAAGGGGCGTGCACGGAGTGTGGCGGACCAGCATCAACCTGATCATGCCAATGATTACATCGCATAGCGGACACATCGGCGCGGTCGAGACACGGCCGAACGGCCTACGCCGTCCGAGTCCATCCGGCGGGGCGGGTGCGCCCGGTCGCGCACCCGCCCCCGCGACTTTCAGACCCGCAGCGCCGCCAGCTGCTCGGCGAACGGGACCACCTGCTCCGGCACCGCCGCCCCCGCCACCGGGGCGCGCCCGGCCAGCAGGGTCGCCAGCTCGCCCCCCGCGCGGTCGATCCGGCCCGGCAGACCGTCGGTGAGGGCGTCCCCCGCCGTGCCCCAGTCGTCGGTGGCCGCGTACACGGCGGTCGGCAGCACCACCGCGCGCAGGTAGCTGAACAGCGGCCGTACGGCGTGTTCCAGGGCGAGCGAGTGCCGGGGCGTGCCGCCGGTGGCGGCGATCAGCACCGGCTTGCCGGTGAGCGCGTCGTGGTCGACCAGGTCGAAGAAGGACTTGAACAGGCCGCTGTAGGAGGCGGTGAAGATCGGTGTCACCGCGATCACCGCGTCCGCCCCCGTCACCGTCCCGAGCGCCTCGCGCAGCCCGGCGGCCGGGAAGCCGGTGACGAAGTTGTTGGCGATGTCCACCGCGAGGTCGCGCAGTTCGATCACCGTGACCTCGGCCTCCCGCCCCTCCCGGGCGAGCCGGCGCACGGTCGACTCGGCGAGCCGGTCGGCCAGCAGGCGCGTCGAGGACGGCTTGCTCAGGCCTGCGCTCACCACGGCCAGCTTGAACGCGGTCACTGGGAGACCTCCTCCTTCTCACGGGCGTCACCGGCGTCACGGGCGTCACCGGCGTCGCGGGCGTCACGGGCCGCGACCAGCGCGGCGTGGGTCGGCCCGTCCGGCACCTCGGCCGGCCGGTCCTTGGCGAACTCCGCGCGCAGCACCGGCACGACCTCCTCGCCGAGCAGGTCCAGCTGCTCCAGCACCGTCTTCAGCGGCAGGCCGGCGTGGTCCATCAGGAACAGCTGGCGCTGGTAGTCGCCGAAGGTCTCGCGGAAGGTCAGGGTCTTCTCGATGACCTCCTGCGGGCTGCCGACGGTCAGCGGGGTCTGCTCGGTGAACTCCTCCAGCGAGGGCCCGTGCCCGTACACCGGCGCGTTGTCGAAGTACGGACGGAACTCGCGCACCGCGTCCTGGGAGTTCCTGCGCATGAACAGCTGCCCGCCGAGGCCGACGACCGCCTGCTCGGGGGTGCCGTGGCCGTAGTGGGCGTAGCGCTCGCGGTACAGGTCGATCAGCTTCCGGAAGTGCTCCTTGGGCCAGAAGATGTTGTTCGCGAAGAAGCCGTCGCCGTAGTAGGCGGCCTGCTCGGCGATCTCCGGGCTGCGGATCGAGCCGTGCCAGACGAACGGCGGGACGTCGTCCAGCGGGCGCGGGGTGGAGGTGAAGGACTGCAGCGGCGTGCGGAAGCGGCCCTGCCAGTCGACCACGTCCTCGCGCCACAGCTGGTGCAGCAGCGCGTAGTTCTCGACCGCGAGCGGGATGCCCTGGCGGATGTCCTTGCCGAACCAGGGGTAGACCGGGCCGGTGTTGCCGCGGCCCATCATGAGGTCCACCCGGCCGTCGGCGAGGTGCTGGAGCATCGCGAAGTCCTCGGCGATCTTCACCGGGTCGTTGGTGGTGATCAGCGTGGTCGAGGTGGACAGGATGATCCGGTCCGTCTGCGCGGCGATGTAGCCGAGCATGGTCGTGGGCGAGGACGGGACGAACGGCGGGTTGTGGTGCTCGCCAGTCGCGAAGACGTCCAGGCCGACCTCCTCGGCCTTGCGCGCGATGGCCACCATCGCCTTGATCCGCTCGTGCTCGGTCGGGGTGCGGCCGGTGGTCGGGTCGGGGGTGACATCGCCGACGCTGAAGATTCCGAACTGCATGCTGCTCACCACACTCCAGGAGGTCCCAGGTAGTCCAACTTTCAACCACCCTAGCACCCGGGTGCGGATCCTTATTCCCGCCGACAATGGAAGGCGTGGAAGGCGGGGCCCGACCACGGAAGCGGCCCCCCGGAAAGGCGGCCGACGATGGCGCCGTACATCGCGGTGAGCGCGCTGAGCCACGAGGGCCTGGTGCGGGAGCACAACGAGGACAGCCTCACGGTCGGTCCGTGGACACTCTGCGCGACCGTGACCACCAACCCGCAGACCCTGCTCTTCCCCCTCGGCCCGCCCTGCGTGGTCGCGGTCGCCGACGGCCTCGGCGGCCACCCCGGCGGCGAGGTGGCCAGCGCCCTGGTCGCCCGCCGGCTCGCCGCCACCGGGGCCGCGCTGGACGGCGAGGAGGCCGTCCGGGAGGAACTGCAGGAGTGCAACCGGGCGGTCTACGCGGCTACCGCCGGGGAGCCGGAACTCGCCGCGATGGGCACCACCATCGCCGGACTGGTGCTGCTGCCCGAGCAGGCGGTGGTCTTCAACGTCGGCGACAGCCGGGTCTACCGGGTCACCGCGGACGGACTGCGCCGGGTGAGCGTGGACGACAGCCCGCCGCTCCCGCCCGGCCGACGCACCACCTCGCTGGTCACCCAGACCCTGGGCGGCTCGCTCGGGCTCACCTTCGTCGAACCCCATGTGCGGACCGCGCCGCTCGCCCCCGGCGACCGCTACCTGGTGTGCAGCGACGGCCTGACCGACCCGGTGCCCGAGGAGGAACTGGCCGGACTGCTCGCCCAGCCGGACGAGCCCTCCGACCGGGCCGACGGGAAGGCCGCCTTCGAGCTGTGGAAGGCGGCCGTCGAGGCGGGCGGGCCGGACAACATCACCCTGGCCCTGGTGCGGATCGGCGCGTAGCCGGGCACGGCTCGCGCGGAAGAGCCCGAAAGCCATGCTGACGGATCGTCACCATGGCTTTCGGGGAGGCGAGTTTGGAGGCCCTGGCTACTTGCGCAGCAGCAGGATCACCCCGGCCGTCGCCAGGCCCACCAGCACGGCGGCCACGCCGTACGCCAGCCGGTGCGCCTTCAGCACCGGCAGGAAGCGGTCCACCGCGTAGCGGCCGGGGCCGGTGAGCGCGAGGGCGGCGGCGCCCGCGGTCAGCAGCAGCTCGTACTCGTTGCCCTTCGGGGCGAAGAAGCCGCCGCCCCAGGTGACGGCGATCGCGTTGACCATCGTGCCGACGATCGCGGCGCCCGCCAGCGGGGTCAACAGGCCGACGGCGAGGCCGAGTCCGCCCAGGATCTCGGTCAGGCCGGCGACCACGGCCATGGCGTTGCCCGCCGGATAGCCGCTCATGGTGAAGAAGTGACCGGTGCCGTCGATCCCGCCGCCCCCGAACCAGCCGAACAGCTTCTGACTGCCGTGCGCGGCCATGGTCAGGCCGAGCACCAGGCGCAGGAGCAGGAGTCCGGCGTCGTAGGCGTGCGGGGAGGTGGTCGCGGGCCCGGAGCCGTCGCGGGCGGGACGGACGGTGGGACTGGTGGCGGCGGTCGTGCTCGGGCTGCTGCTCGGCATGCGCGTCTCCATCGATCGGGGTCGGTCGTAGGGGTGTGGTTGGTGGTGCGGCCGGGCCGGGTGTGGTGTCCCGTGCCTGTTGTTCAAATTTGAACCGGCCACTCCACGACCGTACCTTGGAGTTCGAATTTGAACAACTGACGGATCGTGAGCGACTCGCGTGCCCCGCCGGGCCCGGGGCAGGGTGGAGACATGGCTCACCACAGGCAACACCAGCGGACCACCCGGCCCGGCACGCCCTACCCCGAGGCGCTCGCCGCCTTCGACGAGCGGGTCCGGCTGGTCCCGCCCGACCGGTGGGACGCCCCCACCCCGTGCGCCGACTGGTCGGTCCGCGACCTGGTCAACCACCTCACCGGCGAACAGCTCTGGGTGCCCGAGCTGCTGATGGGCGCCACCATCGCCGAGGTCGGCGGCCGCTTCGACGGCGACGTGCTCGGCGAGGACCCGGTCGCCGCCTGGACCTCCGCCGCCGAAGCCGCCCGGCAGGCCTGGGAGGTGCCCGGCGCCACCGAGCTCACCGTCCACCTCTCCTTCGCGGACACCTCCGGGCAGTACTACCTGGACCAGCTCACCACCGACCTGGTCGTCCACACCTGGGACCTCGCCCAGGGCATCGGGGCCCGCACCCGGCTCCCCGCCG
Source organism: Kitasatospora sp. NPDC023176 (assembly GCF_055560495.1). Lineage (NCBI taxonomy): Bacteria > Bacillati > Actinomycetota > Actinomycetes > Kitasatosporales > Streptomycetaceae > Kitasatospora > Kitasatospora sp. NPDC023176. The sequence goes on along the minus strand of NZ_JBVHIP010000020.1, from coordinate 150,489 downwards.
ACCTGGTGGACTTCGCCCTCGGCGAGTTCGGCGGCTACGGCGACCTCTCCGGCAGCGGACTCTTCGACCCGCCACTGCCGGTCCCCGCGGACGCGACCCCCCAGACCCGGCTGCTGGCCCTCACCGGGCGTCGCGACGAGGGCTGAACCAGGAGTTCCGCACGGCGGCGCCGGATACTGGACAGTACGGGGGCCAGTCCTGATCCCGGACGAGAGGCGGGCGCGCCATGAACCGCAGGCCGGACATCCTCGGGGAGTTCACCGCCGACCACAAGGCCGTCACCGAGCTGCTCGACCGGGCCCAGGCGGCCCCGGCCGGCTCGGCCGAGCGCGGCGAGCTGGTGACCAAGCTGACCGACCTGCTGTTCACCCACTGCGCCGGCGAGGAGGAGCACCTCTTCCCGCTCGTCCAGCACGACGTGCCCGAGGGCGGCGCGCTGGTGTTCCGCAGCATCCACGACCACCTGGCGATCGGGCAGTACCTCGCCGACCTGCAAGGACTCGTCCCGGCCGACCCGGCCTTCGACACCCTGCTCAGCGGCCTCGCCGACACCCTCCGACGGCACCTGACCAGCGAGGAGCAGGTGCTCTTCCCCGCCGCCCGGAAGGCCCTGCCCGCGGCGGACCGCGCGGCCCTGGGCGACCGGCTGCGGGCGGAACGGACGGAACTCGAGCGCCCGGAATGACTCCGCCCGGCTCAGGACTCCGGGCCGACCTCCCCGCTCAGGACTCCGGGCCGATCACCGCGAACCGGGCGCCGTCACGGTCCCGCAGCCGGGCCACCCGGCCGTACGGGGAGTCGAAGGCCGGGCCGACCACCGAACCGCCCAGCTCCACGGCCCGGGCCAGCGCCCGGTCGGTGTCCGGGACGGCGAAGGAGACCTCCCAGTGCGGTGGCATGCCCGCCGGGCCGCCGGACTGCTCCTTGGCCAGCGCGGCGACGCTGTGACCCTCGGTGCGCAGCACCACCCGGTCGTGCTCCCAGCGGACCTCGAAGCGCTCCGGATCCCGGCCGTCCCAGCGGAACACCTCGCCGTAGAACAGCGCCGCCGCGAACGGGTCCGGGGTGCGCAGCTCGATCCAGACCGGCGCGCCCGGCAGGTCCAGCTTCCGGGCGCGGCCCAGCGGGCCCTCCCAGATGCCGAACACCGCCCCCGCCGGATCCGCCGCGAAGGCCACCCGCCCGGCATCGAAGGCCAGCGGGCCGACCGCCAGGGTCGCACCGCGCTCCCGCACCGCGTCGGCGACGGCGTCGGCGCTCTCCGTCCCGAAGTAGCTGGTCCAGGCCTGCGGCACCGCCCCGAGGCCCGCCACCCCCAGCCCGGCCACCGCCTCACCGCCGACCACCGCGTGCACGTACGGCCCGAAGCGCTCCGGCGCCGGCTCGAACTCCCAACCGAGCAGCGGGCCGTAGAACTCCTTGGCACCCTCCAGATCCCCGGCCATCAGGCTCACCCAGCACGGAACGGCCGCCACGCAGCGCACCCGGGCGGTCGTCTCCTCGCTGCCCATCGCGGACCTCCTCGCCCACCCCGGCCGCCGGGCCCCTCCCGACTCCCGCGACCCACCGGCCGCCCGGGACGCCCACAGCCTAGGGCGACGGAGGAACCCGCCCCGGGAAGACATGGCCGGGCTCAGCGCACCCAGTTCTTCAGCGGCTCGGTGTCCAGGACAATGCCGACCGGCTCGGGGAGGTGGACCGTCTTGCCGAAGGGGAGGACTTGGATGCTCTCGTACCGGACGCCGTCGGGCTGGCTGTAGACGACGACCTCGGCGGAGTCCCGGTCGATCAGCAGGTAGACGGGGATGCCGGTCTCGGCGTAGGCGCGGGGCTTCTCGATCCGGTCGCGACGTTCGGTGTCGGAGTCATATGAGGTCACCTCGACGACCATCAGGACCCCACCGGCATTCGCCCACTCACCCTGGCTGCCGAAAGTGCCACTGGGTGCAAGCGTGCCATCTGGGCGCGCATGGCCTCCACGGTAGGTCTGGACTTTCAGCCCTTGGTCGTAGAGCCACAACTCAGGACGCGACTGGATGCAGATCCGCATCAGCCACTCGATGATCAGGCCGTGGTCGCCGTCCGGCACGGGCTTGACCCCCAGCTTCCCGTTGATGAACTCCGGCCGGACGCCTTCGGCGGTCCGCGCCAGAGCGTGAGCGAGTTCCTCGAACTGCTCGGGCAGCATCTGCGGGCGGTCGGAGATCGCGGTCACGGGCTTTGCTCCTTCGCCTTGGCACCCACCCGCTCAACGAGCACGACGGCGGGTGGTCACGGGGGCACCAGGCCTTCGACGATAGCCGACCCGACCGACACCGCCCATGATGTGATGCAGGTCACAGTCGGGGAGGAAATTACGGGGACAGATTCCCCGTTTCCGAGTACGTTGGCAAAAGCGGGGAGAACTTCCCCGGTATCCTGGAGGAGCAGTCGTCATGACCACCGTCGCCGCCGAGTCGGCCCGTTCGCTGGGGAGTGTGCGTACGCCGAAGTTGCGTGCGGACGCGAGCCGGAACCGGGAGCGGATCGTACTGGCGGCCCGGGACGCGTTCGTCGAGCACGGTGCCGAGGTGCCGCTGGACGAGATCGCGAAGCGGGCGGGGGTCGGCAATGCCACGCTGTACCGGAACTTCCCGGACCGCGCGGCGCTGATCCAGGAGGTGGCGCTGCTCGTCAAGAACCGCATCCTGGCCCTCGCCGAAACGGCGACGGCCGAGGCGGACGCGGGCGAGGGCGGCGGTCCGTTCGAGGCTCTGGAGCGGTTCGTGCACGCGACCGTGGCGGAGAAGGTCGGCGGGCTCTGCGCCGTCTTCACCAGCACCGTCGACCGGGACGACCCGGAGTTGGCCGAGACGCGGGAGCGCCTGCGGTCCGCCGTGAGCGGACTGATGGAGCGCGCCCGGGCCACCGGCGAACTGCGGTCCGACGTCGACCACGGGGACCTGTTCGTCGCGATCAGCCAGCTGTCCCGGCCGCTGCCGGGCACCTCCTGCGGGCTGCTCGACGAGTTCGTCCACCGCCACCTCCAGCTGTTCCTGGACGGCCTGCGCACGCCAGCCCGTTCGTCGTTGCCTGGCCGGGCCGCGACCTTCGAGGACTTCCGCCCCCGGGACTGACCGACCACCTGGACCCGACACCACTGATCCGACCCACCAGCACCCCGCCTCCGCGCGGCTGACCGGCGCCGTTCCCGGACGCCTCCGCGCGCGCCCTCGCACCCGTACGGCAACCTGCCGGTCCCGTACGGCAGTCGACCGTTCTCGCACACCTCGCACCGTGAAATGGGTACCCCCATGTCTCAATCCGACGCCGCCCCGCAGGCGACGCTGCCCGATCCCCGGCGCTGGAAGGCGCTGATCTTCATCGGCCTCGCCCAGCTGATGGTCGTCCTCGACGCCACCATCGTGAACATCGCCCTGCCGTCGGCCCAGACGGACCTGGGCATATCCGACGGCAACCGCCAGTGGGTGATCACCGCCTACGCGCTGGCCTTCGGCGGGCTGCTGCTGTTCGGTGGCCGGATCGCGGACCTGTGGGGCCGCAAGCGGGCCTTCATCGTCGGCCTGACCGGCTTCGCCCTCGCCTCCGCGCTCGGCGGCGCCGCGGTCAACACCGCGATGCTGCTCGGTGCCCGCGCCCTGCAGGGCGTGTTCGGCGCCCTGCTCGCGCCGGCCGCGCTGTCGCTGCTCGCGGTGACCTTCACCGAGGCCAAGGAGCGGGCCAAGGCCTTCGGCATCTACGGTGCGATCGCCGGTGGCGGTGGCGCCATCGGTCTGATCCTCGGTGGCTTCCTGACCGAGTACATGAACTGGCGCTGGACCTTCTTCGTCAACATCCCGTTCGCCATCGCCGCCGCCATCGGCGCCGTCCTGGTGATCCGCGAGCCCGTCGGGGGCCGCAACCGCAACAAGCTGGACATCCCCGGCGTGCTGCTGGTGACCACCGGCCTGGTCTCGCTGGTGTACGGCTTCACCCGCGCCGAGTCCAGCGGCTGGACGGCCGGCAGCACCCTGGCGCTGTTCGCCGCGGCCGTCGTCCTGCTGGCCGCCTTCGTCCTGGTGGAGCTCAAGGTCAAGGCCCCGCTGCTGCCGCTGCGCGTGGTGCTGAACCGCAACCGCGGCGGGGTGTACCTGTCGCTGGGCATGGCCGTGATCGGCATGTTCGGTCTGTTCCTGTTCCTGACCTACTACCTGCAGGTCGTGCGCGGTTACAGCCCGGTGCTGACCGGTGTGGCCTTCCTGCCGATGGTGGCGGGCATGATCACCGGCTCCACCCAGATCGGTGCCCGGCTGATGACCCGGGTCCCGGCGCGCTACCTGATGGCGCCCGGCTTCCTGACCGCCTCGATCGGCATGTTCCTGCTGACCCACATCGGCCTGGACACCTCCTACCCGGCGCTGATCCTGCCCGGCCTGGTCCTGATGGGCCTCGGCATGGGCACCGCGTTCATGCCGGCCATGAGCCTGGCCACCCACGGCGTCCAGCCGCGGGACGCGGGCGTGGCCTCGGCCATGGTCAACACCTCGCAGCAGGTCGGCGGCGCCATCGGCACCGCGCTGCTGAACACCATCGCGGCCAGCGCCACCACCAGCTGGCTGACCTCGCACGCCGCCGCCGTGGCCACCGCCGCCACGCCGGAGGCCGCCAAGGCCCTGCAGTTCCAGGGCATGGTGCACGGCTTCTCGACCGCGATCTGGGTGTCCTTCGGGATCCTGGTGACGGCCTCCGCGGTCGCCTTCACCTTCATCAACGCCGGCCGTCCGGGCGCGGCGGGTGCGGGCTCGGACGCGGGCGCGGCGAAGGCCGACGAGGTGCCGGTGCTGGTGCACTGACCGCACGGCCCCCACGGGGTGCCGCCCGTTTCCGGGATCACGAGGGTGCGTACGCGGCCCGTCCGGTGTCTTCCACGACACCGGGCGGGCCGCTCGCGTTGTGCCACGGCTCGCACCACGGCAGTTCGCACCGCGGCGGCTCGCACCGCGGTGACCGCCACCCCTCCGATAGAAGTGGGGAGCACTCCCCGGTATGGTGATCCCAGCGTGAATCGGGGAACTATCCCCGTTTCCTTCGGACCCGAGGTGCGTGCACATGACGCGGAATCAGAACCCAGGGCGGGGGCGGCGGGCCGCCGACTGGGCGGACGGCCGGCTGGGGATCCAGACCCTGGCCAGGGCCAACCTGCGGAAGATCTTTCCGGACCACTGGTCCTTCATGCTGGGCGAGATCTGCCTCTACACCTTCGTGATCATCATCCTGACCGGCGTCTGGCTGACCCTGTTCTTCAAGCCCGGCATGGGCGAGGTGGTCTACGCCGGCTCGTACGTCCCGCTCAAGGGCGTCCGGATGTCCGAGGCCTACGCCTCCACCGTGGACATCGGCTTCGAGGTCCGCGGCGGGCTGCTGATCCGGCAGATCCACCACTGGGCGGCGATCGTCTTCGTCGCGGCCATGTTCGTGCACATGATGCGGGTGTTCTTCACCGGCGCGTTCCGCAAGCCGCGCGAGGTCAACTGGGTCTTCGGCTTCCTGCTGCTGTTCCTCGGCATGCTGGACGGCTTCTTCGGCTACTCGCTCCCCGACGACCTGCTCTCCGGCACCGGCATCCGGTTCATCGAGGGCGTGGTGCTGGCGGTGCCGCTGGTCGGCACGTACGTCCAGATGTTCCTGTTCGGCGGGGAGTTCCCCGGGCACGACATCATCCCGAGGTTCTTCACCATCCACGTGCTGCTGGTGCCCGGCATCATGCTCGGCCTGCTGGTGGCGCACCTGATCCTGGTCTTCCACCACAAGCACACCCAGCGGGCCGGGCCCGGCCGCACCGAGAGGAACGTGGTCGGGATGCCGCTGATGCCGGTCTACCTGGCCAAGGCCGGCGGGTTCTTCTTCCTGGTGTTCGGGACCATCGCGCTGATGGCCGCGGTCGCCACCGTCAACCCGATCTGGGCGTACGGCCCGTACCGCCCGGACCAGGTCTCCACCGATGCCCAGCCGGACTGGTACATGGGCTTCGCCGAGGGCCTGATCCGGGTGATGCCCGGCTGGGAGATCGGCCTGTGGGGGCACACCCTCAACCTCGGGGTGCTGATCCCGTTCACGCTGTTCCCGGTGATCCTCGGCGCGATCGCGGTCCATCCCTTCATCGAGGCCTGGGTGACCCAGGACGGGCGGGAGCGCCACCTGCTCGACCGGCCGCGCGACGCCCCCGTGCGCACCGCCCTCGGGGCGGCCTGGATCAGCGTCTACCTGGTGATGCTCGCGGGCGGCGGCAACGACCTCATCGCCACCCATCTGCACCTGTCGCTCAACGCGATCACCTACGCGGTGCGGATCGGCTTCTTCGTCGTCCCGGTGGCCGTCTTCGTCGTCACCAAGCGCTGGTGCCTGGGCCTGCAGCGACGGGACCGCGACAAGGTGCTGCACGGGCGGGAGACCGGCGTCATCAGGCGGCTTCCACACGGCGAGTTCACCGAGGTGCACGCCGGGCTCGCGCCCGCCGAACTGCACCGGCTCACCGCCCACGAGCAGCCCCGCCCCCTCGAACTGCCGCCCGCGGTGGATGAGAATGGAGTGGCCCGGCCGGCGGGCGCGCTCACCCGCACCCGCGTACGGCTGTCCCACGGATTCCACGGCGAGCACGCCCGGATCGACCGGCCCACCGCCGAGGAGTACCGCGAGATCACCGAGGGCCACGGTCACCACTGACCCGCCCCCGCCAGAGGGAGGAGATCATGCCCGACCGAACCGAGCAGCTCGCCGACAGCAGGTACCTCCTGCTGACCACCTTCGCCGACGACGGCAGCCGGCTGGACTCCCAGCTCTGGGTGGTGCCGGACGGCCCGGCGCTCGGCGTCTGGACCCCCGCCCACTCCGGCGAGGCCGAACGGATCCGCCGCCACCCCCGGGTGCTGATCGGCCCCTGCGACGCCCACGGGCGCCCGACCGGCCGCCGGCTCCCGGCCCGGGCACGGCTCTGCGACCCCGACGCGACGGCCCGCTACCGCACCTCGCTGATCAACAAGTACGGCCTGACCGCGTTGATCGTGCTGGCCCGCAGCCGGTTCCGGGTCGGACTGGCCGGGACGGTCGGGATCCGGATCACCCCGAACGAGCTGGAGCAGCGGCTGGTCGGGCCGGAGTGGCGGCCGCCGGGCACGTACTGCGTCAACTGACGTGCGCCGGGCGCCCGGGACCGTACGGCGGCCGCCCGGGGCCGTACGGCGGGGAGCCGGGGCCGTACGGCGGGGAGCCGGGGCCGTACGGCGGGGAGCCGGGGCCGTACGGCGGGGACTGACGGATCAGTCCCCGTCGTCGGGCGCCCGGGCCAGGTCCCCGGGCTCGCAGGCCTCCCGGCCCGTCCCCACGTGCACGACCTTCATCGCCCGTTCGGGGCCGCCGGGGACGACCTGCTGCTCGTGCCCGCAGCGCGGGCAGATCAGCGGGATGCGCGGGCGGCTCGGCTCCCGTCCGGCGTGGTCGCCGTCCGGACGCGGGGCGGTCACGAGAGCGGGTGGGTCGGGACCGGGCTGACGTCCTGGATCTCGGCGTGGGCCTTGGAGAGCAGCTGCGAGGCGAGGTCGTTGAGTGCGCGGGCGCCCGCGATCTCCTCGCCGACCCGCAGCTGTTCCGGGTCCGAGGGGTGGCGGCTGCTGTAGCCGTGGGCGCGCAGTTCACTCCCGTCACCGAGCCGGAGCAGGGCGGCCGCGGTCGTCCGCGGGCCGTCCTCGCGGAACTCCATGTCGATGTGCCAACCGACCAGAGTCTGCATGGCGGATCACCTCCATCGGTTACTCCTCCAGGGTGCGCCGCACCCAGCGTGAACACCAGGCCAGCCGGACCGGGGGCGAGTTGAACGCGTTCAAGTCGACGACGTAGAGTGGCGGACGTCAGGCAATTGAACGCGTTCAAGAGGAGGTGTGCCCGCCATGGGCAAGGGCACGACGGAACTGGTGAACCTCCTGGTCCTGCTCGGCATGGGCGCCGTCCTGCCGCTCGGCCTGGCACTCCTCGACGAACCCGGGCTCGCCCGGATCCGCCGGCTCTGGCCGGTCGCGGCCGTCCCCGGGGCGCTCTCGCTCTGGCTGCCGCGCGGCTCCCTCGCCACCGGCACCGCCGCCGTCTACGCCCTCGGCACGCTGGCCGTCGCCCTGCACGCACCACGACGACTGGCCCGGACCCGCTCCCTCGCCCCCGCCGAGATCGCCGTGCTCACCGCACTCGCCGCGCCCTCGGTGGCCGGGGTCGCGCTGGTCGCCGAACGCTCCGGCTACCCGCTGTTCGGCTTCGAACCGCACATCCTCGCGCTGACCGTCCCGCACTTCCACTACGCAGGATTCACCGCCGCGCTGATCGCCGGACTGGTCTGCCGCGCCGACCACGGCTCCCGGCCGGCCCGCTGCGCGGCGCTCAGCGTCCCCGCGGGCACCCTGCTGGTGCTCGCCGGGTACTTCCTCGGCAACTGGTGGCAGTTCGCCGGAGCCGTCGTCCTCAGCACCGGAATGTGGCTGGTCGGCCTGGTCAGCTGGCGCGAACTGCGCCCCCGCACGACCGACCGGACCACCGCCCGGCTGCTCGCCCTCTCCTCCGCCGTCCTGGCCCTCACCATGCTGCTCGCCCTGTGGTGGGCACTCGGCCGGGCCGCCGGACTCCCCCACCCCACCCTGGGCTGGATGGCCGCCACCCACGGCCTCGGCAACGCGCTCGGCTTCGCCCTCTGCGCGCTCCTCGCCTGGCGCCGGACCACCACCGCGAAGGACGTCCGATGAACGACTACAGCTACCCCGAACAGGGCGCCAGTCGCACCGGCGAACTACCCGCCGGTTACCGCCACCTGCGCCACCGGGCCCTCATCGGCCACGGACCCGCCGCCCTCGACGTCGCCGGGGCCGCCCTGCTCGGCTGGCGGATGCACCGCCTGGCCGGCGTCCGGATCGACGCGGAGGCCGAGGAGGCGGCCCCGGGCGTCGCCGTACACTGCGCGATCGGCGTCGGCCCGCTGCGGGCGGCCGCGCCCAACCGGGTGCTCGCCGCCGTCAACGGCCCGGACCGGTACGGCTTCACGTACGGGACCAGGCACGGGCACCTCAGCCGGGGCGAGGAGACCTTCCTGGTCGAACTAGCGCCCGACGGAGCGGTCTGGTTCAGCGTCACCGCGTTCAGCCGGCCGGTCGCCTGGTGGGCCCGGCTGGCCGGTCCGCTGTTCCCGCTCCTCCAGCACGCCTTCGCCCGGCGCTGCGGGCGGGTGCTGGCCTCGATCGCGGCGGACGCGGGGTAAATCCGCTGGTCGGCCAGGTGGGCCTGCGGCATCATCGCCGGGTGATAGCGATGCAGCCGGTCCTGGAGATCCGCACCCCCGACGACTTCACCCGGTGGCCCACGGGCACTCCCGGGCCGTGCGGATTCCTCGTGCTGGACGGGACGTTGACGCCGGAGGAAGTCGGCACGGCGGTCTGGCTGCTCGCCGACACCAATGACGTCGACCCGGACGAGGGCGAGGAACGCGGCCCGCGCCCGGACGACCCGCTGGGCGCCTTCCTGCACGGACTGCTCACCCTGGAGCACCTCTTCGCCCCCGGCGGCTTCCGGGTCACCGACTCCACCACCGGCGCCGTCTTCGAACCGGGCTGCTGCAACGGCCTGGAGGACTGGCGCGAGTGGCTGGACGTGCTCGACGGCTCGGTCGACACCTGGTTCGGACACGACCCCAGCGCACAGGCCACCCGCGTCGGCTCCGTGGCGCGGCTGACACCCGACCCCGACGCCGCCGACGGCCCGGTGATCGAACTCCCGGTGGACGAGCTGCGCCGGCTGCTCGCCGGGGCCGAACGGGATCTGCGGGACTTCGTCCGGCTGGCCGGGGGCTGGGCCGAGCGGCAACTGCCCGGGCACGCGGCCGCCGTCACCGCCGCGCTGACCCGGGCGCTGGCGCTGGAGCCCGCGCCGTGACCAGCTTCCTCACCCATCGGGCCCGCGTGCACGACACCACCCTCCCGGCGTACCGCCGCCACAGCGCGCTGCGGACCTGCGTGACCGAGTTCGCCCCGTACGGCTTCCGCGCCACCTACCACCACCTGACCCTCAGCGCCCGGATGCCCCGGCTGCTGGAGGCCGACCCGGAGTCGCTGGTGCGGGCGGTGGAGGAACTGCACGAGGCGCGGCAGCTGTGGCTGGCGCGGGCGGAGGAGTACGCGGCGCGGCGGCGGGCGGAGAAACGGGCCGGGCGGCGGTCGGTGGCGGAGCCGGCGTGGTGGAACCGGTCCTGGCAGCCCGACCATGTCTGGCTCCACGATCCCTTCCTGCACCCGACGTTGAGCCTGCCCGACTACGTCCGGCGGCAGAACGCGCTGATGGACGGGGCCGAGCTGCCGGGCTGCCCGGCCTGCGGGGAGGAGGGGCCCGTGGTGTGGGTGTCGACCGTCATCGACCGGGCCGGGCTGTGCCGCTCCTGCGCGCGGGTGCTGGTGCCATGCCCGTGCGTGCGGAGGCACAGGTTCGAACCGGAGCCGCGGGTCGGCTGGAGCCGCACCTGGCGGCGCGAGCACATGACCGGCGACGGCGGGCCCAACCCGCACTGGCCGGCCCACCTGGGCACGGCCCGCATCGAGCGGCTGACGGTGTACGACGGGCCGTACCCGCGGTTGTGAGCCGAGCCGCGCCGCGTCAGGCCTGGTGCGCGGGGACGGACACCAGCAGGGCGTCGGTGTTCTGCACCCGCACCTCGAAGTGGTCGATGTCGCCCGGCTGGAGGGCCGCGCCGCCGGTGGTGTGCAGCGTGTCCCGGTCGTCCGGCCCGCCGTAGCCGTCCGCCGGGACGCTCCAGGTGGTGACCGTCTGGTGGTCGCCGCCGTGTGAGACGGCGACCAGATGGCAGGTCAACGGGCCCTGGACGCCGGAGAGTCGCAGGCTGACCTGGCTGCCCCAGGTCCTGCCGTCGACGCCGACGGTGGCCTTGGCGCCGGTGGCCGGGTCGGTGGCGCTGAACTGTGCGGCGACGGCGACCACGGCGGGCGTGGTGTCCGCGGTGAGCACCGCGGCCGTGACGGCCGGGCCCGCCGCGACCATCGCGGTCGCGGCCAGGGCCAGCACCAGCCGCCGGATCCGGCCGCGCCGCCGGCCGGCCGTGACCTCGGCGACCAGCCGGTCCAGGAGGTGCCCGTCCGGGGTCGGCGCGGGTTCGGCCGGATCCAGCCCGGCGGCCGTCGCGGACGCCGCGTACTCGGCCAACAGCGGTTCGACGAAGCCGAGTTGTGCCATCTGCTCGGTGCACTGCGGGCAGTCCGCGAGGTGCCGTTCGAAGACGGCGCGCTCGGCGGGTTCCAGCACGCCGAGGACGTACGCCCCGACGTCCAGGTGCCCGGGGCCCACCGGCGGGCCGGTGGGCGGGCCGGGGTCGGGGGCGGGCCGGTCGGTCACGATGTCACTCCCCGTTCCTCCAGCGCGAGCCTGAGCGAGCGCAGTGCGTAGAACACCCGCGACCGGACGGTCCCGGCCGGGATGCCGAGTTCGACGGCCGCCTCCTTGGCGGTGCGGCCCTTGAGGTAGGTCTCGACGATGACCTCCCGGTGGGCGGGCGAGAGGTCGGCGAGCGCGTCGGCGACGGTCATCATCCGCAGCGCCCGGTCGATCTCGTCCTCGGCGGGCAGCTGCTCCAGGACCGCCGCGTCCACCTCGCGCGGGCGGGCGCCGGCGCTGCGGTGGTCGTCGATGACGATCCGGCGGGCGACGGTGACCAGCCAGGGCCGCAGCGAGCCGGCCCGCGGGTCGAGCCGGTGGATGTTGCGCCAGGCCCGGACCAGCGTCTCCTGGACGACGTCCTCGGCACGCTGCCGGTCCCCCGCGACCAGGTGGAGCACGAAGCCGAAGAGCGGACCGGCGTGCTCGCGGTACAGGGCCCGCATCAGCTCCTCGTCCGCGACCCCCGTCCCGTGCGCGGCCTGGCCGCCGGCGGGGTGCTCCTCGGTCACCACTTCATGGTTGCGCACCCGGGCCTCCCGGTCGAGGGCGGTGGTCGGCGGCGGTCAGCGGCCGGCGACGGTCGGTGTCAGTAGCCCGGCGCCGGCGTGCTGGGCCGGGGCGAGGGGTTGGCGGGCGCCGGCGTACTGGGCGTCGAGCTGGTGCCCGGCATCGCCTTGCCGCCGGTCGGGGTCACCGCGAACCAGCTGCCGGCCACGCCCTCGCCCTTGGTGTCACCGGGCTTGGCGTCCGGCGAGTAGCGGTAGACCGGCCAGCCGTTGACGGTGACCTGCTTGGTGCCGTCGTCCCGGGTGAAGCTGCCGACCAGCTTGCTGTCGATGCCCTTGACGGTGACGTCGCCGTCGGCGTGCTCGGGCGGCCAGAGAGTGGCGCAGTTACCGTTGCAGTAGGAGTCCGAGGGGTTGCTCTGGTCCTGGTCGAAGCGGTAGAGCGTGAAGCCCGCGCCGTCGGTGACGATGGCGCCGAGCCGGGGATCGTGGGCGGTCTGCAGGGTGACGGCGGCCGGGGCGCCGGAACCGCTCGGCGGACTGGGCGGGCTCGACGTCCCGGCCCCGGAGGACCCGGAGCCGGAGGACCCGGAGCCCGAGGACCCGCAGCCGGCGACCAGGGCCGCCGCGGCCAGGCCGGAGGCGGCGAGCACGACGGCCCGGCGGGTGCGGGGTGCGGTGCTGCGCATGGCGAGCCTCCCGCGTCGGTGATACGGACGGACTGGACACCCCTCTGTACGGACGGTGGCGGCCGGCTGCTCAATCCGGGCCGGGCTCGGAATACCCCGGCGGGCATCACCGTTGTGGCGGGCACGTGGTCTGTACCGCCACCACCTTCGGAAGGGAAGGATCCGCGAGATGAGCAACATGGTCGAGCTGACCAAGGAGAACTTCGACGACATCGTCCCGGGCCCGGAGGGCAAGGACTTCGTCTTCATCGACTTCTGGGCCGGATGGTGCGGGCCGTGCCGCCAGTTCGCCCCGGTGTACGAGAAGGCCGCGGAGCGCCACCCGGACCTGGTCTTCGCCAAGGTCGACACCGAGGCCCAGCAGGAGCTGGCCGCCGCGTTCGGCATCCAGTCGATCCCGACGCTGGCGATCATCCGCGAGGGCGTGCTCGTCTTCTCGCAGGCCGGCGCGCTGCCGGAGCCGGTGTTCGAGGACCTGATCGGGCAGGCCCGCGAGCTGGACATGACCGAGGTCAAGCGCAAGGTGGCGGAGGAGCAGGCGGCCGAGGGCCAGGCCTGAGCGTCCCGCTCCGGGGCCCGGGGAGTCGCACCTCCCCGGGCCTCCGTCATGAGGTCTCCGTCATGGGGTCTCCGGCGCGAGGCCTCCGTCGTGGGACATCCGCCGTGGGATCCCCGTCCGTCGTGGGATCCCCGCTCCGGGGCCGCCGTCAGGCCGGTTCCGCGCCCCAGTCGGCCAGCCGGGCCGCGAGCGCCCGCACCTGCGCCCGCAGTTCGGCGGGCTCGCGGACGGTGAACGGCCACCCCAGGCCGGCCAGCAGCACCGCGACGCCGTCCAGGTTCTGCGCCCGGGCGCGCAACAGCACCCGGTCCTCGGCGAGTTCGGTGAGCGTGCCGACGACGGGCGGCAGCCGGCGGCGGGCCTCGTCGAGGGAGACCCCCAGCTCCACCTCCACCCGGTGCCGCCAGGGCGCCCCGGCCAGCGACTCCACCACCCGCTGCACCGGGTCGAAGTCCTCGGGCGGCTCGAAGCCGTCCGCGCCCGGCGTGACCCGCTCGATCCGGTCCAGCCGGAAGGTGCGCAGCTCGCCGCTGCGGTGGTCGAGCCCGGTGGTGTACCAGCGGCCGGAGTGGAAGACCAGGCCGTACGGGTCGAACTCGCGCTCGCTGGGCCGGTCTTCGCGGTCCCGGTAGGCCAGCTTCACCCGGTGTCGGCGACGCGCCGCCCCGGCCAGGGTGAACAGCGCGGCGGAGGCCGGGCTGGGGCCGGCCGCGGGCGCGGCGGACAGCCCGAGGGTCTGCTCGACGGCCTCGATCCGCTCGCGCAGCGGCGGGGGGAGCACCCGCTGGATCTTGGCGAGCGCGGTCTCGGCGGCCCGCTCCCCCACCGACAGGCCCGAACTGCGCCCGGCCAGCAGGCCGAGCACCACCGAGGCGGCCTCGTCGGGGTTGAGCATCAGCGGCGGCAGCCGGAAGCCGGGCAGCAGGCGGTAGCCGCCGTAGCGGCCGCGCTCGGCCCGTACCGGGATGCCCAGTTCGGCGAGGTGGGCGGTGTAGCGGCGGATGGTGCGCTCGTCCACGTCGAGCCGGGCGGCCAGCTCGGCGCCGGTCAGGCCGGGGCGGTCCTGGAGCAGCTCCAGGAGGGCGAGCACACGGCTGACCGGGTGTTCCACCGGGGCGCTCCTTCCGGGTCGGGTCATCCGGGCGGGTTCCGTCCGGATTCGATCCTAGGGTCGGTCCCGACGCAATCCCCATCGTGGAAGGAGCGGTGCACCATGAGCACGTTCGTACTGGTTCCCGGATTCTGGCTCGGCGCCTGGGCCTGGGACGAGGTGGCCGCGCCGCTGCGCGCGGCCGGGCACGGAGTCCACCCGGTGAGCCTGCCGGGCCTTGCCGAACGGGCGGGCGAGCAGGGTGAGTTCGGACTGGAGGAGCACATCGCCGACCTGGCGGAGCTGCTGGTCCGCGAGGACCTGTGGGACGTCGTGCTGGTCGCCCACAGCGGCGCCTGCGCCCCGGTGGGCGGGGTCGCGGACCGGATGCCGGAGCGGATCCGGCGGGTGGTCTACCTGGACAGCGGCCCGATGACCGACGGCACCTCGGTGTATGACATGTGGCAGCCCGACTTCCGGGCGGAGGCCGACGCCACCGTGGTCGACGGACGCCTCCCGATGCCCTCCTGGACGTACCTGGCCGAGCACGGCTCCAGCACCGAGGGCCTGGACCCGGCCGCGCTGGTGCGGATCCGCGCCCGACTCACCCCGCAACCGGCCGGCACCTACCGGGACGCGCTGCGGCTCACCGGCGCCGGGGCGGCGCTGCCGCAGGCGCTGGTCTCCTGGTCCTTCCCGCTGGAACAGGTGCGGGCGCTGATCGCGGCCGGCCACCCGTGGTTCGCCGGACTCGACGGGCCCGGCTGGGAGTTGCGCGAACTGCCCACCGGGCACTGGCCGATGTTCTCCCGGCCGGCCGACACAGCGGCGCTGCTGGCGCAGCTCGCGGCAATCTGACCCGGTCCGCGTGTTCGCCCGCGCGGGGGCCCCGCCACGTCGCAGGATGGGGCCCATGCCGGCGGCCGTCGAAACCGCCCCGGCACGGACAGAGCACGCGGGACCGCGAGACCACGGAGGACGGGACATGACCAGCAGCACCGCCGAGGAGTACGACGTCATCGTCCTGGGCGCCGGCCCGACAGGCGAGAACGTGGCCGACCGGACCGTCGCCGCGGGCCTGCGCACGGTGATCGTGGAGGCCGAACTGGTGGGCGGCGAGTGCTCGTACTGGGCCTGCATGCCGAGCAAGGCGCTGCTGCGCCCGGTCGCCGCGCTGCACGACGCCCGCGCGGTGGGCGGCGCCCGGGAGGCGGTCGGCGACGGACGGCTGGACCCGGCGGCGGTGCTGGCCCGGCGGGACTCCTTCACCTCGCACTGGAAGGACGACGGCCAGGTGCAGTGGCTGCGGGACACCGGCATCGAGCTGGTCCGCGGCCACGGCCGGCTGGCCGGTGAGCGGACCGTCACCGTGGAGGCGGAGGACGGCACCGAGCGGGTGCTCACCGCCCGGCACGCCGTCGCCGTGTGCACCGGCAGCCGGCCGGTGCTGCCAGCCGAAGTGGCCGGGCTGGCGGAGGCGCACCCGTGGACCAACCGGGAGGCGACCGGCTCGCCGACCGTCCCCGGGCGGCTGGTCGTGGTCGGCGGCGGGGTGGTCGGGGTGGAGATGGCCACCGCCTGGCGGGCGCTCGGCTCCGAGGTGGTGCTGCTGGTGCGCGGCGACGCGCTGCTGCCGCGGATGGAGCCCTTCGCGGGCGAGCTGGTCGCCGACGGGCTGCGGGAGGCCGGGGTGGACCTGCGCTTCGGCACGGAGGTGACCGCGCTGGAGCGGACCGGGGCCGATCGACCGGTGGTGCTGACGCTCTCCGGCGGCGAGCGGCTGACCGCCGACGAGGTGCTGTACGCGACCGGACGGGCCCCGCGCACCGCCGACATCGGGCTGGAGCAGGTCGGGCTGCGGCCGGGCGGCTGGCTGGACGTGGACGACAGCTGCACCGTGCTGGGTGTGGACGGCGAGTGGCTGTACGCCGCCGGGGACGTCAACCACCGGGCACTGCTCACCCACCAGGGCAAGTACCAGGCCCGGATCACCGGGGCGGCGATCGCCGCCCGCGCCCAGGGGCGCGCGCTGGACACCTCGCGCTGGGGCGCGCACTCCGCGTCCGCCGACCTGGCCGGCGCGCCCCAGGTGGTGTTCACGCACCCGGAGGTCGCGGCCGTCGGCCTGACCCTCGCCGAGGCCGAACGGCTCGGACTGCGGGTCAAGGCCGTCGACCACGAGATCGGCGACGTCGCCGGGGCCTCGCTCTACGCCGACGGCTACCGCGGCCGGGCCCGGGTCGTCTTCGACCTGGACCGGGAGGTGATCGTCGGCGCCTGCCTGGTCGGCCCGGCCGTCGCCGAACTGCTGCACTCGGCCACCGTCGCCGTCGTCGGCGAGGTGCCGATCGACCGGCTCTGGCACGCCGTCCCCGCCTACCCGACGATCAGCGAGGTCTGGCTGCGCCTGCTGGAGGGCTGCCGGGGGTGAGCCGCCCCCTCCCCGGGGCGCGGCGCGGCGGGATGTGACCACCGGCGAACGGCGGGACACTGGCGAGGGGCGCGTCCGCCGCGCCCCGGGGGGCCGTCCCGGGGGGCCGCGCTCGTGATCAGGTGGTGTGAGGCATGACCGAGGTGCTGTTGGCCGTCGGAACCGAGAAGGGCCTCTTTCTCGGCCGCAGCCGCGACCGACTGGACTGGAAGTTCAGCGGGCCGCACTTCCCGATGAACGCGATCTACTCCGTCTCCATCGACCGCCGTGAGGAGCGGACCAGACTGCTGGTCGGCGCCGACAGCAGCCACTGGGGCCCTTCGGTGTGGCGCTCCGACGACCTCGGCGCCAGCTGGTTCGAACCACCACAGCCGGCGATCCGCTTCCCCGCGTCCACCGGCGCCTCGCTCACCCGGGTCTGGCAGCTCCAGCCCGCCGGGCCGGAAGCCCCCGGGGTGGTGTACGCGGGCACCGAACCCGCCGCGCTGTTCCGCTCCACCGACGGCGGCGAGACCTTCGCGCTGGTCGAGGCGCTCTGGAACCACCCCCAGCGGTCCGAGTGGGGCGCCGGCTACGGCGGCCAGGGCCTGCACACCATCCTCACCGACCCGCGCGACCCGCAGCGGCTGCTGGTCGCCGTCTCCAGCGGCGGCGTCTACCGCAGCAAGGACGGCGGCGACACCTGGGCGCCCTCCAACACCGGCCTGCGCGCCGAGTTCCTCCCGGAGGAGAGCCAGTACCCCGAGTTCGGCCAGTGCGTCCACAAGATCGCCCCGGACCCGGTCCACCCCGACCGGCTCTACCTGCAGAACCACGGCGGCGTCTACCGCAGCGACGACTGGGGCGAGAACTGGCGCTCCGTGGCGGACGGGCTGCCCGCCGAGTTCGGCTTCGCCGTCGCCGCCCACCCCCGCCGGGGCGACACCGCCTACCTGTTCCCGCTCGGCGGCTCGGACGACCGGATCCCGCCCGGCCGCCGCTGCCGGGTCTTCCGCACCACGGACGGCGGCACCAGCTGGCAGCAGCTGGCCAACGGCCTGCCGGGCGAGGACCACTACGGCATCGTGCTGCGCGACGCCCTGCGCACCGACGACGCCGACCCGGCCGGGATCTACTTCGGCAACCGGACCGGCGACGTGTACGGCAGCCGCGACGAGGGCGAGAACTGGTCGCTGCTGGTCTCCCACCTGCCGGACGTGCTCTGCGTCCGGGCCGCGGTGGTGAGTTGAGCGCCACCGGGCGCTGAACCCCGGCGCGGGACGCACCACCCCACCGCACGAGGACCCGCCGGTCGAAAACCTGTTGCCCGGACGCTCCGGTACTGGTGAGCATGGGCCGTCGGCGAACGATCTCGCGAAATGGGGTGGGCCATGCCCGAAACGGACTGGGTGGTCAGGCACGACGACGGCGGCGTACCGGTGCTGCGGTACCAGCCGGGCGAGCGGGAGGGGCGGCCCTGGGCCGACCTGCTGGAGGTGCTGGACGACTCGGCGGACGCCGCCGAGTACATCCGCACCGAGCTGCCCGGCTGGGTGGTCTCCGGCAGCCCCGAGCTCGGACAGCGGCTGCTGGCGCTGGGCGCGACGCCGCTGCGCCACGCCCACACCCTCCGGCGGGACCTGCGCGCCGACCCGCCGCCCGCCGAGTGGGCCGGGGCGCCGCTGCGCGAGGGCCTGCGGGCGGTGCCCTGCGACCGCTCGCCCGAGGAGATGCTGGAGTCCTGGCGGGCCGCCTTCCACCCGACCCACGTGGACCACTTCCCCGGTGACGACGCCCGGGCCCTGGCCGAGCGGATCGGCCCGCTGCTGGCCGGGAAGGTCATCGGCCCGGTGCTGCCCTCCAGCCTGCTCGCCGTGGACGCAGAGGACCGGGTGGTCGGCGCCGCCGTGCTGACCGACCGCGACGGCCTGCCCTGGGTCGCCGACGTGTTCCGCCACCCGCGGCGCGGCTACCGCGGCCTCGGCGCCGACCTGCTGCGCCGGGCGGTCGCGGACGCCGCCGGGCGCGGGCTGGCCGACCTGCACCTGGTGGTCTCCGAGGGCAACCCGGCCCGCCGGCTGTACGAGGGGCTGGGGTTCCGGCTGCGGGAGACCTCGCTGACCGTGATCGTGCCGGACGCCGTCTAGGCTCACGGACCCAGAAACCGGGGCTAAACCGGCCTCGGGCGAGGCCGCGCACGTTCAGATCCTCCAGGTACACCGCGGGTCTCCGGCGTGGAGACCACGGCCAGCCGGCCGGCCGACCTGACCGCCGTGGACGCGCTCGCGCAGACCCTGCTGGTGCTGCGCGGGCCGCGCGCGGAGCGGGCCCTGCGGCTCGCCGCAGAGGCCTGCGCGGACCACGCGGACTGAGGCTTCGGGCCGGGCCGCTACGCGGTGGGCCGGTGGGCGCCCTCGACGCGGGCGCCGCGCACCACGACCATGGTCAGGCCCACCGCGACCAGCAGCTCCGCCCAGAAGAACGCCGCGTAGTCCAGCAGTGTGCCGATCGGCGGGCTGCCGGGGGCGGCGTTGCGCATGCCGACCAGGGCGAACAGGGTGGCCGCCATCCAGCTCAGCGCGGGCCAGACGATGCCGCGCCGCTGCCGGACGATCAGCCAGGCCGCCAGCAGCACGGCCAGGGCCAGCGCCCACATCGCGGCCATCATGAACCAGGCCAGGATGAAGGTGCTGCGCGAGCGGCCGATCCGCTCGGTGACGGCGAGGCCGAGGCCCTCGGCCTCCTCCTCGGCCGGGGTGAAGGCGAAGAACGGGTCGGCCTCCTGGATCCCGATCACCACCGGGGCCGGCTTCCCCCCGACGGTGGCCCGGAAGCCGATCCGGGTGCGGTAGCCGTCGAAGGGGTAGTCGGTGACCCGCCCGCCGAACAGGCTGAACGACACCAGGCTGGAGGCGATCGGCTGGCCGGCCGGGTACTTGAGCACGGTCTGTTCCAGCGAGGTGGTCTCCAGCACCACGTCCTTCGCCGGGATCAGCTGGAGTCCGGGCGTCCCGAGCGCTCCGCGCGGCTGGACCAGGACCTTGGCGCCGACCGTCTGGGCGGCCGCGTCCACCCGCTGGAGCACCACGTCGACCTCCAGGAAGTCCGTTCCGGAGGAACTGCCCACCACCTGGGCGTGGCCGCGGCTGGAGCGCTCGTTGAAGTAGAGCAGCAGGCCCGCGGTCACGGACAGCACGATCGCCACCACCACGGCGTACGCCCGCCAGGGCCGGACCTTCGGCCGGGTGGCGCTCGTGGCACGCACCCGGGCGTGGATGCGGACCCGCGGCCGGGTGGACGGGCGCGGCGGCCGGACGGCCCTGCGGTGCGGCGGCGTACTCATCGGCCTGCTCCCGCGGTCGGTGGCGGCACCCGCTGCCGCCCGTCCCGCAAGCGTCGGCACGGCACCACCTGCCCCGCAACCGGGGCGGGCCGGTCGGGGCCGCCCTCGGATGCGGGAAACGCGCTGGTCGGAGCCGCTGTGTAGGCTCATCCGTCATGGCGAGGGTGACACGGGACGATGTGGCGCGGGTGGCGGGGACGTCCACGGCGGTCGTGAGTTATGTGATCAACGACGGGCCGCGTCCGGTGGCGCCGGCGACCCGGGCCCGGGTGCTCGCGGCGGTGGAGGAGCTCGGCTACCGGCCCAACCGGGTCGCCCAGGCGATGGCCCGGCGGCGGACCGACCTGCTCGGGATGGTCGTGCCGGACGCCCGTCAGCCCTTCTTCGCCGGGCTGGCCCACGCCGTGGAGCAGGCCGCCACCGAACACGGCCGACTGCTGCTGATCGGCAACTCCGACTACGCCGACGAACGTGAGGCGCACTACATCCGGGCCTTCCTCGGGATGCAGGTGGACGGCCTGATCCTGGTCACCCAGGACCCGGCCGCCCCCGGGCTGACCGGCTTCGACTCGGCCGACGGCACCCCCGTCGTGCTGCTGCACCACCGTACGGAGAGCGCCGACGGCGTGGCCGTGGTGGCGGACGACGAGGGCGGCGCCCGCGAGGTGGTCCGTCACCTGCTCGGCCACGGCCACCCCGAGGTGCACTGCTTCGGCGGCACCCTGGCGCTCAGCCCGCTCGACCCGGTCACCGGGCGGACGGCCGGCTGGGCCGAGGCGCTGGCCGGGGCCGGGCTGTCCACCGACGGGCGGCTCACCCCGGCGCCCTTCGACCGGGTCCGGGCGCACGCCGAGGCGCTCCTCCTGCTGGGCCGGCCCGACCGGCCGTCCGCCGTGTTCTGTGCCACGGACGACCAGGCGATCGGCCTGCTGCGGGCCGCCGACGACCTGGGCATCCGGGTGCCGGAGGACCTCGCGGTGGCGGGTTTCGACGACATCGCCGAGGCGGTGATCGCCGGACCGGCGCTGACCACCGTCACCACCGCGCAGGACGAGATGGCCCGGGCCGCGGTGGACCTGGTGCTCGGCGGGGCGGAGCGCCGCGCCGCCGGGGCCCGAACCTTCCCGGCCCGGCTGGTGGTGCGGCGCTCCTGCGGCTGCCCGGCCGAAACCGCGGCCCAACGGCCCTGAGCCGTACGTCAGTTCAGCTGGAAACTGGCCTCGACCGGGTAGTGGTCGCTGGGCGCGTTGGTGTCCGGCTGCCCGGGCGCCCAGCCGGCCTGCGGGTCGAAGTCGATCGTCACGTTGGACATCGAGGCGGGCACCGGGCGGCCCGGGGCGTTGAGGTAGCCGATGTAGTCGAGGTCGTCCCGGTAATCGGTCGGGAAGGTCTCCACGCCCGCCATGTACTGGCACCAGGAGGAGACCGGGCAGTCCATGGTGGTGCGGGCCTGGTTCGGGTCGGTGGCCGGGGTGCCGAGCACGCCGTTGACCGCGTTCTGGGCGTTGGCGTAGTCGCCGCGGCCCTGGCCGTGGAAGTACTCGACGTTGAGGTCGCCGCCGATCAGCACCGGGGCACTGCTGCCGGCGATGCCGTCGACCCAGGCGCGGATCTCGGCGAGCTGGCCGAGCCGGGTGGACTGGGTGGTGTCGGTGGAGGTGTCGGCCTCGTCGGCCTGCAGGTGGGTGCCGACCACCCAGGCGGTGCTGCCGTTCTTGTTCACCCGCACCAGCGCCGCGCCCTTGTTGGCGTGGTAGTCCCAGGTGCCGTAGGTGGAGTTGCTGAAGACGTGGGCGTACTGGGCGGTGATCGGGTACTTGGAGAGGATCATCGTGCCGCCGTTGATGACGAACCACGAGCTGGAGCAGTTGCCGCTGACACCCGTCCAGCCGCCGCCGGAGCAGGTCTGGCCGACCACCGGGGTGCGGTAGGGGTAGAGGTCGGCGAGCTTGGTGTTGATGTCGGCGGTCGAGCTGTTGTTGAACTGCTCGTCCAGGACGACCACGTCGGCGTTGTGCTGGCGGACGATCTGCTCGACCACCGGGGTGCGGCGGGCGGCCTGCTCGTTCTGGGTGCTGTCGACGATGGCGGTGCCGAGGTCGACGTTGAACGCGAAGACGGAGAGCGTGGTGGGGCCCGCCGCGGTGGCGGCGGAGGCGCTCGGGGCGATGCCGCCGAGCAGCAGTGCGGCGGCGGCCGCCGTGGTGAGGGCGGTGGCCGTACGACGCGAGAGCATGGGCGTTCTCCTGGGGATCCGTCAATCCGGTGGGGCCCGGACCGGCCGGGGTGACCGGCCGCCGGGGATTGGCGGGGGAACGCTAGCTACTGCTCGGTACTTCGGGAAGAACGCCAGCCGACCAGTTCCGATCGCTCCTGTGGCGGTGAGGTGTCTGTACAGGTCAGGGCGCTTGGCTGACAAGATGTCTGTACACCCTTGCACCGGACCCCTGGGCCCGGGCGACCCTCCGTCAGCCGTCCGACAGTTCGTCCGCGAGCAGATCCATCAGCAGGTTGTCGTGCCAGCTGCCGTCCGAACCGCGCTCGTACTGGCGCATGGTGCCGACCGGGCGGAAGCCCACCTTGGTGTAGCAGCGGATCGCGGCGAGGTTGTCCACGGCCGGGTCGATCACCAGCCGGTGGTAGTGGCGGTCGTGCACCAGGTGCCGGGCCATGGTGCGCACCGCGTCGGTGCCCAGACCCAGGCCGTGCACCGAAGGGTCCAGGAAGAGGTCCATCCCGGCGTGGCGGTACTCGTCGTCGTTCTCCGCGTACCACTGGACGGCGCCGACCACCCGGCCGCCCACGTCGATCGCGAAGGTCTCGGTGTCGGGCGATTCCAAGTCCCGCGCGACCTCGTCGACCAGGTCGTCACCGCCGCGCCAGCGGGCGAACACCTCGGGCGTGCTGCGGATCGCCACCAGCGTCGGGATGTCGTCGGCGGTGGCCGGGCGGAGGGTGACCAGGGTGCCGTGCAGAATCGTCCCCATATGGGGCATGTTGACACGGAAAGCCGCCCCGGTCGAGCGGTTTCGTCACCGCCGGGGCGGGGCGGCCGGGGCGGGCGTTCAGGGCCGCTCGGGAGAGCGGGGCGGGCCGTCCGGCGAGGTTTGGACCATTCGATCACGGACGGAGCAACCCGCGACCCCCGGTCCGGGAACCGGCGGAAAGATTCTCCGCGACGGGTGTCGATCCGGCGCCGACCCGATCGACGCAGGGGTGAGCGGCGGGGAGAGGCCCCGCCCGCACGACCGAGGAGCCACCATGCCGCGCTTCATGACGCTGATCCGCATCGACGAGAACGCCCGGGACGACTGGGAGCCCGACCCCGGGTTCGAGCAGCGGATGGGTGCGCTGTTCGAGGAGATCACCCGGGCCGGGGTGATGCTGGAGACCGCCGGGCTGACCCCCACCGCCCAGGGCACCCGGCTGACCTGGAACGACGGGAAGATCGGCTACACCGACGGGCCGTTCACCGAGACCAAGGAGGTCGTCGGCGGCTACGCGATCCTGCAGTGCAAGGACAAGGCGGAGGCGCTGGAGTGGACCCGCCGCTTCCTGCGGACCCACCCGACCCACTGGCCGGTCGAGGCAGAGGTCCGGCAGATCGAGGAGATGCCGCAGCCCCCGCAGTAACGGCCGTGGCGCCCGCACCCGCCCCGGTCGCCTCCCACCCGGTTGCCTCCCGATCCGTCGGCTGCTCTGATGGGTGGCCGTGACGGAGAGGGAGGCGACGGACGTCGTCGAGGCGGTGTTCCGGATCGAGTCCGCGCGGATCATCGCCGCGGCCGCGCGGATCGTCCGGGACGTCGGCCTGGCCGAGGAACTGGCGCAGGACGCGCTGGTGGCCGCGCTGGAGCAGTGGCCGCGCGACGGCGTCCCGGACAACCCGGGCGCCTGGCTGACGGCCACCGCCAAGCGGCGGGCGATCGACCTGGTGCGCCGCCGGGAGGTCTACGCCCGCAAACTCGCCGAGGTGGGGCGGTCGTTGGAGGACGCAGCACCGGAGCCGGAGGAACCGTCCGACCCGGAGTCCATCGACGACGACCTGCTGCGGCTGATCTTCACCGCCTGCCACCCGGTGCTCTCCGCGCGGGCCCGGATCGCGCTCACCCTGCGGCTGCTGGGCGGGCTGACCACCCCGGAGATCGCCCGCGCCTTCCTGGTACCGGAGTCGACGGTGGCGCAGCGGATCGTCCGGGCGAAGCGGACGCTGGCCACCGCGCGGGTGCCGTTCGAGGTGCCGTACGGGGAGGACCGGGCGCAGCGGCTGGCCTCGGTGCTGGAGGTCGTCTACCTGATCTTCAACGAGGGTTACTCGGCCACCGCCGGGGACGACCTGCTCCGCCCGCAGCTGTGCGAGGACGCGCTGCGACTGGCCCGGGTGCTGGCCGCGCTGGTGCCCGACGAGCCGGAGGCCCACGGGCTGGCCGCACTGCTGGAGTTCCAGGCCTCCCGGACGGCCGCCCGCACCGGGCCGGACGGGCGCCCGGTGCTGCTGGCCGAGCAGAACCGGGCGCGCTGGGACGGGCTGCTGATCCGGCGCGGCTTCGAGGCGTTCCAACGGGCGGGCGCCGGGCCGTACTCGGTGCAGGCCGCGATCGCCGCCTGCCACGCCAAGGCGCGGCGGTACGAGGACACCGACTGGGCGACGATCGCCGCGCTGTACGGGCGGCTGCTGGTGCTGACGCCCTCGCCGGTGGTGGCGCTGAACCGCGCGGTGGCCGTCTCGATGGCCCAGGGCCCGGCCGCCGCCCTGGAGTTGGTGGACGCGCTGGCGGCGGAGCCGGCCCTGCGCGGCTACCACCTGCTGCCGAGCGTGCGGGGTGATCTGCTGGCCCGGCTGGGGCGGAGGGCGCAGGCGCGGGCGGAGTTCGAGCGGGCGGCGGAGCTGACCCGCAACGAGCGGGAGCGGGAGCTGCTGCGGGAGCGGGCCGCCGCGTTGGGGGATTCAGAGCCTTAGGGGGTTTCGGGCCTCAGGGGGTTTCGGCCTTAGGGGGTTTCGTCCTGGCGCAGGCGGGCGCTGACCGCGCCGAGGCTCTCGGCGAGGACGGCGAGCTGTTCGCGGCTGAGTACGTCGATCAGCAGCTCGCGCACCAGGGCGACGTGCCCGGGGGCGGCCTGGCGCAGGGTCTCCCGGCCTTGGTCGGTGAGTTCCGCGATGACGCCGCGCACGTCGCTGGGGCAGGAGCGGCGGCCGACCAGGCCCATCCGCTCCAGCTGGGTGACCTGGTAGGTGAGGCCGCTCTTGGAGGTGACCAGCTTGTCGGCGAGTTCGGTCATCCGCAGCGAGTCGCCGGGGGCGGCGGAGAGGTGGACCAGGATCTCGTACTGCTGGTGCGAGAGGCCGGAGTCGTCCTTGAGCTGGCGTTCCAGCCGCCGGTTGAGCAGGTTGCTCGCGACGACGAAGCCCCGCCAGGCGGCCATCTCGTCCTGGTCGAGCCAGCGGGGTTCGTTCAGTGAGGACATGGGGTGAAGCCTACTCCTGTTGTTCAAATTCGAACGAAGGTGTACCGTCCCGAGATAGAGGTTCAAATTTGAACTACTCCCTCGATCCCTTCAGCTCGATCCCTTGAACTTGGTCCTTGAGGAGGACGCCATGAGCACCGCGGCCCCCGAGCGCATGCCCGCCCTGTACCTGTCGCACGGCGCGCCGCCGCTCGCCGACGACCCGATCTGGCCGGGCCAGCTGGCCGCCTGGTCCGCCGGCCTGCCGCGGCCCAAGGCCGTCCTGATGGTCTCCGCCCACTGGGAGGAGGCCCCGCTGGCCGTCGGCGCCGTCACCACCGTCCCGCTGGTCTACGACTTCTGGGGCTTCCCCGAGCACTACTACACGGTCCGGTACGACGCCCCCGGCGCGCCGGAGCTGGCCGAGCGCGTGCGCAAGCTGCTGCGCGCCCCTGGCACGCCCGTCCAGGACATCCCCGACCGCGGGCTCGACCACGGCGCCTACGTGCCGCTGGTGGAGATGTTCCCGGAGGCCGACGTCCCGGTGCTGCAGATCTCCATGCCCACCCTGGACCCCCAGCGCCTGCTGGAGATCGGCCGCCGGCTCGCCCCACTGCGCGACGAGGGCGTGCTGATCATCGGCAGCGGCTTCTTCACCCACAACCTGCGGGCGCTCAGCAGCGACGGCCGGATCACCTCGGTGATGGCCGAGTTCGACGACTGGGGCAGGCGCGCCCTGGACGCCCACGACCTGGACGCGCTGCTCGACTTCGAGCACAAGGCCCCGGCCGGACGCCTCGCCCACCCGCGCACCGAGCACTTCGCCCCGCTGTTCGTGACCCTCGGCGCCGGCGAGGCCGACCTCGGCAGCCAGCGCAGCGTGATCGACGGGTTCTGGATGGGGCTGGCCAAGCGGTCGATCCAGCTGGGCTGAACGGGGCCCCGGGCCCGGGCCCGGCCCACGGCGGTCACAGGGCGCAGCAGGTGAAGCGCTCGCCGATGTGCTCGGGCTGCTCGATCTCGTCCACCAGGGCGACCGCGTAGTCCGGCACCGAGATCCGGCTGCGCCCCTCGGCGTCGGTGAGCAGCTGTTCCAGGCCCGTCCGGTAGCGGCCGGTCCGCTCCCCCGGGCCGATCTCGGCGGCCGGGCTGAGCACCGTCCAGCGGACGTCGGAGACCGTCCGGTAGTAGTCCAGGGCCGCGCCGTGGGCGTGCATGATCTGCAGGACCGGCTCCGGCAGGCCCGGGGCGTCCCAGACCCGTACGCCCGGCGCGGTCTCCAGGCTGCCCGCGCCGCCGACCGCGACCAGCCGGGGCGCGCCGTCGGCGAGCGTCCGCAGGCCCTCGACCAGCGAGCGGGCGGCGGGTTCGATCAGCGCCAGGTGGCCCGTGCCGTCGCCGCCGCCGACGGCGCTCACCAGGACGTCCCGGCCGGCCGCCACCCGGGCCACGTCCGCCGGATCCAGCACGTCGCCGCGTTCCACGGCCGCGGCCCCGCCCCGGTAGTGGTCCGGCCGGCGGACCACGGCGGTGACCTCGTGCCCGCGGGCCGCCGCCTCCGCGACGACGGCGCTGCCGATGGTGCCGTTGGCGCCGATCACGGCGATGCTGGCCATGGAGTACCTGCCTGGTGCTCGGAGGGGTGGCCTCGTTGGTGTCAGACAGGGTCGATTATCCGGCGGACGCCCGGTGACGGCCCGGCGCCGTCGGCCCCGGGGCTTCAGGCGGCGCCGGGCGTTCAGGCGGCCCGGGGCTCAGACGGCCCGGTGGCTCAGGCGGCGCCGGTGGCGCTGCGCTCGGCCTGGCTGCGCTCGACGCACAGCTCGTTGCCCTCCGGGTCCGCCATGGTGACCCAGCCGGTGCCGTCCGGGCGGCGCTGGTCGGACAGCACGGTGGCGCCCAGGGCGAGCAGGCGCTCGACCTCCTCGTCGCGGCTGCGGTCCTGCGGCTGGAGGTCGAGGTGGATCCGGTTCTTCACCGACTTGCCCTCGGGCACCCGGATGAAGAGCAGATCGGCACCGGCGGAGTTCACCGCCACCTCCTCGTCGCCCGGGTTGTCGTCCTCGGCCACGGTGCCGTCCAGCACCTGTGCCCAGAAGCCCGCGAGCGCGTGCGGGTCGGCGCAGTCGATCGTCACGTGTCGTACCAGAGAGGCCATGCGCTCACTCTGACCTGTGCCGTCCGGCCGCGTCCAGCCGTTTCCGGGAGTGCCGGTGACCGTCCATCGGATACGGCGGGAAGGCCGGGAGGATCTCCGTGAAGGCGTAGCCGCTCTTCTCCGCGACCCGGCAGGAGGCGTCGTTGTCGCCCTCGTGCAGCAGGTCGATCCGGAGCAGGCCGTCCCCGGCGAAGACGTCGAAGGCCCAGACGGTGAGCCCCTCCACGGCGCGCGGGGCCACGCCCCGGCCGCGCGCCGCGGCCACCGTCCAGTAACCCACCTCGGCCCGCTCCCCGCCCGGGGCGCCGCGCTTGAGCACCACGTTGCCGACCAGTTCGCCGGCTTCCAGGACGGCGAAGGCGAAGCGGGTGCCCGCCCTCCGGCCCTCGTACTGCACGGCCAGCCACTGCGCGGCCTTCTCCGGGTCGTCCGGCCAGGTCCGGGTGAAGCGGCGCAGCGTCTCGTCCCGGTAGGCCTCGATCAGGGCCGGGGCGTCGGCGTCCTCGAAGGGGCGCAGCAGCAGGCCGTCCGCCGTCGGACGGGTGGACGTCGAGCGCATGGTCGTCGGACGGGTGCTCAGGTGGCTCACGGGCGGTCTCCCCCTCTGGTCGTTGCGATCCCTACGGACGACCGGCGGCACCCCGCGGTTGCGACTTGACCCTGACGCTGGCGGCAGGGTCGGAGGGTGTGCGCATGAGCAACGAGAACGAAGCGGGAATCGGCCGGGTCGTGGTGGTCACCGGGGCGGGAACGGGGATCGGACGGGAGACGGCACGGGCCTTCGCCGCCGGTGGCGCCCGGGTGGTGGCGGTCGGGCGCCGGCCCGGGCCGCTGGCGGAGACGGCCTCGGCCCACCCAGGACTCATCGAGCCGCTGGTCGCCGACATCACCGGGCCGGACGCCCCCGAGCGGATCGTCGGAACGGCCGTGGAGCGGCACGGGCGGCTCGACGTCCTGGTCAACAACGCCGGCATCGTGCACGGCGACCAGCACCTGGGCGGCTTCCACCGGGCCGGCATCGAGGCACTGCTGTCCACCAACCTGGTCGCCCCGGTGCTGCTCGGGCAGGCCGCGGTGCCGGCGCTGGCCGAGAGCCGGGGCGTGGTGGTCAACGTCAGCACCGCCGTCGGGCAGCGCGGCTGGCCCACCAACTCGGTGTATGCGGCGGGCAAGGCCGCACTGGAGACGATCACCCGCAGCTGGGCGGTGGAACTCGCCCCGCGCGGCATCCGGGTGGTGGCGGTGGCGCCCGGCGCGATCGACACGCCCATCGGCGAGCACTCCGGCTTCAGCCCCGAGCAGTCGGCGGCGATCCTCGAGTGGCAGTTGCGGATCACCCCGCTGGGCCGGATCGGCCGGCCCGCCGAGGTGGCCTGGGCGATCACCCAACTCGCCGCGCCGCAGGCCTCGTTCGTGACCGGCGTAGTCTTGTCGGTGGACGGGGGCGCGCTGGTGGCCTGAGCGGCCTGGCGGCTTGAACGACGGACGAGACGGGCAGCGGTGCGGATCGGGGAACTGGCACGGCGGACGGGCAGCACCGCCCGGGCACTGCGGCACTACGAGCAGGCCGGGCTGATCGCCTCCGAGCGGGCGGCCAACGGCTACCGGGAGTACGCGGACCCGGCGGTCGTGCGGGTGCGCAACATCCGTGCCCTGGTGGCCGCCGGGCTCACCCTGGAGGACATCCAGCCACTGCTCGGCTGCCTGGACGGGGACGTGCTCTCCCGGCGGCCCTCCGAAGGGGTGCTGGAGATCATCCGGGAGCGGCTGGCCGTCCTGGAGCGCCGGATCGCCGCCCAGACCGAGACCCGGGACCGGCTGGCGGCCACCCTGGCGGCGTCCGAGCGGATCCGCTCGGACGGGTGACACCCCCGATCGGGGGTGTGCAGCGCCACTGCCGGAGAGGACAGTGGGCGCATGCAGATTCCACTCTCCGTGATGGACTTCCTCGACCGGGCCGAGCTGGTCTACGGCGACCGGATCGGGATCGTCGACGAGCCGGTGCAGCCGGCCGAATCCTGGGGCGAGCTCGGCTACCGGCGGGTCGCCGAACTCGCCCGCGCCCAGGCGGCCGGGCTGGACCGGCTCGGCGTCGGGCCGGGCGAGCGGGTCGCGATCGTCTCGCACAACTCGGCCCGGCTGCTCACCTCCTTCTTCGGGGTGAGCGGCCACGGCCGGGTACTGGTGCCGGTCAACTTCCGGCTGCGGGCCGAGGAGGTCGCGTACATCGTCGAGCAGAGCGGCGCCTCCGTGCTGCTGGTCGACCCCGAACTCGCCGACGCGCTGCACGGAGTGGTGGCCAAGCACACGTTCGTACTCGGCGCGGACAGCGACGCCCTGCTGTACGACTTCGCCAACCCGCCCCGCCGGTACGCGATCTCCGAGAACGACACCGCCACCATCAACTACACCAGCGGAACCACCGCCCGCCCCAAGGGCGTTCAGCTCACCCACCGCAACCTGTGGCTGAACGCCACGCTGATGGGCCTGCACTACGGCGCCAACGACCGGGACGTGTACCTCCACACCCTGCCGATGTTCCACGCCAACGGCTGGGGCCTGCCGTTCTCGCTCACCGGGCTCGGCGCCCGGCACATCGTGCTGCGCAAGGTCGACGGCGCGGAGATCCTGCGCCGGGTCGAACGGCACGGGGTGACCTTCCTGTCCGGCGCGCCCGCCGTGGTGCAGATGGTGCTGGACGCGGCCGCCGACTGGGACGGCCCGGTGCCCGGCCGGGACCGGGTGCGGATGATCGTGGCCGGCGCGCCGCCGCCGACCTCCGTGGTGCAGCAGGTGGAGGAGCAGCTGGGCTGGGAGTTCATGCAGCTCTACGGTCTGACCGAGACCGCCCCGATCGTCACCGTCAACCGCTCCCGCGCCGAGTGGGACGCCCTGCCGGCCGCCGAACGGGCCGAGAAACTGGTGCAGGCCGGCGCCCCGGCGCTCGGCACCCAGCTGCGGGTGGACGCCACCGGCGAGGTGCTGGTGCGCTCCAACACCGTCCTGGACGGCTACTGGCAGCAGCCGGAGGCGACCGCCGAGGCGCTGCGCGACGAGTGGTTCCACACCGGCGACGGCGGCACCCTCACCGACGGCCAACTGACCATCTCCGACCGGAAGAAGGACGTCATCATCAGCGGCGGGGAGAACGTCTCCTCGATCGAGGTGGAGGACTGCCTGTACAGCCACCCGGCGGTGGCCGAGGTCGCGGTGATCGGGGTGCCGCACGAGAAGTGGGGTGAGACGGTCAAGGCGCTGGTGGTGCTCCGGGAGGGCCAGGAGGCCGTCACCGAGGCCGAGTTGATCGCGCACTGCAAGCAGCGGCTGGCCGGCTACAAGTCGCCCACCTCGGTGGAGCTCCGGGAGGAGCTGCCGCGCACGGCCACCGGGAAGCTACAGAAGTTCCGGCTGCGCGAGCCGTACTGGAGCGGGCGGGAGCGGCAGGTCAACTGACCTCGGGGCTCAACCGACCAGGCCCGACTCCTTGGCGGTGAGGGCGAGTTCGGTCCGGTTGCGGACACCGAGCTTGTGCATCGCGGACTTCAGGTAGCCGGTCACGGTGTTGCGGGTCAGGCCCAGGTGGGCGGCGATCTCCGGGTTGGTCCGGCCGGTCGCCGCCCAGCGCAGCACCTCGTGCTCGCGGCGGGTCAACGGCCTTGCCGGGGGCGCCGGTCGGGGCCGCTCGGCCGAGCCCGGTCGGGGCTGCTCGACCGACCCCGGCCGGGGATCCTCCCGGCTCCAGGCGGCTGCCCCGACGAGCGCCCGGGTGGCCGCCGCCGCCAGCCTGCCGACAGCGGAGATCCGGACGTCCCCGAACGGCACCACCGCGCGCAGCGAGGCGTACACCACGCCGTACACGGTGTCGCCGTCCAGCAGCGGGACGGTGAGCATCGCGTACAGGTCGTCGGCGGCCACGGCCGCGTCGTAGTGGTGCGAAATGGTCGTCGCCGCACGGTAGTCGGGCACCCAGGTGGGCGCGCGCTCGGCCAGCGCCCGGCCGCCGAGGCCCAGGCCGGCCGGGACGGGCACGTCGTGCAGCAGGTCCGCCCGGGTGCCGGCCCAGTGCCGCAGCACCATGCCCTCGCTGCCGGGGCGGCTCCCGGGCAGCGGCTCGGGCACCCCGACCAGACCGACGTCGACGCCGCACTCGTCCACCACCCGGCGGGCGAGGTCGCCGAGCACGGCGCACCGCACCAGTTCGGCGGCGCGGACGGCGAGTTCGGGGTCGTCGGGCCGCACGGCGTCGTCGACGGATCGCGCGGCGGTGGGGGTGTCCGCAGCCCTGGTCATCGCGGAATTGTCACACGTGGTGCGACCGGTGGCGAGAGTCCTGACGTGCGTGTTTCGTGGAGTGGCGGGCGCCGGAAGCCCGCCGGGCGTAGGGTGCGGCCGTGCGCTACCGGCGGGTAGCAACTGCCACGGTTCCTGTTCAACCGCATCGTGTCCAACCGCAGTCGGAGGGGAAGCCGATGACCGACCCGAACGCCCCGGGCGACGTCCCGCCCGCACCCCACGTGTCGCCCGTCCTGCACGGCCTGCTGGCCGACCTGCGGGCCGAGAGCGCCGTCCTGGACGCACTGGTGGCCGAACTGCCGGCCGCAGGATGGGCCTCGGCCACCCCGGCCGAGGGCTGGACGGTCGCGCACCAGATCGCCCACCTGGCCTGGACCGACGACTGGACGGCGCTGGCCGCCCGCGCCCCGGAGGACTTCACCGCCTCGCTCGGCGGCCGCTTCACCGAACTGCTGGCCGCCGGGGCCGACCCGGTCGAGGAGGGCGCCCGGGAGGGCGCCGCCGCCGAACCCGCCGCCCTGCTCGCCCGCTGGCGGGCCGGCCGGGAGGAGGTGCTCGCCGCGCTGGCCGCCGCCCCCGCCGACACCCGGCTGCCCTGGTTCGGCCCGCCGATGAAGCCCGCCTCGATGGCGACCGCCCGGCTGATGGAGACCTGGGCGCACGGCCAGGACGTCGCCGACGCGCTCGGCGTGACCCGGGAACCCACCGACCGCCTGCGGCACATCGTCCACCTCGGCCTGCGCACCCTCGGCTTCGCCTTCACCGCCCACGGCCTGCCCGCCCCCGAGACCCCGGTCCGGCTCGAACTGACCGCGCCGGACGGCGACTCCTGGCCCTTCGGCCCGGCCGACGCGACGGACCTGGTGACCGGCCCGGCACTGGACTTCTGCCTGCTGGTCACCCAGCGCCGCCACCGCGACGACCTGGCCCTGACCGCCACCGGCCCGGTCGCCACCGCCTGGCTGCCGATCGCCCAGATCTTCGCCGGTCCCCCCGGCAAGGGACGGCAGCCGGCCGCCGGCGGCTGAGCCGCCCTGGGCGGGTCTTTGCATAGACTGCGAGTCGGCCGAACGCACAGACCGGAGGAAGCGCCATGAGCTTCTACGAGCAGCACCGCGAATACGTCGCGGAGGTGCTGCGCACGGCCCCCGAAGGCGTCCGCGTCGAATGGTCCGGCGACACGCTGATCATGCAGGCGGTCCCCTCCAACATCCACCAGTTGAACATCGCACTCGTCCAGCGGCAGTTCGAGCGCCATGTCCCGGACGGCTACGTTTACAGCGGTTACAGCGCGCTGACCACCCCCGACGTGACGAAGGAACGCAACCCCGATCTGACCTACCTTCCGATCGCCGCCCTGACCCGGGGTGGCAACACCACCCCCGCCGAGGAGGCCCTCGTCGTGGTCGAGGTGGTCTCGCCGTCCGACTCGGGGAACGACTGGGTGGACAAGCTCCGCGACTACGCGGTGATGGGCATCCCGCTCTACCTGATCGTCGATCCACGGGAGGGCACGGTCACGCTGTTCTCCGAACCGAACCACGACCGCTACCACGTGCGGCACGACCGGAAGTTCGGCGACAGCATGCGCATCCCCGACCCGTTCGACTTCGACCTGGACCTGAGCGGGCTCGTGCGCTACCCCGAATGAGCGGCACCGGCGGTGAGCGAACTGTCGGACCGTCGGGGAGAATGGCGGGCATGAACGACCTGCTCAGTCGCCTGCCCGCCGTCACCGACCTGCGTGACCGCTGCCGCGCCCTCGCCATGCTCGACGCCATCCTCAGCCCGGAGGACTGGGATTCGCGGTACCACTCCTTCGACTCCCACTGGGACGAGGGCGAGGAACTGGCGTCGATGCGCAACGGCCAGGGTGACGACTGGTGCGTGATCTTCTCCCCCGTCGGCGCCTACGGACGGGCCTTCGACCACGAGGCGCCCAACGCCCCGGAGCTGCTCGCGGCCGTACCCGAGGAGTTCCGCCGCTTCGCCGAGGAGCCCGCCCTCGGGGACGAGGACGGCCCGACGGTCACCCGCTGCTTCTGGCGCGGCCAGGGTGACGACGCCTGGCGGGGCGCGGCGGCCGAGCACGGCGCGGAGCACCTGGTCGAGCTGCTCGCCGACGGCTCGGCCGAGGCCTACCTGGCCTGGGCCCAGGACTACTTCGAGCCGGAGCAGGAGCTGGACCTCGCCGCGATCGGGCACGTCCTGGCGCTGCGCCCGCTCACCCCGGCCGTGATCACGGCGCTCAACGCGGAGACGGACCTGGACGAACTGGCCGAGGACCTCGCGGAGATCGGCTATCCGGTGGCCTGAGCCGGTGCCGCGCCGGCGGTCACCCTCAGAGGCCGATCAGGAGCGGGGTGAGCCGGGTGGCGATCAGGTTGGTGGCACCGCGGTCGCGTTCGATGTGGCCGTGCACCAGCAGGCCGGCCCGGTCCAGGGCGGTGCGGCGCTGGGACTCCCAGACCGGGCGGTTGCAGATCACGTTGATCAGTCCGGTCTCGTCCTCCAGGCTGAGGAAGAGCACCCCGCCGGCCGTCGGCGGGCGCTGCCGGTGGGTGACCAGGCCGCCGACCACCACCGCCGTTCCCGGTGGCACGTCCGGGAGTCGGGCGGCGCTGAGGGCGCCGCCGCGGTCCAGGTGGGCGCGCAGGTGCTGGAGCGGGTGGCTGGTGGCGGAGGTGCCGGTGGCCCACAGGTCGGCGATGGTCTCCTCGATCGGGCTCAGGCCGGGCAGCTCCGGCGCCTCGGTGCCGGGCGTGGTGCCGGGGAGCAGGTCGGCCGAGATCCCGGCGAACGCGCCTGCTGCCCACAGCGCCTGACGTCTCGTCAGGCCGAAGCAGTCGAAGGCCCCGGCGGTGGCCAGCGCCTCCAGGGCGGGTGCGGGCAGGCCGGTGCGGCGGGCGAAGTCCTCCAGGTCGGCGTAGGGCTGCCCGGCCGCGATCGCCTCGGCCTGCGGGGTGCCGATGCCGCGCACCGTCTCCAGGCCGAGCCGGATGGCCGGCTGCGGTCGGCCGGCGGTCAGCGGGGGCGCGGGCGTCGGGCCCCGGTAGGGCTCCAGGGTGGGGCGCGGCCCGCTGGCGTTGACGTCCACCCCGCGCACCCGGACGCCGTGCCGCCGTACGTCCGCGACCAGGCTGAGCGGCGAGTAGAAGCCCATCGGCTGGTTGGCCAGCAGGGCGCAGGTGAAGGCCGCCGGGAAGTGGTGCTTGAGCCAGGCGCTGGCGTACACCAGGTAGGCGAAGCTGATCGCGTGGCTCTCCGGGAAGCCGTAGTTGGAGAAGGCCTCGATCTTGCCGTAGACGTCCTCGGCGACCTCGGGCGGGATGCCGCGCTCGGCCATCCCGGTGAGCAGCCTCGTCCGCAGCCGGGCGACCCGTTCGTGGGAGCGTTTGGCGCCCATCGCCTGGCGCAGCCGGTCGGCCTCGGAGGGGGTGAACCCGGCGCAGTCGATGGCGAGTTGCATCATCTGCTCCTGGAACAGCGGCACCCCGAGGGTCTTGCCGAGGGCGTTCTCCATCAGCGGGTGCGGGCAGCCGGGCGGCTCCACCCCGGCGCGGCGGCGCAGGTACGGGTGGACGGAGCCGCCCTGGATCGGGCCGGGGCGGATCAGCGCGACCTCGACCACCAGGTCGTAGAAGTGGTCCGGCTTGAGCCGGGGCAGGGTGGCCATCTGCGCCCGGGACTCGACCTGGAACACACCCACGGTGTCGGCGCGGCGCAGCATCGCGTAGACGCCCTTGTCGTCGTCCGGGATGCCGGCCAGGTCGTAGCGCAGGCCGTGGTGTTCGGCGATCAGGTCGCAGGCGTCGTGGAGTGCGGCGAGCATGCCGAGGCCGAGCAGGTCGATCTTCACCAGTCCGGCGCCGGCGGTGGACTCCTTGTCCCACTGCAGGACGGAGCGCCCCGGCATCCGGGCCCACTCGGTAGGGCAGATCTCCCCGATCGGCTCCCTGGTGAGCACCATGCCGCCCGAGTGGATGCCCAGGTGGCGGGGCAGGCCGTGGAGTTGGGCGGCGAGCGAGAGCACGTCGGCGGGGATGACGGCGTCCGCGCCGGGGGCGGAGCGGAAGTCGGTCTGCCGGCTGAAGGCGTCCACCTGGCCCTGGGGGTACCCGAGCACCCGGGCGGCGTCGCGGATCGCCAGCCGGGGGCGGTAGGTGATCACATTGGCGACCTGGGCGGCGTGCTCGCGCCCGTAGCGGCGGTAGACGTACTGGATGACCTCCTCGCGGCGGCGGTTCTCGATGTCCAGGTCGATGTCGGGCGGGCCGTCCCGGGCGGCGGAGAGGAAGCGCTCGAACAGCAGCTTGTAGTGGATCGGGTCGACGGCGGTGATCCCGAGGGCGTAGCAGACCGCCGAGTTGGCGGCCGAGCCACGGCCCTGGCACCAGATGTCCTGGCTCCGGCAGAAGTCCACGATGTCGTGCACGATCAGGAAGTAGCCGGCCAGCGCCAGGTCCTCGATCACGTCCAGTTCCTTGGCGAGCTGGCGGCGGGCGGCGGCGTTGCCGGGGCCGAAGCGGGCCGGGCCGCCGGCCGCGACCAGGGCGCGCAGGTGGCCGATCTCGGTCCCGCCCTCGGGGACGGGGTAGCCGGGCAGTTCCGGGTCCAGCCTGGCGAAGTCGAAGGCACAGGCCCGGCCGAGTTCGGCGGTGGCCCGCTGCACGCCGGGGAAGCGGGCCAGCCGGGCGGCCATCTCGCGGCCCGAGCGCAGGTGCGCGGTGCCGGACGCCCGCGTCCAGCCGGCCGCCTCCTGGAGGGTGCGGCGCTCCTGCAGGGCGGCCAGGCTCTGGGCGAGACGGCCCTGGGCGGGGCCGGCGTGGTGGGCGTTGGTGGAGGCGACGGTGGGGATCCCGAGTCCGGCGGCGAGCGCGGCGAGGGCGTCGTTGCGCCGGTCGTCGCCGGGCAGCCACTGGTCGATCAGCTCGACGTACACGTTCTCGCGGCCGAACGCCTCGGTGAGGGTGAGGAGTCGCCGCTCCGCGTCACCGGTCGCCAGGCCCGCCGGGACCCGGCCGAGGCGGCAGCCGGTGAGCACCGCCCAGTGGCCGTCGTGCGCCCCGGCGAGCGTCGCGAGGTCGTACGCCGGGCGGCCCTTGGCACCGCCGGCCAGTTGGGCGGCGGCGATCGCGGCGGAGAGGCGGCGGTAGCCGGCCGGGTCGCGGGCGAGGACCAGGAGGTGTTCGGTGGAGCCTTCTTGACGGAGTGTCAGTTCGGCACCGAAGGCGGTGGCCACGCCCGTCCCCCGGGCCGCCTCGGCGAGCCGGACGGCGCCGTAGAGGCCGTCGTGGTCGGTGATCGCCAGGGTCTCCACGCCCAGCCGGGCCGCCTCGGCGACCAGGTCCTCCGGGTCGCTGGCGCCGTCCAGGAAGCTGAAGGCGGAGTGGACGTGCAGTTCGGCCCAGGGTTCGCCGTTCTCCGCCTTCGCGACGGGGGGTTCCTCGGCGGTGGGCTGCTCTGCGGTGGGCTTCTCTGCGGTGGGCTGCTCGGCAGATGGCCTCCCGGCGGTCGGCTGCTCGGCAGAGGGCTTCTCGGCAGGGCGGCGCAGCGGGACGACCGTGCGGTCCGGCCCGGCGCCGGTCAGCCGGCGGTGCAGTTCGCTCCAGGGGAGGGT
Organism: Kitasatospora sp. NPDC023176; assembly: GCF_055560495.1. NCBI lineage: Bacteria > Bacillati > Actinomycetota > Actinomycetes > Kitasatosporales > Streptomycetaceae > Kitasatospora > Kitasatospora sp. NPDC023176. The sequence continues at coordinate 112,925 of NZ_JBVHIP010000020.1, read as the reverse complement.
GGGGTGGCTGGTGAAGCCCATCGGGGTTGCCTTCGTCGGTCTCGTACTGGTCCTGCTCCCCCCGGGGCCCGGATCGCCGGTCAGTCGTAGCCGGCTTCCAGGTACCACCCACCCCCCTCCACGGTGAGCAGCAGCGCCCGGCCGCCGTCCACCAGCACCTGGAACCGCGCCCGGCGGCGGGCGAGCGACTGGTCCCACCAGTACTCGACCGCCGGCCAGGGCCCGGTCCAGCCCGCCACCCGCTCCTCGCGGCCCCCGACCACGACCAGCGCCGGCCGGGCCGACACCCCCGCCCGGCCGTCCACCGTGACCGGCCGGCCGGCCTCGTCCAGCACCCGCACCGGTGCCGGCTCGCGCAGCACCACGGACGGCCAGAGGTCCGCCGAGCGCTCCGCCAGCCGCCCCGGCCAGGGCGCGTCCGCCGGGGCCGCCGCCTCGTACGGCTCGCCCCACGGCACCCGGACCTGCTGCTCGCCCGGCCCGCGCCCGCCGGCCGGCTCGATCCGGCGCAGCCCGGCATGCCCCAGCACCGCCTGCACCCGGGCCACCGCCCGCTCCACCCTGTCGTCCGCGACCGCCTGACCCCACAGGGCGAGCTGGCGCCCCTGGTCCGGGGAGAGGCCGTCGGGGGCGAGCCGGAGCAGGGCGAAGCCCTCGCCGCCGTCGGTGAAGGTGCCCGCGCCCTGCCAGGCCTGGAGCTGCCAGCGGACCCGTTCGGCCAGCGCCGTCGCGGACAGCCGACCCTCGTGCCGCCACAGCCGCGAGACCGTCCGGCCGTCCGCGCAGGCCACCTCGACGGCCACCCGGCGGCAGGTCAGCCCCGCCCCGGCCAGCCGCTGGTGCAGCTGCTCGGCCAGTGTGCGGGCGACGAACACCAGCGGCTCGGCCAGCGGCTCCGGCGGGTCGAAGCGCTGCTCGACGGCGAGGTCGGGCTCCTCGTCGCGCGGCACCAGCGGGCGCGGCTGCAGGCCCCGGGCCAGCCGGTGCGCGAGCGTCCCGGTCGGGCCGAAGCGGTCCGCGACCGCCTCGGGCGGCAGCGCGGCGAAGGCCCCGACGGTGGGCAGGCCGAGCCGCCCGAGCAGTTCGGCCAGCGGCTCGTCGCCCAGCGTGCCCACCGGGTAGGGGGCGAGGAACTCCGCCGTACGCCCGGCGGGCACCAGTACCCCGGCGCGGGCGGCGAGCACGGCGGCGAACAGGCCGTCGGCGACGCCGATCCGGGCATGGGGGGTGGTGGGCGCTCCGGCAGGCGCCGGCCGGTCAGTGGCGGGCGCTCCGGCAGGCGTCGGCGGGTCTGTGGTGATCGGTCCGGCAGGCGCCGGCCGGTCAGTGGTGGTTGCGCTGGGCACCGTCACCGCGCCGGGGACGGCGTCCGGGACGGGCGGTCGCCCGAGGGCGTCCGCCACCGCCGTACCGATCAGGGCCGCCAGCGCCTCCTCGCCGCCGAAGTAGCGGCCCGGGCCCTTCACCGGGATGGCGCACAGGCCCGGGCGGATCACCTCCACCCGGGGCGTGAACGCCTCCACCGCCGCGACCACCGGCTCGAAGCGGCGGGTCTCCGCCTCCGGGTCGCGGTCGCGCAGCTCCAGCTCCGGGCAGAGCCGCTGGGCCAGCTTGAGCCGCTGCCCCTGCCGGACCCCGGCCGCCCGGGCGCCCGCCGAGCAGGCGAGGATCCGGCCGCCCTCGGTCACCGCCACCGGGTCGTCACCGGTGACGGCCACCACCGGCCAGTCCGGGCACCAGACCACCAGCACCCGGGGGGTCCGGTCGTCGTCGGTCGTCGTCGCCACGTCACACCACCGCCGCCACGAGCGGTGCCGCCGGGCCGGTGACGGAATGCGACTGCTCCCGGACCGGGCGCACCGCGCCGTGCTCGTCCGGCAGCCAGAGCCGGGCCGTCCGGCCGCGCACCGCCGAGCCCCGACCCTCGGCCACCACCTCCACCTGCCGCCCGGCGAGCTGCCCGTAGCCGTCCCCCAGTCCGAACCAGCGCCCGGACCGCACCCCCAGCCGCAGCACCGCGCCCGGCCACGGCCCGGCCACCAGCAGCACGCAGCCGCTGCGCCGCAGTACGGCGGCCAGCCGGGTGGCCAGCTTGGGCGGCACCGGTCCGTCCGGGCGCAGCATGATCAGTTCGACCGCGCCGGCCAGCACCGACACCACCTCGGGCCAGTGCCGCCCCGGGTCGTCCGCGACCAGCAGACGGCGCAGGTCCAGCCCGTAGCCCTCGGCGGCGGCGAGCCCCAGGTCCGGCAGTCCGACCGCCGCCGCCCAGCCGCCGCCGGCGTCCCGGACCCCGGCGGCCAGTGCCAGCAGCAGCCCGGCGTCCCCGCCCGCCACCGACACCGCCGTGCCGCGCCGCAGTCCGCCGTCCGGCAGCACTTCCCGCAGTGCGGGCGGCACCGGTACCAGCCCGCGTCCGGTCGCCGGCCGCCCGTCCTCGGGTGCGGCAGCCGGGAACGCCACCGGCCGCAGCGCGGGGCGTTCGGGCTGCTCGGCGGCAGATTCGAAAACAGATTCGAAAACGGACACAGCCCCAGGATCGAACATCCGTTCGCAAAGATTCAAGTCCACTCCTCGCCCCCACCCGTCACACTCCGTGTCGGATGCGCCGAACGCCTGAACTCCCTTGGGCCGACCGGGCTACCGACAACCCTTTTTTCCTTGACAAATTTTTTTGTCGGTTGGAGGCTGGAACGGTGCTGGACGTCGCTGTGATCGAAGAACCCGCCGCCGCCGAGGCCTCCCTGGACCCGATCCGGTCCCGGATCCTCGCCGCCCTCGCCGAACCCGGCTCGGCCGCCATGCTGGCCACCCGCCTGGGGCTGCCCCGGCAGAAGGTCAACTACCACCTCAAGGAACTGGAACGGCACGGACTCGTCGAACTCGCCGAGGAACGCCGCAAGGGCAACGTCACCGAACGGGTGTACCGCGCCACCGCCTGCTCCTACGTGATCTCCCCCAGCGTCCTGGCCGCCGTCAGCCCGGACCCCTCACGCGCGCCCGACCAGCTCTCCGCCCGCTGGCTGCTGGCCCTGGGCTCCCGGCTGGTGCAGGAGGTCGGGGCCCTGCTGACCGGCGCCTCCCGAGCCGGACGGCGGGTCGCCACCTTCGGCATCGACGCCCAGGTACGGTTCGCCTCCGCGGCCGACCGGACGGCCTTCGCCGAGGAACTGGCCCAGAGCGTGGCCACCCTGGTCAGCCGCTACCACGACGAGTCCGCCCCCGGGGGCCGCAGCCACCGGGTGGTCGTCGGACTGCACCAGATCCCCGCGGCGAGTCCCTCGGCGATCCCCGCGGCCATCCCCGCGGCACCGCACCCCGGCGCCGAGACCCGGCCCCAGGACAATGCGGCCGGGCCCAAGGACGCCGCGGCCCGACCCAAGGCCGGTGGGGTCGCAGTCACGCCCGAGCAGGAGGACCGGACATGACCCACCCGTTCGAGATCGAGCTGGAGACCACTCTCCCGGCCACCCCGGACCAGGTCTGGGAGGCGATCGCCACCGGACCGGGGATCGACTCCTGGTTCATGGGGCGCAACGAACTCGACCCGCGCGAGGGCGGAACCGCCACCATGGAGACCGGGGGCCACCGCGCGGAAGCCGCCGTCACCGCCTACGAACCCGGCAAGCGCCTGGCCACCCGCACGACCACCACCGAGGACGGCCGGTTCATGGCCTTCGAGTACCTGGTCGAGGGACGGGACGGCGGCAGCACCGTGCTCCGCGTCGTCCACAGCGGCCTGCTCGGCGACGACTGGCAGGACGAGTACGACGCGCTGCGCCGCGGCTGGCCGTTCCACCTGCACACGCTCCGCCAGTACCTCGTCCACTTCCCGGGACGCACCGGCGCTCCCGTCTTCGCCGTGGCCCCGGCAGCCGGCCGACCGGACCCGGAGGTCCGGAGCACCCTCGCCCACGCCCTGGCACTGCGACTCCCGGTCACCGTCGGCGCACGGGCCCACGCCGAACCGGCCGGGCTGCCGCCGCTGGACGGCGAGGTGGTCTGGGCGGACGACGAGCGCTTCGAACTGCGCACCACCGACGGGCTCTACACCTTCCACCACGGTGCAGGAACGGTGCTGATGTTCCATCACCTCTTCGGAGAGGGGACGGACGGGGCCGAGGCCGCGTGGCAGCGGTGGCTGGCCGGGCTCCTCGGCTGACGCCCACGCATTCCCCGCCGTCCTGACATCTCCGCTGTTGTCCAGACCTCCGCAGAGCCGCAGCCCCGCCCGAACCACAGACCCGCCCGAACCACAGACCAGCAGGCTCACAGACCCACCAGAACCGCAGACCACGAGAACCGAGGAACCACTCATGCGCACCCTGATCAGCACCGCCTTCATGTCGCTCGACGGCGTCGTCGAGGCCCCCGGCGGCGAACCCGGCTACCGGAACTCCGGATGGACCTTCAAGGACATCGAGTTCCTCCCCGAGGCGTACGAGATCAAGGGCCGGGAGCAGGAGGAGGCCACCGCCATGCTGATGGGCCGGGTCAGCTACCAGGCGTTCAGCCCGGTGTGGCCGGACATGCCGGAGTTCACCCGCTACAAGATGCTGCCGAAGTACGTCGTCTCCACCACCCTCACCGAGGACGACCTCGTCCCGAACTGGGGCGAGACCACCATCCTGCGCTCGGTCGACCAGGTCGCCGCCCTGAAGGAGACCGAGGGCGGCCCGATCATCCTCCACGGCAGTGCGGCCCTGAACCACAGCCTCTCGGACGCCGGCCTGATCGACCGCTACCACCTGCTCGTCTACCCCCTGCTGCTCGGCGCCGGCAAGCGCCTGTTCAGCGCCACGGACAAGGACGCCCAGAAGCTGAAGCTGGTCGAGCACGAGGCCTACGGCAACGGCCTGCAGAAGCAGGTCTTCGACATCGTCCGCTGACCGGGGGCTTTCGCTCCGCTCCCCCGGCGGCCTTCGGCCCGTTGCGAACGGGCCTGTCGCGAACGGGCCGGTCGTGAACGGCCGGTCACGCACGGGCCTGTCGCGGACCGTCGGGGGCGCGGACCCCCGACGTCGCCCGGCGCTCCGTCAGGACACCAAACCAGTGGACAGGTCCACACAGGTCAACAGACTGGTCCCATGACAGTGAACGACGACAAGAACGACCTGCGGATCTACGTCCAGGACGCCCGCGACGCCCTGCTGTGGAAGCTGGACGGCCTCTCCGAGTACGACCTCCGACGGCCGCTCACCCCCACCGGGACCAACCTGCTGGGCCTGGTCAAGCACGTCACCGGGGCCGAGGCGCTGTACCTCGGCGAGACCTTCGGACGTCCCTTCCCCGAACCGACCCCGCTGTGGATCATCGGCACCGCCGAACCCAACGGCGACCTCTGGGCCCGGGCGGACGAGAGCACCGAGGAGATCCTCGGCCGCTACCGCCGGGTCTGGGCCCACTCGGACGCCACCATCGAGGCGCTGCCGCTGGACACCGTCGGCCGGCTCCCCTTCGGCGACCGCGTGGAACAGACCCTGCACCGGGTACTCGTCCACGTGATCGCCGAGACCCACCGGCACACCGGTCACGCCGACCTGGTCCGCGAACTCATCGACGGCGCCACCGGGCAACGCTCCGACGGCGCCAACACGGCCACCGGCGACGCGAATTGGTGGCGGGCCCACTACGACCGGGTGGAACGGGCCGCCCGGGAGGCGACCGGGCGGGCCTGACGGGTGCGGCGGAGATGACGGGGTGCGGTGGAGATGGCGGGTGTGGTGGGCGTGGGAGGTGCGGTGGGCGTGGCGGGTGTGGGGCAGGGAGCCAGGACGGCCGTCCGGTGCGAGCAGTGCGGGAGCGCCGCTGTTCGGAGCGTCGGGCAGTTCCTCCACCGTGGGCGGGAGTTGTGGTGGGACGCCGAGTGCCACTGCCCGTCCTGCGGTCTGAACACCTGCGAGCACTCGGGTCCGGGAGCAACGCCGGAGGACGTTCGCACGGCACTCCTGGCCGCCCACGGGCCGGCCCGACTGCGGCTCTCCGGGCCGCTCGGCGATCCGGTGGCGGCGCTGCGGGCGCTGCGCGAGGGATCCGGGGGCTCACTCCAGGCGGCGCGCGAACTGCTCGATGAGCTAGGGGAGTTCGGGCTGAGCGGGACGGCCGTCGAGATGGTGTGGTGGCGGGTGCGGCTGGGCGAGCGGGGTGTCGCAGCGGAGGTCGAGGAAGGTTTCGGGCGGGCGTACCGGTACGTGGGGCCGCCGGAGCTGCGGGAGGCTGCGGTACGGGAGTTCTCAGCGGCGCGGGAGTCTTTGGCGGCAGGAGGGTCGGCGGCGTCGAATGGCGGGACGCCGGGCGGTCTGCCGGTCCGGACGGCGGACGAGTTCGCCGACTGGGCGGGCGTGCGGACGGCGGCCGAGCTCGCGGAGCCGTTCACCTTCGTGGTCGACCTGGGCGGGGTGCTGCGGCTCGCTCCGCGTCGCAGTGAGCATGTGGCCTGCGCGGGCGGGGAGTCGGTGTCGAGCGCCGGGGAGGTCGGGTTCCGGCGAGCGGGCGGCGGGGCCTGGGAGGTCTGGACGGTCAGCAACCTGTCCACCGGCTACTGCCCCGACGTCACCTCCTGGCCGGCCGTCGCCGCCGCCCTCGACCGGCTCGGGCTGCCGCACCCGGGCGGCTTCACCCACGCGGTGGTGTTCCGCCGCTGCCCGGGGTGCGGGCGCTGCGGCATCGTCCGGGAGGGGCACTACGTCTGCGTGTTCTGCGACGGGGACCTGCCGGAGCGGTGGAACGTGGACGACCCGGTGCCGGCGTAGGACCGGTCGGGGGCGTCACCCGGCCCAGCGGGGACGTCACCCGGCCCAGCGGGGACGTCACCCGGCCCAGCGGGGACGTCGCCCGGCCCGTCCGGCGGCCGCCGGCCCGGGGAAACCCCGGTGGCACTGTCGGATCGGCCCGCTAGGGTCAGGGGGTCAGGGAACGGTGAAGGGCGGGGCACGTGGGGTGTGTGCGAGTGGCCGGAGTTCCGGGCGGGGTGGTGCACGAGGGGAGCCGGGAGTTCCTGGTGCGGGAGGGGTTGCCCGCGACCGGGGCGTTCCTGGACTTCGGGGTGCTCGGCGACGGCTCGCTGAAGGCCTTCCCCAGCGCCGGAGCGGAGCGGCTCTTCGTCCTCGGGGAGACGGACTACCGCACGCCCTTCGCCGCCCTCGGCAACCTGGTGCTGCTGGACGGGACTACCGGCGAGGTGTTCCTCGGCAACGGCGGCCCCCGGCGGGATCCGCTGGCCTCCGACCTCACCGCGCTGGCCGCGCTGATCCGCGAGGTGGAGGCGGTGAGCGAGGCGGCCCGACGCCCGGACGCGCTCGACGGGCGGCGCGGGCCGGCGGTGGTGGCCGAGGTGCTGGCCAGGGCCGAGCAGCGGATGCGGAACATCGATCCCACGCTGTTCGGGCGCGCTGCCACGCCTGGCGCCGACCCCGACGCCGAGCCTGATGCCGGACACGACGCCACGCCCGATGCCACGCCGGGCGCCGTGCCGGCGCACTGGGGGACGGCACTGCTGGTGCGGGCGCTGGCCTGGGGTGCGCTGCCCGGCGGGCCGGACGGGCCCGCGTACGAGATCGGCGCGGAGCTGGTGGCCGAGCTCGCGTCGCTGACCGACGAGGACGGCGGTGCGGGCCTGGTGCACCGGTTCCGGCCGGAAGGGCTGCCCGCCGCCCTGGTGCACGAACCCACCCGACGGCTGCTGACCGAGGTCGGGCTGCCGCTCGGCGGGGCGATGTTCGGGGCGTGCGAGGAACCGCTGGTCACCATGGCGGAGGCCTACCCCGAGTACTTCGACGGCGAGGAGGAACGCCCCTACCAGCGGGACTACCTCGCGCTCGGCGACTGGCCGACCGACCTCACCATCGCCCTGGACGGCGCCACCGGCCGGCTCGAACTGCCCGACTGGTACGACGACGGCCAGCCCGAGGCCTACCTGAACCGCGACCTGTCCGCCCTGCTCTACGCCCTGTGGACGTACGAGCGGCTGCGCGCCGAGTGGGAGCGCTGGGAGTACGGCCGGGGCCGGGACACCTGGGCCGTGTTCGACCCGCAGTCGCTGCTGAGCACCGTGGTGGACCGGCTGGTCGAGGGCGTCGACCCGGACGCCTTCGCCTCGCCCGGCCGCTCCTGGCGGCTGCTCGCCGAGGACGGACACCTGGGCGGGCTGCTGGGGTGATCCGGGCCGGGGTCGCGCCGGGCCGGGGACGGGGTTACGCCGGGGTCGCGCCGGGCCGGGGACGGGGCTGTGTCGGGGTGTGATCCACGCCCGGCCGGGGCGGCCACGCCGGTACGCTGCCCCGGTGACGAACATCCGTACGGCGGCCGGGCGAAGACGGGCGACGCTCCTCGGCATCAGCGCCGCCCTCTCCCTCGCGTCGGCGGGCGGGCTGTACACCCTGCTGTACGTACGGTCGCTGGACTACGGGGAGCGCTGCGAGCGCGGCCTGGTCCCGGGCAGTGGGCGGCTGCTGGAGACGGGGGCTTCCTGGCTGCCGCCGGACGCCTGGTGCCGCTTCGAGGACCGGAGCCTGTCCACCACCCCGTTCTGGGCGCTGCTGCTGTTCTACGCGCTGCTGACCGTGGTGGTCTGGTCGGTCACCTCGCTGCTGCACACCCTCCGTCCGCGCCCCGACCCGGGGCTGGACTGGCAGCCGGGGCACGGCGTCGGTCCGGGGCGGCAGCCGGGGCGGTAGGGGCGCCTTCCGGTGGTGTGGCGGCCGAGGCGACCGAGGTGGCCCCGGCGGCCGAGGTGGCGCGGCGGCCGGAGCCGGTGTTCGAACGTACGGTGCAGGTCAATAGGGTGCCCCCGTGCGTGTATTGCTGGTGGAAGACGATGAGCCGGTCGCCGAATCGCTGCGGCGCGGGCTGCTGCGGGACGGACCTTCTCGCCCCGGGGCCTCTTCGCCGGGAAGTGCTCGAAGTAGCTCGACGAGCCCGGCCCGGTCGGTGCGGATCACCGACGAGGCGGTGGGTAAGCGGCACCGCGTCCGGGGCGTAGCGGTCGGCGACCTTCTCGGCGTCGCCGGTCTGCAGCGCCGCGTTCCACTGATCGAAGAGCGCGGCGATCTCACGCTCGGAGGCCTTGCCGCGCCGGTTCTGCTCCTCCTCCGCCTGAGCCGCCCCGACCCCGGCGGTGACGGTCCCGACGGCGAAGGTCCCGACGGTGAAGGTCTCGGCGGTGAAGGTCCCGGCGGTGAAGGTCCCGGCGGCGGCCAGCACGGCGGCGGTGCCGAGCGCGGCACGGGTACGGAGCTTGGACTTCATCGGTCCTCCTACCACGGGGAGTTGTGCACTCTTCCGGCACTTCGTCCGCCGACGGACCCACTCTCCCGGGCAGCGGGGTTAGCACCCGTACAGCAGATGGCAAAAGGCATGGCCAAGGCCGAGCCAAATTCGGTTGGCAGAAAGGAAGTACGGAACATGGACAGCACTACGGGGAGCCGCTACCTGGCATTCGCGGAACGGGAGGCGCGCGGCAACTCGCCGATGTACCGGGAGCTGGCCGAACGGACCGCCGGGGATCGGGAGTTGATCGACCTGCTGGACGGACTTCCGACCGCGAAGCGGCAGCCGAACCTGCTGTTCGGTGCGGTACGGCACCTCGGCGGACCGGTGGCGAACGGCTGGCCCGCCTTCCGCGACTGGACTGTGACGCGGTGGGCCGGGGTCTCGGCGACGATGCTGGAGCGGCGCACCCAGACCAATGAGGCGGGCCGCTGCGCCACCCTGCTGCCGCTGCTGGCCTCGCTGCCGCAGCCGCTGGCGCTGATCGAGGTGGGCGCGTCGGCGGGGCTCTGCCTGTACCCCGACCGGTATCGGTACCGGTACCACCACGGGCGCCCGGGTGGGGCCGATAGCGGTGGCGCGGTCGATTCCGGCGGCGTGGTCGATTCCGGCAGTGCGGGCGGGGAGTTCAGGGCGGGCGATTCCGGCGGTGTGGTCGGCGAATTCGGGGCCGAGGGGAGCCCGGTGACCCTGGACTGTTCGGTGAGCGGGCCGGTGCCGATGCTCGGCACCCTGCGGGAACGGCTGCCCGAGGTCGTGTGGCGGGCCGGGATCGACCTCAACCCGCTGGACGTCCGTTCCGAGGACGACATGCGGTGGCTGGAGTCACTGGTGTGGCCGGAGCAGACCCACCGTCTGGAGCGACTGCGCGGCGCCGTCCGGATCGCCCGGGCCGAACCTCCGCTGCTGGTGCGCGGCGATCTCAACGAGACCGTGAGGGAGTTGGTGGCGCAGGCGCCGGCGGGCTCGACGCCGGTGGTGTTCCACAGCGCGGTGCTCGCGTACCTGTCGCCGGAGGCACGGGAGGAGTTCGCGGCGACCATGCGGGAGCTGCCCGCCCGCTGGATCTCCAACGAGGCGGTCTCCGTCCTGCCGACCGTCGCCGAACGCCTCCCCCGCCCGGTCCCCGCCGGCTCCGGGTTGTTCGCCCTCGCCTTGGACGAGCGGCCGGTTGCCTTCACCGGGCCGCACGGGCAGTCGCTGGAGTGGTTCGCCGAGGGGTGAGCCGGCGTAGGGCGCGCGCGAGGGCCGGCCCTCGGGCCGCCCGGGCTTGAAGCTGTCGCAGCGGCAGCTTCTACCGTCGTGACCGGGGCCGGAGGAACCGGCCCCGGTCCGAGCGAACGTGCACACGTCGATGGACGGGGGACCAGACCCTGGAGACGGGGAACGGGCGACCAAACCCTGAAGACGGGAGACGGGAGACGGGAGTGGGGACGGCAATGGCCTGGCCGATCGCGGAGGTCGCCCGGATGTCGGGCGTGACCGCCCGGACCCTGCGGCACTACGACGAGATCGGGCTGCTGCCTCCCGCCCGGATCGGCTCCAACGGGCACCGCTACTACGAGGAGCGACAGTTGCTGCGGCTGCAGCAGATCCTCGTCCTGCGGGCCCTGGGCGTGGGGCTGACCGAGATCTCCCGGATCATCGGCGACCAGGTGGACGAGCTGGAGGCCCTGCGGGGCCACCACCACCGGCTGGTCGCCGAGCGCGACCGGCTCGACGCCCTCGCGACCACCGTCTCGCGCACGATCGCCGACCTGGAACGCTCCCGGAAGGACGGCACGCCCATGACCGCCATCAACCGACCCGAGAACCTGTTCGAGGGCATCCAGCCCGCCGACATCGACGCCAGCCTGCGCGACTTCCCCGAGCACGCCGAGGCGGCCCGGCACGCGACCGCCGCGATGACCCCGGCCGAGATCGAGGCCGGCCAGCGCGAGCGGACCGCACGGATGGTCCGCCTGGCCGAGTTGCTGGCGGCCGGCCACCCGGCCGACGCCGAGCCCACCCAGTGCATGATCGACGAGGAGTACCGGATGCTCAGCGGGCTCCGCACGGTCTCGCCGGAGGAGTACCTCGCCATCGCGCGCTCGTGCACGGAGAACGAGCAGTGGCACGCCGCATACGAGGCCATCACCCCGGGGCTGGCCGCCTACCAGCGCGCCGCCATGGAGGCGTACGCGGCGGCACGGCTCTCCTGAGCCAGGGGCTGGGCTCGGCCGGCGGCTGAGCCCGACGGCTGCTCGGCTTGGCGGTCGGCGGCTCGGCGGGAGGCTGGGCCCGAGGGCGGCTCGGGCCCGACAGCGGCTCGGGCCTGGCAGCGGCTCGGGCCTGACGGTCTCCGCGCCCGAGCCGCGCTCCCCGGCCGCAGCGCCGGGCCCGGAGACCGGCGCCCTCTCCCCCGCCGTCACTCCGTCCGCAGCGCCGTGACCGTCCGGGTCCGGGCGGCCCAGGTGGCCGGTAGGAGGGCGCCGAGCAGCGCCAACACCAGGCCACCGAGTATCAGTGGGCCCACCACCGACGGGGCGAACACGGTGAGGTCCTGGTCCGGCACCCCGATCCCGGCGGCGCGGGCCATCGCGGGCATCACCAGGTGGTGCACGGCGATCCCGATCGGGACCCCGATCAGCCCGGCCAGCAAGCCGCTGCCGCAGACCGAGGTGAGCACCATGCCGATGGTCTGCCGGGGCGACATCCCGAGTGCCTTGATCACCCCGAGGTCGTGCACCCGTTCCCGGGTGTCCAGCAGCACCGTGTTGAGCACCCCGAGCCCGGCGACCACGGAGAGCAGCAGGGTGAGCGTGCCCGCCAGGGTGTTCATCGCCAGCACCACGATGTTGAGGTGCTCCTCTCCGGGGTCGGCGCTCAGCCCCATCGGCTCCACCGCCGCGTCCAGCCCGTCGGCGTAGGCCTTGACGTCGGTGCCCGAGGTGAGGTCGATGTGGAAGGAGAGCGCTTCGGCGTGGATCGCGCCGCCGAGCGGATCCAGCGAGGCCCGGTCCAGGAACACCAGGTCCTCGGTGGTCAGGACCTCCCCGCTGATCCGCGCCGGAGTGCTGCGACCGTGGTCGGTGAGGGTGACGGTGTCACCGACCTTCAGCTGGTTGGCCCGTAGGAAGGCCGCGCCGACCGCCACCTCGCCGGGGCCGTGGAACCAGCTGCCCTTGACCAGTTGGAAGCCGGCCCAGGAGGCGTCACCGGTGAAGGCGACCACCTGGGACCGCCCGGTGTTCCCCGCCACGGTGACCGGGGTCGGCACGCTGCTGTACCAGGCCCGGGTGCCGGGACGGGACTCGATCGCCTTCCGCACGGCCGCCTCGTCCACGTGGTCGACGGGCTTGGAGCCGTCGAACGGGGCCTGGACCACGACCTTGCCCCCGCGATCGGCCGTCAGGCCCTGCTGGAGCGAACCCAGGGAGAGCGTCAGACCGACGCAGAGGGTGACCCCGACCGTACCGAGCACCACTGCGGCGGCGGTGGTCGCCGAGCGGCCGGGCCGGTTCAGCGGGGACGCCAGCCCGAGGCTGAACGCGCGCGACACCGGCAACCGACCGATCAGGTTCTGCAACCGGGCCGGCAGACCCGCCGCGCCGGCCCGGCCCGCCGCGCCCTCGGCGGCCGCCCGCCTGGCGCCCGGTGCCGTCCGGCCGACCGCGAGCGCCTCCACCGTGCGCAGCCGTCCGGCCCGCAGTGCGGGCACCAGCGCGGTGCCGGCCACCGCGCCCAGGGCCGCCACCGCGACCACCACGTCCACCCAGAGCGGAATACCCAGCAGCCCTCCACGCAGGGCCTTGTGGGCGATTCCGAGCACCGGCACGGACAGCAGGTTGCCCCCGGCCACGCCCAGCGCGGTGCCGATCCCGGCGGGGATCAGCGCTTGGCCGACGTAGGCGCGCGCCACCTGGGCCGGCGTGAAGCCCAAGGACTTGAGGATGCCGATCCGCCGGGTGGCGGCGCTCACCGCGCCGCTGACCACGACGCCGATGATCAGCACCGACATGGCCAGGCCGAGCACCCCGAAGGCCGTGACGAACGGGACGAAGGTCGAGGCCGTCCGGTTGGCCTCCTCGCGGGCGGGCTGGTAGCTGGTCGCCTTGGTGAGCGCACCGCCTGGCACCGCGGCGGCGATCGCCACGTGGTCGGCGTCCACCTCGGCGTTGCTGTCGGCATGGGCGAAGCGATAGAGGTACTGGGCGGCGGGTGTCGTGCCCGGGGCCGTCAGTCCGGCCACCTGCTCGGGGGCGACCCAGCCGTCCGCGCTCCAGGAGACCGAGTCGGCCAGGCCGACGACCTTGAGCGTCGGGTGCCCGGGCAGGTCCGGGAACTGCGCACTGTCCCCGACTGTCAGCGGGGAGTGCCCGTTCAGGAAGACCACCTCGCCGGGGCCCGCGATCCAGCGGCCCATGGTGATCCGCAGGTCGTCCATCGGGCCGTCCTGGGCACGGCCGACCAGCGTCATCGGCGGCAGCAGGCTGCCGGGCGGCGGGATCTTGGTGTCCGGGCCGGAACGCGGCTGGAGGGTGACCGCCGCGTAGGGACCGGCCGAGGCCGTCACCCCGGGCGCGTGCGCGGCCGCGGCGAGTTGGGCGGGGCTCGCCTTGGCCTGGTCGTACAGCACGTTGAGGTGCGCGCCGTGCTGGTCGGCGAAGGAGCGCTCGTACGGGGCCTGGGCGGCCACCAGCAGCCCGAGTGCGAGGATGCACGCCGTCACGGACATCATCGTGGTGAGCACCATCACCAGGGTCTGCACCCGCTTGCGGCCGACCCCGGCCCGGACCACCTTTCCCATCGCACTCATGCGCCCACCTCGCTGCGCTCGGCAGGGGCATTCGCCCACACGCACCTCTTGATGACTCGCTCGCTCCGCTCACTCATGCGCCCACCCCACTGCGCTCGGCAGGGGCATTCGCCCACACGCACCCCTTGATGACTCGCTCACTCATGCGCCCACCCCGCTCCGACCACCTGACGCCGACGCCGGCACCGCCGCCGTGTCCCGGACCAGGCGGCCGTCGAGCAGCTCGATCGTCCGGTCGGCGCAGGCCTCGGCGAGCGTGGTGTCATGGGTGACCAGCAGGATCGTCTGGCCCTCCACGTTGAGCTGGCGGAGCAGGTCGCGGACGTCGGCGGCGGAGGTGCTGTCCAGCGCCCCGGTGGGTTCGTCGGCCAGCAGCAGCGGCGGGCGGTTCATCAGCGCCCGTGCCACGGCGACGCGTTGGCGCTCACCACCGGAGAGCCGACCTGGGAACGCCTTGGCGTGCCGGGCCACTCCGAGCCGCTCCAGCAGCTCCCCGGAGCGGGCCCTGGCCTGCTCCCGCCGCACCCCGGCGAGTTGGGCCGGGAGCAACACGTTGTCCTCCACGTTCAGGTCGTCCAGCAGGTTGAAGAACTGGAACACCATGCCGATCCGCCTCCGCCGGTACTCGGCCAGCGCGGCCTCGCCGAGCTCGTGGACGGCCACGCCGTCCACCTCGACGCTGCCCTCGCTCGGGCGGTCGAGGCCGGCGATCAGGTTCAGCAGGGTGGACTTGCCGCTGCCCGAGCGGCCGAGCACGGCCAGCGCCTCTCCGGCCCGCACCTCGAGGTCGAGTTCGGCCAGGGCGGGACGGGCGGCGTCGGATCGGTCGTACGTCTTGCTGACGCCGCGGATCCTGATGATCGGCGCGTTCACGGGCCCTCCACTGTTCGGGGTCCGGCACCGGGGGGGACCGGGCCGGCTGACGGAACATCACGCTACGAATCCGGGACCGGGTGCAGACAGCCGTCTAAGCGGCGTCCTCGGGGTGTATCCAGATACACCCCGAACTGGGTGTTCAGACCTAGAGCGTCGGGCTTTCGAGCGGGGCAGACTGACTCAGCGAAAGATCGGGACGGAGGCCGACGGGGGCTCCGGAACCCAGGCTTCGAGCCCTCGGACGGGGGCTCAGGACGGAGGGGGCGCGACATGAGGGCACGAGAAACCGGCCGGGCGGCCCGGCGGGTGGGCCGGGCCTGTGTGGACGGCGTGCGCGCCTGGTACGTGGTGACGTTGGCCGTGACGGGTTTGATCTCGCTGCTGGCCGGACCGGTCGTGCTGGGCGCCGCGCTGCTCGGGCCCGACGAGTCCCGGCCGTTCGGCCTGGGCGGGCCACTGATCCTGGCGGTGCCCCTGGGCCCGGTCGCCCTGTGGGCGCTCTGCTGGGCCACCGGCGGCGGCGGCCGGGCGGTCGGGGCCGTGCTGTTCGCCCCCGGCTCGCTCGCGGTGACGGCGACCCACCTGTACGGCGGCGCCGCACCCGGCGGGCGGTCCGTCTCGCTCTGGCTGGCACCCTCACTGCTGGTACTCGGGCTGTTCGGCGCGCGCTGGATCGCCACCGAGACCCGGCGGGTCGTCGACCGGTGGAACGGGCGGCCGATCCCGGCGCCGTACCGCCACCCGGCCGGCGGGGGCGGATCCTGGCAGCGGCTGCGGTCCGGCGGCTGGCTGGCCGACCCGGCTACCTGGAGGGACCTCGCCTGGGCGCTGCTCAGCGGACTCACCGTGCTGTTCACGGCCGCGATCGTGCTGCTGACTCCGGTCGCCATGGAGATCTTCGGGCGGAACGGGCTGCTGTTCCCGCTGGTGATCGTCTACGGCATGGGTGTCTGGGTGGCCCCGTTCGCGATCCTGTGGGCCGCCCCGCCCGTCCTGCGGATGCACGAGAAGGCCGCGCGGTCCCTGCTCGGACCGTCCCAGCGAGCCGAACTCACCCGCCAGGTCAGCCACCTGGCACGCACCCGGGCGGACACCATCGACGCCGGTGCGGCCGAGCTACGCCGGATCGAGCGGGACCTCCACGACGGGGCGCAGGCCCGGCTGGTGGCGCTGGGCATGCTGCTGACCGTCGCCGAGCAGGTGAAGCACGACCCGGAGGCCCTCGGGCCGCTGCTGGTCGAGGCCCGTACCTCCTCGGTGAAGGCGCTGAGCGAGCTGCGGGACCTGGTCCGGGGCATCCACCCACCCGTGCTGGCCGACCGCGGCCTGGCCGACGCGGTGGAGGCGACCGCGCTGGACCTGCCACTGCCGGTCACCTTCGCCGGCAGCCTGCCCGGCCGGGCCCCGGCCCCGGTGGAATCGGCCGCCTACTTCGCGGTGAGCGAGCTGCTGGCCAACACGGTGAAACACGCCGGGGCCTCGCACGTATGGATCGAGATAGGGCACAGTGACGGGCTGCTGCGGATATCGGTCACCGACGACGGGCGCGGAGGAGCGGACCCGTCCCGGGGCACCGGCCTCAGCGGAACCGAACGCCGACTGGCCGCCTTCGACGGGGTGCTCGCGATCAGCAGCCCGTCCGGTGGTCCGACCATCGTGAACCTGGAGATCCCGTGCGCGTTGTCATCGCGGAAGACCTCTTCCTCCTCCGAGACGGGCTGACCCGGCTACTGGAGGCCAACGGCATGAAGGTCACCGCGGCGGTCGAGAACGGCGAGCAGTTGCTCGCCGCGGTGGCCGCGGACCGACCCGACATCGCCGTGGTCGACGTGCGGCTGCCGCCGAGCTTCACGGACGAGGGGCTGCGCGCGGCACTGGCGGCCCGGCAGGCCCACCCGGGCCTGCCCGTGCTGGTGCTGTCGCAGTTCGTGGAGCAGCTCTACGCCCGCGAGCTGCTGGCCGGCAGCTCGGGCGGGATCGGCTACCTGCTCAAGGACCGTGTGCTGGACGGCTCGCAGTTCCTCGACGCCGTCCGGCGGGTCGCCCAGGGCGGTACCGCGATGGACCCGGAGGTGATCACCCGGCTGCTCACCCACAACTCCTCGGCCGGCCCGGTCTCCACCCTCTCCCCCCGAGAACGGCAGGTGCTGGCGCTGATGGCCGAGGGCCGCTCGAACGCGGCGATCGCCCAGCAGCTGGTGATCACCGAGCGGGCGGTAGCCAAGCACACCGCGTCGATCTTCGTGCGGCTCGGCCTCCAGCCCTCCGACGACGACAACCGCCGCGTCCTGGCCGTCCTGGCCCACCTCAACAACGCCTGACGACCCTCGATCCCCCATGCCACCCGACATCGCCCCACACCGAACGCGTGCAGACTGACACATCCCTGACAAATGACGAGTGACTTTCCGCCCCAGGGGGCTCGCCCGCCACCGAACGGGTCCTCTACCCTGGTGAGGTGCTCATCCTTGTTCGCCGTCGCCACGTGGACCTGCTCCGCGTGACGAGCATGTCCTGTCGACGCTCCGGCTGAACCTCGCGCCAACCCTCATGGCGGCCCAGAGCGGCCGCCACCACCTCCCGGCTACCGGAGCACCCGCCGCACCAGGCGCGGCTCCGGCCTCCCCTGGTCGACCACCGGGACCAGCCGGGACGAGACCAGCGGATGTCACAGATGATGCAGCAGCACGCCCCCATATCCGGAACCGGCTCCACCGCGGCGGCCCACCCCGAGGTCCTCGCCGAGAACCGCCCCGAGGCCCATCCCGAGGCCCTCCCGGTGATCGACCTCTCGCTCGCCGACGGCAGCCCGGAGGACCGCCGCCGACTGCACGACGAGCTCCGCTCCGCGGCCACCGGCGTCGGCTTCTTCCAGCTCGTCGGCCACGGCATCACCCCGGAGGAAACCGCCGCGCTCACCGGAGCCATGCGCGCCTTCTTCGCCCTCCCCGAGGCCGACCGGCTCTCCGTGAGCAACCTCAACTCCCCCCACTACCGCGGCTACACCCGTACCGGCGACGAGCGCACCGGCGGCAGCCAGGACTGGCGCGACCAGCTGGACATCGGCGCCGAGCTGCCCCCGCACACCCCCGGCACCGGCGAGCCCCCGTACTGGTGGCTGGAGGGCCCCAACCAGTGGCCGGCCGCGCTCCCCGAGCTGCGCACCGCCGCCCTCGGCTGGATCGACCACCTCGGCACGGTCGCCCGGCGCCTGCTGCACGAACTCCTCACCTCGATCGGCGCCCGCCCCGACTTCTACGACGACGCCTTCGCCGGCCACCCCCACCTGCGCCTCAAGCTGGTCCGCTACCCCGGTACCGCCCCGGACGGCGCCGGTCAGGGCGTCGGCGCCCACAAGGACTACGGCTTCATCACCCTGCTGCTCCAGGACACCGTCGGCGGACTCCAGGTCGAGCGCCCGGACGGTACCTTCCTGGACGTCCCGCCGCTCGACGGCGCCTTCGTGGTCAACCTCGGCGAGCTCCTGGAGGTGGCCACCGACGGTTACCTCAAGGCCACCAACCACCGCGTGGTCAGCCCGGCCGGGGCCCGCGAACGCTACTCCGTCCCGTTCTTCTACAACCCCCGCCTCGACGCCCACATCGAGCCGCTCGACTTCCCCCTCGCCCACCACGCCCCCGGCGCCACCGAGGACCCGGCCAACCCTCTCTTCGCCGACTTCGGCTTCAACGAGTGGAAGGGCTACACCCGGGCCCACCCCGAGGTCACCCGCCGCCACCACGCCGCCCTCGCCTGACCGGACCGCTGGACGGCCAGACCACCGGACTGCCGGACCACCAGACCACCGGCCAACCAGCGCCCGACCGAGTGCCCGACCCACCGGTCGACCCAGCGACCGACCCAGCGACCGACGGCTCGAACGAGAACGACCGGACCAGCACGCCCCCGTACACCGGTGCGCGGGCCGGTCCGGTCGTTCGGGCTGCCGTCACGCCGTCCGATGGACCTGATCGCACTGCACTGTCACACTGCTGCTGTCACAGCAGGAGTGTGCCAGCGCGGGAGGCAGCAGATGGGGGAGCACGGCGCCGGGGTGGGCGAGGTGCGGCTGACGGTGGACGAGTTGGCGGCACGGGCCGGGGTGACGGTGCGGACCGTACGGTTCTACGGGACGAAGGGGCTGCTGCCACCGCCCGAGTTGGGGCCGCGGCGGGTGGGCCTGTACGGGGCGGCGCACCTGGACCGGCTGGGACTGATCGAGGAGTTGCAGCGGCAGGGGCTGACGCTGGCCGCGATCGAGCGGTACCTGGCCCGGCTGCCGGAGGACAGCACCCCGCTGGGCCTGGCGATCCACCGGGCGCTGGTGGCGTCCTGGACGCCGGAGGCGGCCGAGGAGGTGGGCCGGGCGCAGTTGGAGCGGCGGGCCGGTCGGGGGCTGTCGGAGGAGCAGGTGGAACGCCTGGTCGCGATGGGAGCGCTGGAGCGCACGGCCGACCCGGAGGTGTTCCGGGCGGACCCGGGCCTGCTGCCGCTGGGCGTGCGGATCCTGGACGTGCCGATCCCGCTGGAGACGCTGCTGGCCGCCCGGGCGGTGGTGGTGGAGCACAGCCGGGCGACAGCGCGGGAGTTGCAGCGGCTGTTCCGGGAGACGGTGTGGAAGCCGTACCGGGAGAGCGAGCCGGACCCGGCGGAGCTGGCCCGGATGAAGGAGCTGACCGACCACATCCAGCCGATGGTGGCGCAGGCGCTGGTCACCGCGTTCCAGCGGTCGCTGCGCGAGGAGTTGCGCACGGAGTTGAGCGAGGAGTTGAGCGAGGAGTTGAGCGAGGAGTTGAGCGAGGAACCGGGGCAGAAGTCGGGCGAGGAGCCGGGTGAGGCCGTGCACGCACACGGCACGACCTCACCCTGATCCCTCGGCCTGCCACCGATAGCCCGACCGCCACGGCCGACCACCACGGCCGACCACCGCCGGCCAGCCGACGACGGTCAGTCGCCGAAGGTCAGTCGCCGGCGGTCAGTCGCCGAAGGTCCGCCCCTCCGCCGCGATCCGCTCCAGCAGTGCCGGCGGTGCGAACCGCTCGCCGTACGCGGCGGCGAGTTCGCGGGCGCGGGCCGCGAAGCCGGCCGGGCCGCCCTCGTACCCGTTGATGTACTGGAACACGCCGCCCGTCCAGGCCGGGAAGCCGATGCCCAGGATGGAGCCCACGTTGGCGTCGGCGACCGAGGTGAGCACCCCCTCCTCCAGGCAGCGCACCGAGTCGAGCGCCTCGCTGAACAGCATCCGCTCCTTGAGGTCCTCGAACGGAACCGCGGACGAGCCCTCGAACGGGGCCCCGGCGGCGGCCCCGGCGGCCTTGGCGGCCGCGCCGTCCGCGCCCGAAGCCGAGAAGTGCTCCAGCAGCCCCGGCCAGAGCCGGCCGC
Source organism: Kitasatospora sp. NPDC023176 (assembly GCF_055560495.1). Classification (NCBI taxonomy): domain Bacteria; kingdom Bacillati; phylum Actinomycetota; class Actinomycetes; order Kitasatosporales; family Streptomycetaceae; genus Kitasatospora; species Kitasatospora sp. NPDC023176. The sequence goes on along the minus strand of NZ_JBVHIP010000020.1, from coordinate 92,602 downwards.
GCTTGCCGTCCTCGCCGTACTCGTAGAAGCCCGCGCCGCCGCTGCGCCCGGGGCGGCCGAACTCGTCGACCATCCGGTCCACCACCGCGTCGGCCGGGTGCGGGGTCCAGCTGCCGCCGGCGGCCTCGACCGCGCGCCGGTACTCGTCGCGGATCTTGCGCGGCAGGGTGAGGGTGAGCTCGTCCATCAGGGAGAGCACCTTGGCGGGGTAGCCGGCCTGGGCGGCGGCCTGCTCGATGGAGGACGGGTGGATGCCCTCGCCGACCATGGCGACGCCCTCGTTGAGGAACTGGCCGATCACCCGGGAGGTGAAGAAGCCGCGCGAGTCGTTGACCACGATCGGCGTCTTGTCGATCTGCCGGACCAGGTCGAAGGCGCGGGCGAGCGCCTCGTCGCCGGTCTGCGGGCCGCGGATGATCTCGACCAGGCGCATCTTGTCGACCGGCGAGAAGAAGTGCAGGCCGATGAAGTCGCCGGTGCGCTGGACGCCTTCGGCGAGCACGCCGATCGGCAGGGTGGAGGTGTTGGAGCAGAGCAGCGCGTCGGGGGCGACCACGCCCTCGATCTCCTGGAACACCTTGTGCTTGAGCTCGGTGTTCTCGAAGACGGCCTCGATCACCGCGTCACAGCCGGCCAGGTCGGCGGCGTCGGAGCTGGGGGTGATCCGGGCGAGCAGGGCGTCGCGCTTGGCCGCGGTGGAGCGGCCACGGGCGATGGCCTTGTTCAGCAGGTTCTCGGAGTAGGCCTTTCCGCGCTCGGCGGCCTCGGCGCTGACGTCCTTGAGCACGACCTCGATGCCGGCCTTGGCGCAGGCGTAGGCGATGCCGGCCCCCATCATCCCGGCGCCGAGCACCGCGACCTTGCGGACCAGCCGCTTCTCGACGTCCTTGGGGCGCCCGGCACCGGAGTTGACCGTCTGCATGTCGAAGAACAGCGCCTGGATCATGTTCTTGCTGGTCTGCCCGCAGGCCAGCTCGGTGAAGTACCGGGCCTCGATCACCATCGCGGTGTCGACGTCGACCTGGCTGCTCTCCACGGCCGCTGCCAGCACGTTGCGCGGGGCCGGGTAGGGGGCGCCGTTGAGCTGCTTGCGCAGGTTGGCCGGGAAGGCCGGCAGATTGGCGGCGAAGGCGGGGGTGGCGGGGGTGCCGCCGGGGATCTTGTAGCCCTTGACGTCCCAGGGCTGGACGGCGGTCGGGTTGGCCTCGATCCAGGCCTTCGCCCGTGCGGTCAGCTCCTCCGGGGTGTCGACCAGTTCGTGCACCAGTCCGTGCTCCAGCGCCTGCACCGGGCGGTATTGGCGGCCCTGCAGCAGGAACTTCAGCAGGGCGTCGGTGATGCCGAACAGCCGCACCGTGCGGACCACACCGCCGCCGCCCGGCAGTAGGCCGAGGGTGACCTCGGGCAGGCCGAGCCGGCTGGCGGGGGTGTCCAGCGCGATCCGGTGGTGACAGGCGAGGGCGATCTCCAGTCCGCCGCCGAGGGCGCTGCCGTTGACGGCGGCGACGACGGGCTTGCCGAGGGTCTCCAGCGTGCGCAGCGAGCGCTTGATCCGCATGGACTTCTCGAAGACGGCCTCGGCGTCCTCGGGGCGGGCGGCGGAGAGCATGCGCAGGTCGCCGCCGGCGAAGAAGGTCTTCTTGCCGGAGGTGATCACCACGCCGCGCAGCGCGTCCCCCAGGCTGGTCAGCCGCTCGACCACGGCCTCGAAGTCGGCCGTGAAGGCCTCGTTCATGGTGTTGACGGACTGGGTGGGGTCGTCGAGGACGAGGGTGACCACGCCGTCCTGGTCCTGCTCCCAGCGGATGGTGGTGGTGTCGCTCATGAGTTCAAGGTCTCCAGGTCTACCGAGGGAGGGAGGGAGTCAGACGCGCTCGACGATGGTGGCGACGCCCATGCCACCGCCCACGCACAGGGTGATCAGGCCGTAGCGCAGGTCGCGCCGCTCCAACTCGTCGACGACGGTGCCGAGCAGCATCGCGCCGGTGGCGCCGAGCGGGTGGCCGAGGGCGATCGCGCCGCCGTTGACGTTCACCTGGTCGTGCCGGAAGCCGAGTTCGCCGATGAAGCGCAGGGCGACCGCCGCGAAGGCCTCGTTGATCTCGACCAGGTCGATGTCGGCGGCGGTGAGCCCGGCCTTGGCGAGTGCCTTGCGGGTGGCCGGGGCGGGGCCGGTGAGCATGATGGTGGGCTCGGAGCCGGAGACGGCGGCGGAGACGATCCGGGCGCGCGGGCGCAGCCCGTACCGCTCGCCGACCTCGCGGTTGCCGATCGCGACGAGCGCGGCGCCGTCCACGATGCCGGAGGAGTTGCCCGCGTGGTGGACGTGGTCGATGGCCTCGACCCAGTGGTACTTCTGCAGGGCGACGGCGTCGAAGCCGCCGGCCTCGCCGATCGCGGCGAAGGACGGCTTGAGGCCGGCCAGGGTCTCGACGGTGGTGCCGGGGCGGATGAACTCATCGCGCTCCAGCACGACCAGGCCGTTGCGGTCGCGGACCGGGACGACCGAGCGGTCGAACAGGCCGTCGGCCTGGGCCTTGGCGGCGCGGGCCTGGGACTCGGCGGCGAAGGCGTCGACATCGGTGCGGGAGAAGCCCCCGATGGTGGCGATGAGGTCGGCGCCGATGCCCTGCGGGGCGAAGTTGGTCTCGTACGAGGTCATCGGGTCGGCGAACCAGGCGCCACCGTCGGAGGCCATCTTGACCCGGGACATCGACTCCACGCCGCCGGCCAGGATCAGGTCCTCCCAGCCCGAACGGACCTTGGCGGCGGCCAGGTTGACGGCCTCCAGGCCGGAGGCGCAGAAGCGGTTCTCCTGGACGCCGGCCACCGTGTCGGGCAGACCGGCCGCGATGGCGGCGATCCGGGCGATGTCGGAGCCCTGGTCGCCGACCGGGCTGACCACGCCGAGCACGATGTCGTCGATCGCAGCCGGGTCCAACTCGGGGTAGCGCCGGCGCACTTCGTGGATCAGGCCGACGACCAGGTCGATCGGCTTGGTGCCGTGCAGCGAGCCGGTGGCCTTGCCGCGGCCGCGCGGGGTGCGGATCGCGTCGTAGACGTACGCTTCGGTGGTCACGATGGGAATGCCTTTCGGGGCGAGGGTTCCTGCGGGTCCGGGGGGAGGGTTCCTGCGGGCCCGGGGGCGGTTCCTGCAGGTCCGGGAGGGGAGGGTTCCTGCCGGTCCGGGGGCGGTTCCTGCCGGCCGCCGCCGGCGGGGCCTCCGCCTTCCGGGGGCCTGGAGAGCTGGGGTGCCGGGCGGCGGGGCTCAGCCGAGGATGGAGCGGCCGACGATCTCCTTCATGATCTCGGTGGTGCCGCCGTAGATCGTCTGGATCCGGCCGTCGGTGAACGCCCGGGCAACCGGGAACTCGCTCATGTACCCGTAGCCGCCGTGGAGTTGGAGGCACCGGTCGGCCGTGCGCTTCTGCAGTTCGGTGGCCCACCACTTGGCCATCGAGGCGTCGGCCGGGGTGAGCGCGTAGCGGTTGTGCTCGGTGATGCAGCGGTCGACGAAGGTCCGGGTGATCGCGCACTCGGTGGCCAGTTCGGCGATCTCGAAGCGGACGTGCTGGAGCTTGGCCAGCGGACGGCCGAAGGCCTCGCGCTGCTTGACGTAGTCGGTGGTGATCTCCACCAGGTACTCGGCGCCGGCGATCGCCGCGGCGGCGATGGCCAGCCGCTCCTGGGCGAGGTTCTGCATCAGGTGGACGAAGCCGCCGTTGAGCTCGCCGAGCAGGTTCTCCTTCGGCACCCGGACGTCCTCGAAGAACAACTCGGCGGTGTCCTGGGCCTTCTGGCCGATCTTGTCCAGGTTGCGGCCGCGCTCGAACCCGGGCGTGCCGCGCTCGACGGCCAGCAGGCTCAGCCCGTGCGCGCCGCCCTCGGGCGTGGTCCGGGCGACCACGATGACCAGGTCGGCCAGGATGCCGTTGGAGATGAAGGTCTTGGCGCCGTTGAGCAGGAAGTGGTCACCCTGGTCGACCGCCTGGGTGCGGATGCCCTGGAGGTCGGAGCCGGTGCCCGGCTCGGTCATCGCGATCGCGGTGATCAGCTCGCCGCTGCAGAAACCCGGCAGCCAGCGGCGCTTCTGCTCCTCGGTGGCCAGCGAGGTGAGGTACGGGCCGATGATGTCGTTGTGCAGCCCGATCGCCAGTCCGGAGGCCCCGGCCCGGGCGAACTCCTCGGCCAGCACGGCGGCGTAGCGGAAGTCCGGGGCGCCGCCACCGCCGAACTCCTCGGGCACGGCGATCCCGAGCAGCCCCTGTCGGCCGGCCGCCAGCCAGACCGAGCGGTCGACGATGCCCGCCTTCTCCCAGCGGTCGTAGTGCGGCAGCACCTCCTTGGCGAGGAAGGCCTTCACGGTGGCCCGGAAGTCCTCGTGCTGCTCGGTGAAGATCTCGCGCTGCAACGCTACTCCCCTTGTTCTGCTGTGGAGTTGACGGATTCGGTGTCGCCGGCCGCGGGGTGGAGCGCCGGAACGCCCCAGTCCCGGGCCACCTCGGCGGTGTCCACCCCCGGCCGGGCCGGCGGGCGGCGCAGCGCGGCGGGGGTGGCGGAGAAGCGCGGGGCGGGGGCGGGCTGGGTCACGCCACCCGCCTCGACGTACGTCCCACGCGCCAACAGGTGCTGTTCGCCCGCTGCTTGACGCATCGTCAGCACCGGCTCCACGCAGGCGTCCGAACCGGCGAAGACGGCCTCCCACTCGCCCCTGGTCCGGGTGGCGAAGCGGGCCGCGATCAGCGCGCGCAGTTCGGGCCAGCGGGCGAGGTCGTACTGGCCGGGCGCGTCCGGGCCCAGGTCCAGCAGTCGGGCGAACTCGGCGTAGAACCGGGGCTCCAGGGCGCCCACCGCGAGGTGGCCGCCGTCGGCGGCCCGGTAGATCGCGTAGAACGGCGCGCCGCCGTCGAGCAGGTTGACGCCCCGGCGGTCCTGCCAGTGGCCGGCCGCGAGCAGGCCCCACAGCATGCTGCCGAGGTGCGCCGCGCCGTCCACGATCGCGGCGTCGACCACCTGCCCGGCCCCGGTCGCGCGGGCGTGGTGCAGCCCGGCGAGCAGGCCGACGACCAGGTAGAGCGAGCCGCCCGCGTAGTCGCCGAGCAGGTTCGCCGGGATCCCGGGCGGCGCGTCGGCCCCGCCCGGCGAGGCGACCAGCCCGAGCACCCCGGCCACCGCCGCGTACCCGAGGTCGTGCCCGGCAGTGGCGGCCCGCGGCCCCTGCTGCCCCCAGCCGGTCATCCGCCCGTACACCAGCGCCGGGTTGCGCGCCAGGCACGCCTCGGGGCCCACCCCGAGCCGCTCCGCCACACCGGGCCGGTAGCCCTCGATCAGCAGGTCGGCCCGCTCGACCAGGTCCAGCACCAGGCCGGGCCCCTCGGGCGACTTGAGGTCGACCAGCACCGACCGCTTGTTCCGGTTGGTGAGGTCGTACGCCGGATCGGTGCCGAGCGGCGACGGCTCCGGGCGGTCCACCCGCACCACGTCCGCCCCGAGATCGCCCAACAGCATCGCCGCGAACGGCCCCGGCCCGATCCCGGCGAGCTCGACCACTCGCACACCCGCCAACGGCCCGGGGCCACCCGCACCGGCCGCTGGACCGCTTGTGTCACGCACTGGCCTGTCACGCACTGGCCGCAGAACCCTTCGGGGTTTGACAGTAAAGCTGTAACACTCGCGATGATAGGCAAGCGACCCGTCGGTAACAAGACCTCGGCCCCGGCCCCGTGTCGCCAATTCACCCGTGCCGAACCTCTGATGGAACCGGCGACTCCCAGTGCAACCGCCACCACGTAGGGTGCGTCGGCGTACTGACGGAGGGTGCCTGTACGGTCGTCATGCCGCGAAGGGCACACGAACCCTTTGCCGAGTCGGGGAGGACTGATTACACATGGGCAGCCCGTACTTCACCACCGGACCGGTCGCCCCGGCGACGGACCCGATGCCGAGCACGCCGAAGAAGTCGCCGTACGCCCCGCCGACGTCGGCCGATGGCGGCAGTACGGTGCCGCCGTTCCCACTGCTCCCCCCGGGCCGGCCCACCACCCGGCTGGACACCCCGTACGAGCTCACCGCATCGGCCGGGCTGGCCCGGCAGATCGCCACCGACCTCGACGACGCCAACGCCAAGGCGGGGCCCGGCGCGCACAGCCTCACCGAGTACGCGAGCACCGCGTCGACCCGGATCCGCGGCTTCTCCTTCGGCGGCGCCCTCACCGACAGCACCGAGCGGTGGCTGCAGCAGTGCAAGGCCCTGCACGGCAAGGTCGACAACGCCGCCACCAGCCTCGACCGGACCCGCGAGTACTACCACGGCAACGAGATCACCACCGTCGCCGATCTCCGCGCCACCCGCTAGCCAGCACAGGGGGAACACACCGATGGTGTCCTTCAAGGAACTGCACGAGGCCGACTTCTCCGGGGTCTCCGACGCCGCCGAGGCATGGGCCGGGGTCGCCAAGGCCCTCACCGCCCTCGACGGCCGGGTCGCCAAGGACCTCACCGGCACCGCCCAGCGGGCCGGTTGGAAGGGCGAGGCCGCCGACGAGGCGACCAAGGTGATGCAGGGCATCGACGGCGACTTCAAACAGGCCTCGGCCGTCGCCACCGCCCTCGCCGCGATCATGAAGACCGCCGCCGAGGACTTCGCCGCCGCCCGCCGCGACCTCGACACGGCTCTCCACGACGCCCAGACCGAGGAACTGACCGTCTCCGCTGACGGCGCCGTGAGCTGGAGCCTGCCGAAGGGCGCCAGGAACGACCCCGACAGCGCGACGCTGGCCCGGGACCTGGACGCCAAGGCCAAAGCCATCGCGGCCCGCCTCACCAAGGCCGTCGAGAAGGCCTCGCTCGCCGACCAGCGCGCCACCGTCGACCTCCGGGCCGACATCGGCACCAGCACCACCGCCTTCAACCCCACCCCGGGCGGCGGCGGCCCGGTCGCCGACGCCAAGCGGGCCACCGACCTGATGGCGAAGGGCGGCAGCCTCTCCGACGACCAGCTCAAGCAGCTCCAGACCCTGCTGGCCGCCAACGCGGAAAACAAGGACTTCGCCACCACCCTGCTCAACGGCCTCGACCACGGCGGCAAGACCGGCCCGGAAGCCTTCCTGGAGTACAGCAAGGCCTACGGCGACCTCGCCCACGGCAACCACAACGCCAAGGGCTACCAGGACGTCTACGGCAACCTGTCGGTGGCCCTCGCCACCGCCACCCGCGACGGCGGCATGGGCAAGGACTGGGAGGCCGGACTCCTGGCGGCCGCCCGCCGCCCGGGCGGCTCGGCGGCGGGGTGGAACGACAACTACCCGGCGCTGACGGCGCTGATGAACGCGAAGGGCAGTTTCGACAAGGGCTTCCTGATCAAGGTCGGTACGGATCTGGTCGACTACGAGCGCGGCAGCAAGCTGAAGGGCGAGCAACTCTGGGGCCCTGACTGGAACAACGTCGTCGGCCATCAGGGCGATCCGATGCGGGACCTCATGCAGGTCATGAGCCGCAGCCCCGAGGCCGCGAAGGAGTTCTTCGACCCGGCCGCCGGCAAGAATCTCGACTACCTGCTCAAGGCCCGCCGTTGGCCCGACCAGGGCAATGAGCACAACGAACTGGACACACTCGCCCGGGACACCGCACGCGGGGCGTTCGGTGACGCGCTGGAAGCCGCCACCACCGGTCGTGATCCGCACGGCGACCAACCGCCCGTCCGCCCGCACGACGCGGCCATGGCGCGCATCATGTCCGACACGATCAATCACTTCGGCGGAGATTCGGCCGGCCGTGCGACCGAACTCCCGGCCGCACTGCGCCGCCCGTTCGGCGACATGATCGCCGACTACTCGGCCGACACCTACGAGATCCTCGGCAAGGAACTCGTGGGACACTCCGAGACCAGTGGGTTGACCATCGACCGGGACAAGCTCATCCGGACCATCCGGGGCGTGGCCGAGGATCCGGAGGCGTTCAAGGCCATCCACTACGCCGAGAGTCGGGAACTGGCCCGGCGGCTCGACACCTACCCGGCCGACGCCTTCAAGCCGGACGTCACCGGTCGCCCCAACCCCGGGATCGAGGGCTTCGTCCAGGAGGCCGGACAGGTGCTGGGTGTCCTCAGCGGCACCCAGTCCGACGTCATGACCCGCCATCACGACGATGTGGTGTTCCAGACCAACTGGCAGGCGAAGATGGCCTACCACGCCATCGGCACCCCGCTGACCCCCGTACCGGTGGTGGGCGACCTGGTCCAGCGACTCGTCGACGTCGGCACGTCCGAGTGGGCGAACGGACTCAACTCCGCCCAGGACCAGCAGACCCAGGCGGACCTGTCCAAGATGTTCAGCTCGGGTGAACAACAGCTCAAGAGCATGATCACGGAGCGGGCCGAACAGGCCGGTCTGAGCAAGCCGGAGATCACCGACACCGGAAGCGTGCCGCAGAAGCTCCTCCGCGAGGTGTCCGGCAGCTACGGCACCGGCATCAACGAGACCTACCGGAACGCGCTGGGTGGGCGCTGAGTCGTGGTGAAGACACAACAGACGGCCAACCGGCCCGACGACGGAAGCGGCGACAGGAAGGGCTTCGGCAAGCGCATCGCATCCGCGGCCGACCGGCGCGGATTCACCACGCGGGGGCTGCGGATGCGGGCCGTGGCCGCGGCGTTGGCGCTCTCCCTCGTCCCGGTCGGAGCGGCGGGGTTCACGCTGTACCGGCTGACGAACCTCGGCGGGCCGGGCAGCGTGTGCGAGGGTGCGGCCACGGCGGACCAGGTGCACGATCTCCTGGGATCCGGGCGGATCAACGAGCACCGGGGCCGGAGCCTATCGGCGGCCGCCTCCGACTACAGCTGTTCCGCCTCGGTGAGCTCCGGCCTGTTCGAGAAGACCGAGAAGACCGTGTGGTTCTACCTCGAACGCGACACCAAGGACGGGCCGGGCAGGCTGGCCGCGTCGAACGCCCGGATGTTCTCCGGCGACTCGGCCGGCTCGGTCACCCCGGGCACGGCATGGGCTCTGCTTCCCGAAGGGTGTGAGAAGGGCCTGCGCGCCGAGGTGCACAGCACCGAGCAGGGAGGTGACGAGGCCAGGGCCCGGTTGGCCGTGGGGCTCGCCAACGCGGCCGCCAAGGCGAACCGGTGTGCGGGCGGGACACTGCCGGCACCGAAGGGCCTGTCGGCGGAGGGAGCCGAGACGGACCCGGACTGGACCAACCTCTGCGGCCTGCCCGGGTTCGCGCCCGCCAAGAACCCCGAGGCCCGGTGGCGCATGCCGCAGCAGGTCACCACCGTGTCCGGCCCGATCTGGTCCTGCAAGATCGGCGGGGATCCGAGGCACGACGCGCGGACGCAGGTCTTCGCGATCACGACCGATCCGCGGACCACCGCCCTGACCCGCCAGGACGGCTCCGGGCAGTCCGCTATCGGGCGGGCCCGATGGGTCGCCGCCGGGACACTCGTCACCAGCTGCCAGGGCAAGGACGTCTTCTTCACCGTCGACGGCGGGTACACCGACACCCTGGAAAAGCCCTTCCTCTTCCCCGACCAGAACGACCTGGTACGGCAGTTCCTCACCGCCGGGGGCAAGGCCATCGGCTGCGAGCCGATCCTGTAGGGAAATGGGCGGGCGACTGTCCGGGTAATGGTCTATCGTGCGGGCGAGCCATTACGTACGACATGGGGGAAGCGCCATGACCGCCACCGACCTGCCAGCCACCGACCTGCCCACCACCGACCGCACGATCGTCGCCGTCTCCGAGCGGCTGGTGCTGAGCCGGCCGCAGAACGGGGACGTGGAGGCGATGTTCGCGATCCACGGGGATCCGGAGACGAACCGGTACAACCCGGACGGGCCGCAGCGGGACATCGCGGCGGCGCAGAAGCAGTTGGACGGGTTCGTGGCCGACTGGCCGCGGGACGGGGTGGGGTACTGCATGGTGTCGACCCGGGAGGAGCCGGGGGTGGTCATCGGGGTCGCCGGACTGTTCCTGCACACCCTGGACGGGGAGCCGGTGTTCAACCTGTACTACCGGTTCCGGCCGTCCGCGTGGGGCCAGGGGTACGCGGCGGAGGCGTGCCGGGCGGCGATGGCGGAGGCGCTGCCGCGCTTTCCCGGGATTCCCGTGACGGCGCTGATCAGGGCGGACAACCTGCCCTCGCGTCGGCTGGCCGGGCGGCTCGGGCTGGTGGCGGACCCGGACGGACGGGTGGACCACGAGGACCGGCTGATCCACCGGATGGCCTGAGCTACGGGAGGATCCCCCGCCGGGGGGAGCGGGATCGCCCCCGGGACGGAGGTCACGGACCGGGGCGCGGCGGCAGCGTGGGGGCATGAGGCGCGGAGAAGACGTGGTGCGGGGGGTGGCGGCCGGGATCGCGATGGCCGCCACGGCGCCCTACCTGACCCTGAAACTACTGTGGTTGGCCGGCTCCCACGTGGGCACGCGCGACCCGAAGGCGCTGGACGGCCTGTGGGCGGTCAACCTGCTCACCGTCGGCATGGACGCGGTCGCGCTGCTGCTCGCGCTCGCCTTCCTGCGGCCGTGGGGGCGGCGGGCTCCGGCCGGGCTGGTGGCGTTCCCGATGTGGGTGGCGAGCGGGTTGCTCGGGACGGTCATGGTGGTGGTTCCGCTGGACGTGCTCGGCTCGCTGCTGCTCGGGCCGGAGCACCGGACGCCGGCGCAGCAGGCCGACGACGGCCTGGCGGGGTGGGTGTACGCCGTGGTCTACGGCGGCTTCGGGGTGCAGGGCGCCGCGCTGTTCACCGCGTTCGCGCTCTACGCCCGCCGACGCTGGGCGGGCCTGCTGCGCGGCCGGATCGGCGACCTGCCCGACTCCCCCACCGGCGGGGTGCAGCGGGCGTTCGCCGGGGTGGCCGCGCTGGTCGCGCTGGGGGTCGCGGCGGCCCGGGCGTACTGGGCGGCGGGCGGGACGACGGGACTGCCGCTGCGCCTGGCCGAGGAGTACTCCCGGTCGATGGCGACGATGGACGCGGCGACCGCCGTCACGGCGGTCGCCGCGGCACTGGCGCTGCTGGTGCTGGTGCTCCGGATCGGGCCGCGGCGGCGGCTGCGGGTGCCGCTGCTGGTGGCCTGGACGGGCGCGGGCTCGCTGTTCGGCTGGGGCGGTTTCCTGCTGGTGGCGTTCGGCACGTCGACGGCGGTGCCGGACCTGCCACGGGCGGTGCCGGGGTTCATGGCCCTGGTGGAGGCCGGGCAGTTCACGGCCGGGGTGCTGATGCTGGCCGCGGGCGCGGTGGCCCTGACCGCATGGGGGACCGGGCCCGGCGCCGCTGACGTAGAGTCGCCCGAATGAGGACGGGGGGCGGCCGGATCCGGCGGGTGGGAGCGGCGCTGGTCGGGCGGCGGGCCCGGCTGCGCTGGGTGCATCTGGTGCTGGGCGGCGCGCTGCTGACGCCGTACTACCTGTTGTCGGTGGTGGGGCTCGGGGCGCTCAACCCCAACCAGGGGCACGCGCGCCAACTGCTGCTGGAGCTGCTGGCGCTGTTCACCTCGCTGCCGATGGCCGCGGTCACCGCGCTGGTGCCGACGGTGCGCGGGCTGGAGGGCGCGGCCGCCCGGGCGCTGTGCGCGGTGGCGCGGCCGGAGGAACTGGCCACCGGGCCGTCCCGGTCCTGGGCGGCCCGTCGGCGCACCGCGCTCTTCTTCGTGCTGCACCTGTTCTCCGGCGGGGTGGTCGCCGGGATGACGCTGGCCGGGGCGCCGTTCGCGGTGGTGCTGCTGTTCGGCCTCATCGGGTCCGGGGAGCTCGCCGGCTACTGGACGGATCGTTTCCCCGGCTGGATGTTCACCGGCCCGGCGCTGGGCCTGGCCGTGCTGCTGCTGATCGTCGGGAGCAGTGCCGCCTGCGGTGCGCTGCTGGCCCGCTGGGCGCCCGTCCTGCTCGGGCCGACCCCGGAGGAGCGGCTGGCCGCCGCCGAACGCCGCGCCACCGTGCTGGCCCAGCGCAACCGGCTGGCCCGCGAGTTGCACGACTCGGTCGGGCACGCGCTCAGCGCCGTCGGCATCCAGGCCTCGGCGGCGGCCCGGGTGCTGCGCACCGACCTGGACTTCGCGGCCGAGGCGCTGCGGGCGATCGAGGAAACCGCGCGCGGGGCGGTCGCCGAACTGGACACCGTGCTCGGGCTGTTGCGCGAGGAGGAGGACAGCGGCACCGTCCCGGCCGGGCCGACGCTGGCCGGGCTGGACGACCTGCTGCGCCAACTCGCCCGCACCGGCGTGACGGTGGACGCCGAGCTGGCGCCCGGCCTGGGCGCGCTGCCCGCCGAGGTCTCCCGGGAGGCGTACCGGATCGTGCAGGAGGGCCTGACCAACGTGCTACGGCACGCCGGGGCCGCCCCGGCCGGGCTGCGGGTCCGGCTCGACGCGGGCCGGCTGGAGATCGAACTGACCAACCCGCTGGGCCCGTCCCGCCCGAGCCGCCCCGGCGGCGGGCGTGGGCTGCGCGGGATCGGGGAACGGGCGACGGCCCTGCGCGGCGGGAGCGCGGTGGGGCCGAGCGCGGACGGGACGACGTGGCGGCTGGCCGTCTGGCTGCCGGTGGGAGGGACTGCGGGATGAGCACGGAACGTACGGAGAGCACGGGCATCCGGGTGGTGATCGCGGACGACGAGCGGCTGGTCCGGATGGGCCTGCGGGTGGTGATCGACGCCGAACCGGACCTCTTCGTGGTCGGCGAGGCCTCCGACGGCGCCGAGGTCGTCCCGCTGGTGCGCGAACTGCGCCCGGACGTGGTGCTGATGGACGTCCGGATGCCCGGCATCGACGGGATCCGGGCCACCGAGCAGCTGGTCGGCGGGATGGCCGAGCCGCCGAGGATCCTGGTGGTCACCACCTTCGAGCACGACGACCACGTGTACGACGCGCTGCGCGCGGGCGCGGCCGGGTTCCTGCTGAAGCGGGCGCGGGCGGAGGAGATGGTCCAGGCGGTGCGGCTGGTCGCGCGCGGGGACTCGCTGCTGTTCCCGGCCGCGGTGCGCGAACTCGCGCTGCGGCACGGCGCGGACGGCCGGCGGGGCACCGCCGCGGACCGGGGGCCGATCGGCCGGCTGACCGAACGGGAGGGGCAGGTACTGCGGTTGATGGCCACCGGGCTCAACAACGGGGAGATCGCCCGGCAGTTGGTGGTGAGCCAGGAGACGGTGAAGACCCATGTCGGCAGTGTGCTGGCCAAGTTGGGTGCCCGGGACCGCACTCAGGCGGTGATCGCGGCCTATGAGTCGGGGTTCGTACTGCCGGGCTGATTCGGCGGTGGCGGGAGGGTTGGGAGGGGCGGGAGGGAATCGCACACGGGTTCCATGCCGCCACCCCCACGGAGTAGAGTGCGATATTCCGCTGATCTGTCCGATACCTCCCGTATCGCCTGGAACGAACTGGTGACCGCATGACCGTCCGGACCCGTCCCGCGCTGTGGTGGCGCATGGGCATCGTGCTCTCGGCGGGCCTCGGCCTGTCCCTCGGGACCGCCTCGCTGGTGTACTTCACGGTGCAGAGCAACGTCATCGTGCTCGGCTACTTCATCGGCGCGGTGTACTGGATGGTCAAGCGCGACACCGTGGACGCCCCCGCGCCCCGGCTGCGCGGGGCGGCGACGCTGTACATCCTGATCACCGGGCTGGTCTCGCACATCCTGCTCCAGCACGGCGCCAGCCCACTGCCCGGACTCGTCAGCGGGCCGGACCGGCTGGCGAACTGGTCCTCCTTCTTCCTGCACTACGTCACACCGGTGATGGTGCTGGTGGACTGGCTGGTGCTGAAGCCGCGCAACGCGGCGGCCTGGAAGGACATACCGCTCTGGCTGGCCTTCCCGCTCGGCTACGCGGCGCTCGTGCTCGCCCGCAACGCGCTGTTCGACGACTTCCCCACGCCCTACCCGTACTTCTTCTTCGACCCGACCAGCAAGGGCTACGGCTACGTCTGGGGCCAGATCGCCCAGCTGACGGTCGAGTTCGTCCTGCTCGGCGCCGCCGTCGTCGGGCTGGACCGGCTGGGCACCCGGATAGCCGCGAAGCTCGCCCGCGCATAGTCGACGCCCTCCCCGGCCGCGTGCGGCAGGATCGCGCCCTCGGCCGCTCACCGAGCCACTCCCCCGCGCCTCACCCGGCGAGCTCGTGCGGTGAGCTCGTGCGGTGAGCTCGTGCTCGATGTCCTCGATGTCGAGCGCAGGCAAGGCGCCGATGGCACGGCAGCGCACGGCGGTCGGAAGCGGCGCGACGGATTTCCACCCGCCGTCAAAACGGTTTGCCGTCCATCCCTCCCGAGGCTGTTCGGCCGGGCCGGCGAGTGGACCCACAGGAGGGTACGACGGCGACGCGTCGGATGACGCCCGGGCGGGGCCCGCGGCCGTAGCGTCGGTCGCGCGGCGGCGGAGGGGTTCCGCAGGGGGAGGCCGGGATTCGGCGGAGGCCGGAAATGACGCACAGGGGTATCGGCAGGGCGGTGGCCGCGACGGTCGTGACGGCGGTGCTGGCGACGACCGTCGCCGTGGCGGCGCCGGGAGCGGCCTCGGCGGAGGGGGCGGCCGGGGCACCGGGGCAGAACCGGGCGCAGGCCCAGGGGCGGCAGGGCGGTCCCCTGGAGGGGGTCTGGCGGATGGACGGCTACGGCACGGTGGTCTCCATCGACGGGGGTCGGCTGACCACCTACGACGTGACCGCGCACAGCTGCGTGCCCGGCTGGGTCACCGCGACGCAGGCCGGCCCGCCCGGGCCGGACGGCACCGTCCGCTACGTCATGGGCAACAACGCGGTGGCCCTCACCCCGAAGGGCCGGAACCGGGCCGTCGACCGCGAGGAGGGCGGGGTCGGCACCAAGGACCTGAACCGGATCCCCGCACTGCCACCGCTGTGCACGACCCCGGCGCCGAACGACCCGCTCGCGGTCTTCGACCGGTTCTGGGAGGACTTCGAGGAGAACTACCCCTTCTTCGCGGCCAAGGGGATCGACTGGCACGCCGTCCGGGACGAGCAGCGGCGCCGGATCACCCCGGCGACGACCACCGAGCAGTTGCAGGACGTCCTCGTCGACATGCTCCGGCCGCTCGGCGACGCCCACACCGGGCTGGCGCGGATCGTCGACGGGCAGCCGACCCCGGTGTTCGGCGGACGGCGGCCCGGCTCGACGGTGCGCACCAAGGAGCTGACCACCCGGGCCGGACAGGCCGTCGCCGCCCAGCTCACCGGCCCGGAGCAGCTCTTCGCGGGCGGGAAGCTCGGCGTGGGCCGGCTCCCCGACGACGTCGGCTACCTGCGGGTGGGCAGCTTCGACGGCTACACCGACGGCGACTACCGCAGCCAGGTCGCCGAGCTGGACCGGGCCCTCGACGCCCTGCTCGCCGACCCGGACCGGCTCAGCGGCCTGGTGGTCGACGTCCGGCTGAACGGCGGCGGCTCGGACGCGCTCGGGCTGCACATCGCCGCCCGGCTCACCGACCGCCCGTACCTCGCCTACCGGAAGGTGGCGCGCGACGACCCGGCCGACCCGACGAGGTTCACCCGGCCGGTGCCGGTCCCCGTACAGCCCTCGGACGGCGAGCACTTCACCGGGCCGGTGGCCCTGCTCACCTCCTCGATCTCGGCCAGCGCGGCGGAGACCTTCGCCCAGGCCCTGATGGGGCGGTCCCCGCACGTGACCCGGATCGGCGAGAACACCCAGGGCGTCTACTCCGACGTCCTGATCAAGCCCCTCTCACCGGAATTCGCGGTGGTGCTGCCGAACGAGGAGTACCTCACCCGGGACGGCACCACCTTCGACGGCCCGGGCATCGCGCCGGACCTCCGGACCCCGGTGTACAGCCCCGAGGAGCTGGCCGCGCTCAAGGACTCCGCCCTGAGCACGGCCCGCCGGGTGCTCGCCGAGGACGCCCGGGGCGAGGACGGGCGGTAGCGAGGACGGACGGTAGGGCATGTCCGACACGCCCTACGGGTCGGACACGCCCTACGGGTCCGACTCGCCCTACGGGTCCGACACGCCTCGGCCGCTACATCGGGTCCACCGCCCTCAGCTCGCCGTCCAGCTCCAGCCACCTGGTCAGGCCCAGGCCGCGCAGGAACGGCAGGTCGTGGCTGACCACCACCAGCGCGCCCTGGTAGGCGGCCAGCGCCTGGGTGAGCTGGCGGACGCTGGCGAGGTCCAGGTTGTTGGTCGGCTCGTCGAGCAGCAGTAGCTGCGGCGGCGGGTCGGCCAGCAGCAGGGCGGCCAGCGTCGCCCGGAACCGCTCTCCACCGGAGAGGGTGCCGGCCGGCTGGTCGGCCCGGCCGCCGCGGAACAGGAAGCGGGCCAGCCGGGCGCGGACGGCGTTGTCCCCGGCACCGGGGGCGAACCGCTTGACGTTCTCGGCGACCGTCAGCCCGTCGTCCAGCAGGTCGAGCCGCTGCGGCAGGTGGCGCAGCGGCACCTGGGTGGTGACCATGCCCTCCAGCGGGGCGAGTTCGCCCGCCATGGTGCGCAGCAGCGTGGTCTTGCCGGAGCCGTTGCGCCCGACCAGGGCGATCCGCTCGGGGCCGCGCAGGTCGAGGTCGACGGTGCCGCCGGTGGGCAGCCCGACCTTCTGCAGGGTGAGCACGGTGCGCCCGGCCGGCACGGCGGTGCGCGGCAGGTCGATCCGGATCTCGGCGTCGTCGCGCACCGCCTCCTCGGCGACGGTGAGCCGCGCCTTGGCCTCCTCCAGGCGCTCGGTGTGCATGCCGGTGAGCCGGCCCGCCGTCTCCTGGCCCTTGCGTTTGAGCATCCCGGCGAAGATGTGCGGGTCGTTGCGGGTGACCGAGCGCTTCTTGCCGTAACTGGCGCTGCGGTCCAGCCTGGTGCGGGCGTCGACCAAGTCCCGCTTCTGGCGCTGGACATCGGCCTCGGCGTTGCGCAGCAGCCGCTCGGCCGTCTCCTGCTGGGCCGTGAGGGTGCGCTCGTACTCGGCGAAGTTGCCGCCGTACCAGGTGACTCCGCCGTCCCGCAGGTCGGCGATCTGGTCGACGTGCTGGAGCAGCTCGCGGTCGTGGCTGACGATCACCATGACGCCCTGCCAGCCGGCCACCGTCTCGTAGAGCCGCTCGCGGGCGGCCCGGTCGAGGTTGTTGGTGGGCTCGTCGAGCAGCAGCACGTCGGGGCGGCGCAGCAGCAGGGCGGCGAGCCGCAGCAACACCGCCTCGCCGCCGGAGAGTTCGCCGGTGGTGCGGTCGAGGCCGAGGCTGTGCAGGCCGAGCCGGTCGAGGGTGGCACGGGCGCGCTCCTCGACGTCCCAGTCGTCACCGACGGCGTCGAAGTGCCGCTGGTCGGTGTCGCCGGACTCGATGGCGTGCAGGGCCTCGCGGGCGGCCCGGATGCCGAGCGCCTCGTCGACCCGCACGCCGGTGTCGAGCGTGAGGCCCTGCGGCAGGTAGCCGAGTTCGCCCGCGACCCGGACGGTGCCTCCGGTGGGGGTGAGTTCGCCGGCGATCAGCCGCAGCAGGGTGGACTTACCGGCGCCGTTCAGGCCGATCAGTCCGGTGCGGCCGGGGCCGACGGCGAGGTGGAAGCCGTCCAGGACGGGCTTGCCGTCGGGCCACTCGAACGCGAGGTCGGTACAGAGGACGGCGGTGGTGGGTTGTGCCATGCAAGGCCTCCCGGGTGGTTGCTGAAGGGGTGATGAGCAACACGGGGAGACACCGCGGGTGCGGAACCGGTACGGCCGAACGACAGGACGGCGGCGCTACGAGGCGCCACGGGGCCGTGACTGAGGTCGCACACTCGCACACCACGCGGCAAGCAGGGCCTGCGTGGCGGGGGCGGTGTCCCGGGACCTCAGTAGAGCAACGGCCTTCTCCTTGTCTGGCGGATGACACGGACCACGCTAGGCACCCCGGCGAACGCGTGCAACCGCTTTTCCGGGCCCGCACGGAGCGCCCGTCGGAGCCTGCCGGAGGCCCCGACGGAGGCCCCGTGCCGATCCCGTGCCGATCCGGTGACAGCCCCGTCCCGGCCGGGGCCAGGTGTAAGGAGTTCCTTATCCGCATGGCAGACTCCTCACCTGCCATACCTGCGACCCCGGGGGCCGTACCCGGGGGAACGGGCCGTATGGCGGTAGTCAACAGGGGGATTTGAACTCATGTCACCGATATCCCGGCCGAGCCGTGCCGTGCTGGGCGCTTCCGTCGCCGTGCTGACCATGGTGGCCGCCACCGGTTGCGGGCCGGACAACAGCGACCCGGCCGGTGCCCAGAGCGCCGCGCCGTCGGTCGCGGCCAGTGCCTCCGGGAAGCCGGGCGCGGCTCCGATCAAGCTGCCGACGGTCGAAGAGCTGAAGACCTGGAAGCTCGAGGACTGGGACAAGTGGGCCCAGGCCAACGTGATCACCCCGGCGGCCAAGGGCTACTGGACCCTGCAGAAGCTGCTGAACGCCAAGCCGAAGCCGCTGCCGCAGGCGCCGAGCCAGAGCCCCTCGCAGGCGCCGGCCCAGCCGACCGCGCAGCCGACCGGCGCGGCCCCGGCCCAGCCCACCGCCGCGCAGCCGCCGACCGGCCCGGACCAGCTGCCCTCGGTGGTCGCGGCGAAGCCGGTGGCGCACCCGTTCCCGAAGAACATGCACGTCAACGGCAAGATCTTCTTCAAGGACGGCAACGACGACTACGTGTGCTCCGGCACCGTCGTCTCCGACCCGGCCAACCCGGGCAAGAGCAACCTGGTGTGGACCGCGAGCCACTGCCTGCACGGCGGCAAGGGCAACAAGTACTACACCGACATCACCTTCGCCCCGGCCTTCAACAGCAACGGCGTGCTGAGCAACGGCAACAAGCAGAAGTCCAAGCTGGACGACGCCGAGCCGTACGGCGAGTGGGGCGCGACCGCCGGCATGGTCTCCCCGCAGTGGACCCAGGAGGCCGACCCGGAGCACGGCGGCCCGTGGAGCCAGTACGACTTCGGCATCATCAAGGTCGCCAACCCGGACCCGAACGGCAAGTCGCTGGAGGAGACCGTCGGCGGCTCGGTGCCGCTGTGGTTCAACGCCCCGCGCGACCAGCTCTCCTCCGTCGCCAACTACGGCTTCCCGGAGGCCAAGCCCTTCGACGGCGTCGAGCTGGAGCACTGCGACGGCGGCAAGCCGGCCGCCAAGCCCGGTGACCCGAGCCGTCCGGCGATGCTGATGATCGGCTGCAACATGACCGGCGGCAGCAGCGGCGGCGGCTGGTACGCCACCAAGGACGGCAAGCCGGCCCTGGTCAGCGACACCTCCGTCGGCAACGGCGCCAACACCTACGAGGCCGGCCCCTACCTGGAGGACGTCGCGGCGCACATGTTCGACTACTTCTCCAAGAAGGCCAAGTGACCCGCTGAGCAGGACTCCGGCGGTGCCGCGGCACTGATCGACGAGCGGCCCGGGGGTCGCGGCCACCACGGCCGCGGCCCCCGGGCTTTTCCGGCTCGGGGCCCGCTCCTCCTACAATCGGCCCCATCATGAGCGCCACACTCGTAGTCAAGGACCTCAGCGCCGGCCACGGCGAACGCACCCTCTTCTCCGGCCTGGACCTGGTCGTCGCCCCCGGCGACGTGGTCGGCCTGGTCGGCGTGAACGGCGCCGGCAAGTCGACCCTGCTGCGGCTGCTGGCCGGCCTGGACACCCCCGAGGGCGGCTCGCTGCGGCTCAGCCCGGCGAGCGCCAACGTCGGCCACCTGCCGCAGGAGCCCGACCGCCGCGAGGGCGAGTCGGTGCGCGACTTCCTGGCCCGGCGCACCGGCGTGGCCGCCGCCCAGGCCGCGCTGGACGAGGCCACCGAGGGCCTGGTCGAGGGCCGTCCGGGCGCCGACGACGCGTACGCGGCGAGCCTGGACCGCTGGCTGGACCTCGGCGGCGCCGACCTGGAGGAGCGGGCCGAGGAGGTGGCCGACTCGCTCGGCCTGAAGGTCTCCCTCGACCTGCCGATGACGGCGCTCTCCGGCGGCCAGGCCGCCCGCGCGGGCCTGGCCTCGCTGCTGCTCTCCCGCTACGACGTGTTCCTGCTGGACGAGCCCACCAACGACCTCGACCTGGACGGCCTGGAGCGGCTGGAGTCCTTCGTCAAGGGCCTGCGCGCCGGCACCGTGCTGATCAGCCACGACCGCGAGTTCCTGGCCCGCACCGTGACCAAGGTGCTGGAGCTGGACCTGCACCAGCAGCAGGTCAACCTGTACGGCGGCGGCTACGAGGCGTACCTGGAGGAGCGGGCGGTGGCCCGCCGGCACGCCCGCGAGGAGTACGAGGACTACGCCGACACCAAGGCCTCGCTGGAGGCCCGGGCGCAGATGCAGCGCAACTGGATGGAGCACGGCGTCCGCAACGCCCGCCGCAAGGGCAGCGACAACGACAAGAAGGCCCGCGCGACCCGCGCCGAGTCCACCGAGAAGCAGGCCTCCAAGGCCCGGCAGACCCAGCGGATGATCGAGCGGCTGGACACGGTCGACGAGCCGCGCAAGGAGTGGGAGCTGCGGATGGAGATCGCCGCCGCTCCGCGCTCCGGCTCGGTGGTGGCCACCCTGCGCGCCGCCGTCGCCAAGCGCGGGGACTTCTCCTTCGGCCCGGTGGACCTGCAGATCGACTGGGCGGACCGGGTCGCGATCACCGGGGCCAACGGCGCCGGCAAGTCCACGCTGCTGGCGGCCCTGCTCGGCCGGCTCGAACTCGACTCCGGCAGCGCGGTGCTGGGCTCCGGGGTGGTGGTCGGCGAGGTGGACCAGGCACGCGGATCGTTCCTGGGCGGGGAGCCGCTGGCGGACGCCTTCGCGGCCGCCGTACCGGAGCTCACCGAGGAGGAGGTGCGCACCCTGCTGGCCAAGTTCGGCCTTAAGGCGGTGCACGTGCTGCGCCCGGCGGGCACCCTCTCCCCCGGCGAGCGCACCCGGGCCGCGCTGGCGCTGCTGCAGGCGCGCGGGGTCAACCTGCTGGTGCTGGACGAGCCCACCAACCACCTGGACCTGCCGGCGATCGAGCAGTTGGAGTCGGCGCTCGGCTCGTACACCGGCACCCTGCTGCTGGTCACCCACGACCGGCGGATGCTGGACACGGTGACGGTGAACCGTCGGATCGAGGTCCGGGACGGACGGGTGCACGAGCGGTAGGCCACCCGTCGGACTCGATCGGCCGCTCCCGGAATTGGTCTCTACCTCTTCCCGGAGCGGCCGTCATGTGCTGTGCTGTCGGCCATGGTTGACATGGTTGACAGCGCAGTGGCGGGGACGCCCCACCCGACCGTCCCGCTCATCCCGATGACGGTGCCGGCCCACCAGGCCGAGGCCCGCGGCAAGGCCTTCCACGACGTGATGGCGCAGCGCCGGACCGTCCGCGACTACACCACCCGACCGATCCCGGACGGGGTGATCGAGTGGGCCGTGCGCACCGCGAACACCGCGCCCAGCGGCGCCCACGTCCAGCCCTGGCGGTTCGTGGTGATCACCGACCCGGAGCGCAAGCGGCGGCTGCGCGAGGCGGCCGAGGCCGAGGAGCGCGAGTTCTACGGGCACCGGGCGTCCGAGGAGTGGCTGGCCGCGCTGGCACCGATCGGCACCGACTGGCGCAAGCCGTTCCTGGAGGACGCGCCGGCCGTGATCGTGGTCTTCGAGGTCCACAAGGGCCCCAGCTCGCCGCGCCCGTACTACACCAAGGAGTCGGTGGGGATCGCGGTCGGGCTGCTGCTGGCCTCGCTGCACCAGGCCGGGCTGGCGACGCTGACCCACACCCCCAGCCCGATGCGCTTCCTCAACGAGGTGTGCGACCGCCCGGCGGAGGAGCGCGCCGCCTATGTGATCCCGGTCGGCTACCCGGCCGAGGGGGCGCGCGTGCCGGACCTGCGGCGCAAGGAGCTCGACGAGGTGATGATCCGGCTCTGACGCGCCGGGGCGCACCGGGGACGACCGGCCAGGCGCGCCGGTCCGCACCCGCCGGACGGAGGGTCCCCGGATGCGCCTCCGTCCGGATGTGGCAGGTCCGGGCCAAGGACATAATCGCCGCCATGAGCCCAGCACCGTCGCAGTCCTGCGAGCGCGCCCGGCCGCGGTTCCGCGAGCCCGCCCGGGCGGCGCCGGAGGTGACCGCCGGGCGGCCGCCCGAGCTGTTGCGGCTGCCCGGCGGCCTCTCCCTGCACCGTCGCCGCAGCACCCACGCACCGGCCCTGAACCGGGCCGTGTGCGCCAACCTGGAGCACCTGCGGCCCTGGCTGGAGTGGGCCGCCGAGGCCCCCAGCCGGGCCCGGACCGCCGAGCAGACCCGGGCCGGCACCGCCGCCTGGGAGGCCGGGACGGACTTCATGTACCTCGCCGAGCTGGACGCGGCGCCCGGCCGGGTGGTCGCGGCCCTCGGGCTGCACGGGCGGATCGGCCCGGGCGCGCTGGAGATCGGCTACTGGGTCGCTGCCCGGCACGTCGGCCGCGGCATCGCCACCGCGGCGGCCGGGGCGCTGACCGAGGCCGCGCTGGCACTGCCCGGGATCGCCCGGCTGGAGATCCGCTGCGACCAGGCGAACGGCGCCAGCGCGGCCGTCCCGCGCAAGCTCGGCTACCGGCTGGACCGGGTCACCGAGGCTGCCGTCCGGGCGCCGGGCGAGACCGGGCGGCAGCTGGTGTGGGTCATGGAGCGCCGGGGGCACTGACCCCCGGCGGCCCAGCAGCTCAGCGGCCCGACGGCCCGGCGGCTCAGCGGCTCGACGGCTCGGCGGCTCGGCGGCTCGGCGGGTCAGTAGTAGCGCCCGCCCTCCGCGGCCGGCAGCGCGTCCAGCTCGGCCAGGTCGGCCGTCGAGAGCTCGACGCCGGCCGCGCCCGCGTTGTCCAGCAGGTAGCGCGGCGTCTTGGTGCCCGGGATCGGGAAGACGTACCGGCCCTGCGCCAGCACCCAGGCCAGCGCGACCTGCGCGGGCGAGGCGCCGATCCGCTCGGCGACCGTCCTGACCCGCCCGACCAGCTCCAGGTTGGCCTGCAGCGCGTCCTGCTGGAAGCGCGGCAGCCGACGGCGGAAGTCGTCCTCGGGCAGCTCGTCGAGGGAGGTGATGCTGCCGGTCAGGAAGCCCCGGCCGAGCGGCGAGTACGGCAGGAACGCGATGCCCTGCTCCTCGGTGTACGGCAGCACCTCGGCCAGCGCGTCCCTGGTCCACAGCGACAGCTCGGACTGCACCGAGGCCACCGGGTGCACGGCCTGCGCCCGCCGGATCTCCTCGACGCCCACCTCGGAGAGCCCGATCCGGCGGACCTTGCCGGCCTGGACGGTCTCGGCGAGCGCGCCCCAGGTCTCCTCGATCGGGACGGCCGGGTCGACCCGGTGCAGCTGGTAGAGGTCGAGGTGGTCGGTGCCGAGGCGGCGCAGGCTGTCGTCGATCGAGCGCCGCACGTGCTCCGGGCTGCCGTCGCGGGCCGCGTCCTGGCCGCTGCCGCCGGGGACCATGCCGACCTTGGTGGCCAGGAAGGCGCGCTCGCGGTGGGGGCCGGCCAGCGCCGCGCCGACCACCTCCTCGTTGGTGTAGGGGCCGTACATGTCGGCGGTGTCGATCAGGGTGACGCCGAGGTCCAGCGCCTGGCGGATCACGCCGACGGACTTCTCGTCGTCCCGGCTGCCGACGTCGTAGGCGAAGGTCATCCCCATGCAGCCGAGGCCGATGACGCCGACCTCCGGGCCGTTGCTGCCGAACGGGGCGTTGCGCATGACGGTGCTCCTGTCTGGTTTCCGGCTGGTCCCGCGGCGGGCCGGTGCCCGCGATCGATCATCACTGACGCTCGGTCAATTCCGGTTCCGGTCCGGCCGTTTCCGGCCGGTCCCGGCCTCGTCGCCGAAGGATCGCCGGACGATTCGTATGGTCATCGGTCCACCGTGGAGGTGCGGACGGGGCGCGCGCCTCCAGGTTCACCACCGGGCTCCCGCACCAGGCCGTCAGCCCCGGACGTTCGCCCCCGGACGGCCCGCCGGGCGCCTGCGGACCTCGCCCCGCCAAACCGGCGCGCGGGAGCCCACCCGCGGGCGTTCCGCACCACCGGGCGCCGCCCGTCCGGTCTTGGCACGGCTCGCCGCGACGGTCGACGCTCTGTTCGCGACCGATCAACTCGGCCGCAGCGGAAGTGACCGAAAACGTCACGCAACTCGGGGAGGAACCCATGTCGCTCTCGCGTACCCGCACCGCCGCGCTCGCCCTGGCCGTCGCCGCCGCCACCACGCTGACCACCGCCGGCCTCGCCGCCCCGGCCCAGGCGGCCGGCCACCGCGCGCTCAGCCGCTTCGACGACGGCAGCTTCGAGACCCCCAAGGTCCCGGCGGGCAACTTCACCGAACTGAACGCCGGCCAGAGCATCGGCCCGTGGCAGATCACCGGCGGCAGCGTCGACCTGATCGGCGCGGGCTTCTGGCAGGCCGCCGAGGGCGACCAGTCCATCGACCTCAACGGCGCCGACTCCGGCACCATCGCCCAGACCTTCACCACCGTCCCCGGCACCACCTACTCGGTGACCTACGCCCTGGCCGGCAACCCCGGCGGCGGGCCGGCCGTGCGCACCGGGAAGGCGCTCATCGACGGGCAGGACTTCCAGGACTTCAGCTTCGACGTCACCGGCAAGACCAGGGCCGCGATGGGCTACGTGGGGCGGCAGTTCAGCTTCGTCGCGTACAACTCCTCGACCACGCTGACCTTCCGGAGCACGGTGGGCGGTGCGTTCGGGCCGGTGCTCGACAACGTCCAGGTGAAGGAGTGCAAGCCCTGTTGCGGGAGCTGATCCGCTGATCGGCGGGCCTCCTTAAACCCGCCCTAAAACCTGCCCTCGGAAGGCTTCCGGCAGCCGGGAAGTGCTTGACGTGCACAGCTGGTCTAGTCCAGTTTGATCCTCAGCACCGCGCTCCTCCCCGCACCGGACCAGCCCCCATGCTGCCGCCCGCCCCGCGTCTCCCCCCTTCGCGGCGCGGGCGGCCCCACGTCCCGAGAGGCACCCCCATGCCCAGCGCGCTCCAGCACACCCCCACCCACCGCCGCCCCGCCGGCCGGACCACACTGCTGAGCCTCGCCGCCGCCACCGTGCTCGCCGCCGGCGGCCTCGCCGCCCTCGCCGGGAACGCCGGCGCCGCCGACGCCGACCTGCTCGCCAACGGCGGGTTCGAGAGCGGCGCGCTCGATCCGTGGAGCTGTTCCGCCGCCACCGGCGGCATCGTCAACTCCGGTGCGCACAGCGGGACGTACGCGCTCAAGGGCGCGGTCAGCGCGAGCGACACCGCGCAGTGCGGCCAGACCGTGAGCGTCCAGCCCAACACCACCTACCACCTCAGCGCCTGGGTGCAGGGCCAGTACGTCTACCTCGGCGTCACCGGCAACGGCGTCACCGACCCCGCCGTGTGGACCCCCGGCGGCTCCAACTGGCAGCAGCTGTCCGCCGGTTTCACCACCGGCCCGAGCACCAC
The DNA here is from genome assembly GCF_055560495.1 of Kitasatospora sp. NPDC023176. Classification (NCBI taxonomy): domain Bacteria; kingdom Bacillati; phylum Actinomycetota; class Actinomycetes; order Kitasatosporales; family Streptomycetaceae; genus Kitasatospora; species Kitasatospora sp. NPDC023176. The sequence continues at coordinate 67,233 of NZ_JBVHIP010000020.1, read as the reverse complement.
CAGCGTCACCGTCTACCTGCACGGCTGGTACGGGCAGGGCGCCTACCTCGCCGACGACGTCACCCTCACCGGCCCCGGCGGCGGCCCGACCACCCCGCCGACCGGCACCCCGACCGGAACGCCGACCGGCACGCCCACCGGCGGCCCGACCACCCCGCCGCCGAACGTCGCGCTCCCGGTCGCCCCGTACATCGACATGGGCGCCTGGCCCACCCCGTCCATGCCCGACATGGCCAAGGCCGGCGGCGTCAAGGGCTACAGCATGGGCTTCGTCACCGGCGTCGGCTGCAAGGCCAGCTGGTTCAACGCCTACGACCCGCGCAGCGGCTGGGCCAAGGACCAGGTCGACGCGCTGCGCGCGGCCGGCGGCGACGTCAAGCTCTCCTTCGGCGGCGCCAGCGGCACCGAACTCGCTGCCGCCTGCACCTCGGTGGACTCGCTGTTCAACGAGTACGACGCGGTCGTCAACGCCTACAACCTGCGCTACGTCGACTACGACATCGAGGGCGCGGCCATCGCCGACACCGCCTCCAACGACCGCCGCTCCGCCGCCCTCGCCAAGCTCCAGCAGGCCCACCCCGGCCTCAAGGTCTCGCTCACCCTGCCCGTCCTGCCCGAGGGCCTGACCAGCGAGGGCGTCGCCATCGTCAAGTCCGCCCGGGACGCCGGGGTGAACCTCGACCTGGTCAACGTCATGGCGATGGACTACTACCGCTCCGGCAGCGACTACGGCAACGCCGCCGTCCAGGCCGCGCAGGCCACCTTCGGCCAGCTCAAGGCGCTCTACCCGGCGAAGACCGACGCCCAGCTGTGGGCCATGGTCGGCGTCACCCCGATGATCGGCGAGAACGACGACCACCAGATCTACAACCAGTCCGCCGCCCAGCAGTTGGTGACCTTCGCCAAGCAGAACCACCTCGGCCTGCTCGCCTTCTGGGACGCCACCCGGGACGCCAACGCCTGCACCGGCGGCTCGCTGGCCAAGTGCACCAACATCCCGCAGCAGCCGTACGAGTTCGCGAAGATCTTCAGCCAGTACGCGGGCTGACGCCACGGCGGACCGGGGTGCCGGCGGACCGGGAGGCCGCCGGCACCCCGGCACAGGTGGCGCGCGCCCGTGGAGCGCGTGGGTGCGGACCGTTCGCCTGGAGCCGCCGATCTTCCCGCGTTCGGCCGTCGACCCGCTCCCGGACGACTTCGGCTGCATCATCCGGCTGAACGACCAGCCCCGCTTCGCCGGTGACGAGCAGGAGCTCAACGGCTTCGGCCCGCACCAGCTGGACGGCCGCCGGGTCGGCTCGCTCACCACCGACTGCGGCTGAGCCGCCCGGCCGGTACGCCGGAGGAAATTGGCATCTCATCCTCCCGGGCCGTCAACTACAGTCCCTCCCACCTGCAAGGAACGAGGGAGCGGACATGACGGTCCGGGACGACCACCACCAGCTGACCATCAACACCGTGACCAGCGAAGCCGCCTGCGCAGCGGGCCTCACCCCCGAGGAACTCAGCGCGTTCAGCCGCACCCTCGGCCGACTGCGCGCCCTCCCCTCCCAGGACCGCACCCGGCTGGTCGCCGAACGGCAGCTCAGCTCCTTCGTGATGGAGAGCCGCAAGCGCCGCCGCCAGGAGGCCAAGGAGGCCGTCCGGCAGACCGACGCCGCGCTGCTCGCCGCCACCGCGACCGGCGCCCGGCACCGCCGCGAGGACACACCGCTCGCCCCGGCCCCCGGCGGGCCGGTCGGCGACCTGCTCGTCCCGCGCAAGTGCTACGTCTGCAAACAGGCCTACCGCCAGGTCGACGGCTTCTACCACTCGCTCTGCCCGGACTGCGCGACCGACAACACCGCCCGCCGAGCCCTCGGCACCGACCTGCGCGGACGCCGGGCGCTGCTCACCGGCGGGCGGGTGAAGATCGGCTTCCAGCTCGCACTCATGCTGCTGCGGGACGGCGCCGAGCTGATCCTCACCAGCCGCTTCCCACAGGACACCGTCCGCCGCTTCCGCGCCGTCGAGGGCAGCGAGCAGTGGTGGGAGCGGCTGACCGTGGTCGGCATCGACCTCCGTGACCCGCGCCAAGTCCTCGGCCTGACCGAGCAGTTGCGCACGGACGGACGGCCGCTGGACATCCTGGTCAACAACGCCGCGCAGACCCTGCGCCGCCCGCCGGAGTCCTACGCCCTGCTGGCAGCCGGGGAGTCCACCGCCCTGCCCGGCGCCGACCGCCGGGCCGTCACCCACGCACCCGGGTTCCGTCCGCTCACCGACCTCGCCCAACTGCCCTCGGGCGCAGGCTCCCTGCTGGACCTCACCGACGAGGCCGGCCTGCTGCCCGACCTCGCGCCCGCCAACTCCTGGTCCACCACGCTCGGTTCGCTCGACCCGGCGGAGGTGCTGGAGACCCAGCTGGTCAACGCCCTGGCGCCGGCCCTGCTCTGCGACCGGCTGCTGCCGCTGCTGCTCGCCTCCCCGCACCCCGCCCGCTACATCGTCAACGTCACGGCGGTGGAGGGCCGGTTCGCCGTCCGCAACAAGACGGCGCGCCACCCCCACACCAACATGGCCAAGGCCGCGCTCAACATGCTCACCCGCACCAGCGCCGCCGAACTCGCCCCGCAGGGCGTCCACATGTGCGCCGTCGACACCGGCTGGATCACCGACGAGAATCCGGCACCCAAGAAGACCCGGATCGCCGCCCGGGGCTTCCGCACCCCGCTGGACATCGTCGACGGCGCCGCCCGGGTCTACGACCCGATCGTCCGCGGCGAGGCCGGGCACCCGGTGTCGGGGGTGTTCCTCAAGGACTACCGGGTGGCGGAGTGGTGACGCCTCGGGTGGCGTGACGCCCGCCCCGGGGCGCGTGGGAGCCGAGGCCGCCCACCTGCCCGACGCCACGACGCCGCGATGCTGCGACGGACGGCCCGGCCCGGGAGTGCTCCCGGGCCGGGCCGTCCGCGTATGGGGGCAGGGAGTGGCCTGCGACCGATCGGCCAACGACCAGTGAGTCAGCGACCAGTGGGTCAGCGGCCGGTGGGGAGGTTGGCACCGCCGGTGCAGTCGAGCACCACGCCGGTGACGAAGGTGTTGGCGGCGAACATGTGGATCGCGCGGGCGACGTCCTCGGGGCGGCCCACCCGGCCGGCCGGGGTGGTGGCGGCCAGGCCGTCGAAGAGGGCGGTGCGCTGCTCGGTGGGGACGCGGTCCCACCACGGGGTGTCGATGACGCCGGGCGAGACGGCGTTGATCCGCAGCGGGGCGAGTTCGACGGCCAGCGGCGGGACCATCGCCTCCAGGGCGCCGTTGATCGCGGCCAGTCCGGCGGTGCCGGGGAAGGCGGCGCGGGCCGAGGCGGCGGTGATCAGGGTGACCGAGCCGTCCTTGCGCAGGTGCGGCAGGGCCGCCTGGAGCACCCGGACCTGCGGCCAGAACTTGGCGTCGAAGCCGTGGGCGAGGTCGGCGAGGTCCAGTTGGGCGAACGGGCCGCTGCCGGCCGCGCCGCTGACCGCGACGACCAGGTGGTCGACGGTGCCGGCCTCGGCGAAGAAGGCGGCGAGCGCGGCCGGGTCGGTCGCGTCGAGCCGGGCACCGCTGGTCTTGCCGCCGATCCGGGCGACGGCGGCGTCCAGCTTCTCGCGGTCGCGGCCGGTGATCACGACCTCGGCACCGTCCGCCGCGAAGGCGGTGGCGGTGGCCTCGCCGATGCCCGAGCTGCCGCCCATGACGACGACGTGCTGTCCGGCGAAGAGGTTCGATGCAGTGCTCATGGTGTTGCCTTTCCGGCTGGTACGAGAACTTGTCGAGACCGGCAGTTCCGGTAATGATGATTGTCGAGACTGCTAGTCTTGTCAAGCGGGGACAGGGAGAAAGGGACCCACGATGAACGACGCCGAAGACCTCCAGGCCGACCCGGCCGACCCGGCCACGCGCCCGCACACCGGCCGTCGGCGCAACGAGGCCGCCCACCGGGCGATCCTGGACGCGGCACTGCACCTGCTCGCCGACTCCGACGGCACGCCCGTCACCATCGACGCCATCGCCCGCACGGCCGGCGTCGGCAAGCAGACCGTCTACCGCTGGTGGCCCTCCAAGGGCGCCGTCCTGCTGGACGCCCTCACCGACCGCGCCGGCCAGGACGTCTCCGACCACTCGGACACCGGCGCCCTGCGCACCGACCTGCGCGCCTTCATCGGGACCACCTTCGACGCGGCCCAGCGCGGCACCACCGCATCCGCGCTGCGCACCGTCGTCCGCGAGGCCGCCCGCGACCCGCACCTGGCCGACCTGATGCAGACCTTCACCGCCACCCGGCGCACCGCGCTGCACGAACTCCTCACCCGCGGCCGCGAGCGCGGCGAACTGGCCGACGACGCCGACCTGGACCTGATCACGGACCAGGTCTACGGGGTGTTCTGGTACCGCTTCCTGCTCGGCCACGGCCCGCTGGACGCGGCCGTCGCCGAGCGACTGGCCGACACCCTGGTCACCGGGAACGCCTCACCGGGACCGACCGAGGACTGAGCCCCCCCCTTTTCCGCCCTAGCCGGCCGCCCCCCGGCGCCGCACCAGCGGCAGGTACACCTCGTCCACGATCTCCACCAGCACGTCGTCCGGCGCGCTCGGCACCCCGCGCACCACGAACTCGTTGCGCAGCAGCACCACCGCCACCGTCGCCACCCGGGGGTGCAACACCTCGGGCGCCGCCTCGCCGCGGGCGACGGCCCGGCCCAGCACGGTGAGCCAGGGGGCGGCCGCGGCGTCGCCGGACTGGTCCTGCAGCTGTGCCAGGAACTCCGTCGCGCCGCCCGCCGCGGCCAGCAGTTCGCGCAGCACGCCGCCCAGCGGGGAGCTCCAGTGCCGGTTCGCCTGGCGCAGCAACTCCAGGGCATCGCCGCGCAGTTCACCGGTGTCGGGGAGCGGGGCGGCCTTGGCGAGCTGCTTGTAGCCGGCGATGCCGAGGGCGAGGCGGTTCGGCCAGCGCCGGTAGATGGCGTTCTTGTTGGTGCCCGCGCGGGCGGCGACCTTGTCCATGGTCAGCCCGGCGAACCCGGACTCGGTGAGCTCCGCGACCGCCGCGTGCAGGATCGCCTCCTCCAGCGCCGCCCCGCGCCGCCGTGTCTGCCCGGCCATGGTCCCGTCCTCTCCTGTGTGCCGCCCCATCCTTCTTGCCATCCTGCGGCCACGGCAACTACGGTACTGCCAGTACCGTAAAGTTCCGATCCGCCATCGAAGGCAGGGGCCATGCGCGCCAAGGGAATCAGTTACGACACCGGCTTCGTCAGGGACGGGGCCTGCTCCCGCAAGCGGTTCGACCCGGAGCTCGTCAAACGGGAGTTGCGCATCATTCGGGACGAACTGCACTGCACCGCCGTCCGGATCATGGGCGGCGACCCGGACCGGATCGAGCTCGCCGCCGGGTACGCCGCCGAGCTGGGCTTGGAAATCTGGTACTCACCGTACCCTCTGGAGCTGGACGAGGAGGCGATCCTGGAGCTGTTCGCCGACTGCGCCGAGCGCGCGGAACGGCTGCGGCGGAACGGGGCCGAGGTGGTGTTCCTCGCCGGCGCCGAGCTGAGCCTGATGAACCCGGGCTTCCTGCCCGGTGACAGCACGGACGAGCGGGTCGCGCTGCTCGCCCGGCCGGAGGCGGTGCGCGAGCACCTCGGCGCGGTCAGCACCAAGGTCAACGCCTTCCTCCGTACGGCCGTGGCCACCGTCCGCGCGCACTTCACCGGGCCGGTCAGCTATGCCGCCGTCCCGCTGGAGCGGGTCGACTGGACGCCCTTCGACCTGGTCTCCCTCGACCTGTACCGGGATGCCTCGACCGCCGAGCGCTTCGCCGACGGCGTCCGCGAGCTGACCGCCCAGGGCAAGCCGGTCGCCGTCACCGAGTTCGGCTCCGCCACCTACCGCGGCGCGGGCGACCGGGGCGCCCTCGGCCTGGAGGTCGTCGAGTACGACGCCGAGGGCCCGGTGCGCCTCAACGGCCGCTACGAACGCGACGAGCCCGGCCAGGCCGGGTACCTGCGCGAGCTGCTGGAGGCCTTCGACGCCGGCGGCATCGACGCCTCATTCGTCTTCACCTTCGCCCTGTACGACTTCGTCCACCGCCCCGACGGCGACCCACGCGAGGACCTCGACCTCGCCAGCTACGGCCTGGTCAAGGTGTACGAGGACCGTCCCGGCCTGCCCTGGGAGCCGAAGGAGGCCTTCGCGGCCGTCGGCGAGTACTACCGGACCCACTGAGCAGCCGGCGGCGTGGGAAGTCGGCCGGTCCGACTTCCCGCGTCCGGTGCGGTTCAGGCAGTTCAAGCGGTACAGGCGGTTCAGGCGGTTCAGGCGGTACAGGCGGTACAGGCGGTTCAAGCCGTACGACGGCGGTAGTACGCGATACCGAGGACGATGGTGATCGGTCCCCAGAGCATCGCCGGGCCGATGCAGGCCCGGGCCAGCGCCTCCCACCACCCGCTGCTGAAGCCGACCTCGTCCAGGACCCCGATCCAGGCGAGCGGCTGGAGCCCGAAGAGGCCGAACAGCACCAGCCCGCCCAGCAGCGTGCCGAGGAGCGGCCCGATCGGCGGCACCCGGCGGCCCCGCAGGACCGGCACCCAGCGGGGGAACACCTCGCCCCAGCCGCTGACCAGCCCCAGGGTGAGCAGCGCCAGAGCCTCGGTGACCAGGCTCAGCCCGAACACGTACGGGGTGGCCCACCAGGTGAGGGGCGGGCGGCTCGACTCGACCGTGCCCATCTCGAAGCCGAAGGCGAACGGAAGCCGCCACAGGCAGTGCGGCAGGAGGACGAGCGGCAGGGCTTTGGCTAGGCGCAGGGCCCACGCGGGGACGGGGCGTTCGGTGTCACCGACCGGGATGTTCATCAGCATGCGTCCACCGTCGCGGACCCACCCCGCCGCCGCCTCCACCCCGCGGCCCGACCCCCTCCCCCGCGAGAGCCAACTGCGGCTCGCCGCAAGGGAGGAGGAGACGCGGCCCCGGCTCCGCCCCGGTCCGACTTGACGTCGAGGACGCGTCAGACCACCGAGCTCAGACCGAAGGAGGCGGCCACCAGCCCGAGGACGTACGGCATCTCGTCACCGTTCAGGGCGGTCGGATCGACGGAGTACACGACCTTGCGGGAGAGGTCGCGGGTGGCGAAGACGCCGCTGGTGGAGCCGGGGCGGGAGCCGGTCTTGCCCCAGGCCGTGATGCCGTGGGACTCCAGGCGCTCCAGGCCCATGCTCATGCACGCCTTGCCGTCCGGGCAGTGGCCGCCGTGGGCGGCGACGGGCACGTCGGGGACGGTGAACAGCTTCTCCTGCTCGACGGCGGGGAGCAGGCGACCGCGGAACAGCGCGGTCATGAAGCGGTCCAGGTCGGCGGCGCTGGAGATCATGCCGCCCTCGGCCCAGGGCCAGGGGCTCTGCTCGGTCACGTCCGCGCGGTGGGTGCCGCCGTCGGCGTCGGGGACGGTCAGGTAGGGGTGGGTGGCGGGGTGCCGCAGCTCGGGGTCGTCGCCGTCCGGGAGGGCGGTGTCATGCAGGCCGAGCGGTCGGATGATCCGATCGCGCAGCTCGTCGGCGAAGCTGCGGCCGGTGACTTTCTCGACGATCAGCCCGGCGACGAAGGTGTTCATGCCGTTGTACTGCTGCTCGGTGCCAGGCTGGAAGCCCAGCGGGGCACCCTGCATGGTGGCGATGACCTGCTCGGGGGTGAACGAGTCGAGGCGGTGGGCCTCGAACCAGGTGGTGGTGCCGTCGCCCCAGGGCGCGTTGGAGCCGTTGGGCAGTCCGCTGGTGTGGTTCAGCAGCTGGCCGACCGTGACCCCCTCGTAGGGGAAGTCCGGCAGGTACTGCCGTACGGTGCCGTCCAGGTCGATCCGGCCCTCGGCGGCGAGCTGGAGGACGACGGTGGTGGTGAAGACCTTCGAGACCGACCCGATCCGGAACCTGCCGTGCGGGTCCACCGCCATGCCGTCCTCGGCCGAACTGCCCTCGAACCGCCCGCTGGAGCCGGTGATCCGGACGAAGGCGGCGGAGACGTCGGCGGCCGGCCGCTTGGCGAGCGCGGCCCGGACGGCCGCCCGGTCCAGCGGCTGCGGCGCGGCCGTTGTCGCCGCCACGGTCGCCGCCACGGACGTCGGCGTCCCAGCGGACACGGGCGTCGCGGCGAGGGCGGGCGTGCCCGCGCCGGCCGTCAGCGCGACCGCCAGGGCGCCGGCGGCGGCGACAACGGCCCAACGGGTGCGGTGGGTAGAGGCGTTCACGGCGCTGCGGCTCCAGACTGGTCGTCATCGGACCGGAGACGTCCGGCCCGATGACGAGTCTGCCGACCAGCCGCGCCCCGATCATCAGGGCCGGCGCCCCGACGGTCCCTGATCTTCCCTCAGGGTGCACCCCGGAGAGCACCCCGGGTCACGGCGGTCCCGGGCGGCGGGACGACGGCCCGGCCGCCGAAGGCCGACAGGCCCAGCCCGTCCAGGTACGCCGTCACCCGCCCCGGTCCGCAGCCGAGGTCGGCGACCTCGCCGCCGCCCGACTCCCGGACCAGCTCCGCGAAGGCGGCGAGCATCGCGCGCGAGACCGGGTCCATGCCCTCGGGCGGGACGACGAGGCGCAGGTAGTCGGCGGCGACGGTGTCGTAGGACTCACGGACGGCGGCGAGTTCAGCGGGCTCGGTCACCGCGTCACCCCCCGGGACCGTCTTCAAACCCCTTCCTGCGGGGCGGCGTTGGGGCACGCACCTAGCCGAGCTTCGCGGCCTTGGCGGCGCGCTCGGCGAACACCTTCTCCCGGCGGTCGGCGGTCTGCTTCATCATCCGCTTGCGGTCGCGGGCCGAGAGCCGGTCGAGGTAGAGCCCGCCGTTCAGGTGGTCGGTCTCGTGCTGGAGGCAGCGGGCGAAGTAGCCGGCGCCCTCGATGGTGACCGGCTCGCCGTACTGGTCGACACCGTGCACCACCGCGCGCGCGGGGCGGACGAGTTGGGTGTTGGCGCCGGGTACGGACAGGCAGCCCTCGGCGTCCTCGGCCAGCCGGCGGCCGGGCTCCTGCTCCTCGACCACCGGGTTGAGCACGTGCCCGACGTGCCGGACGCCGTCCTCGTCGGTGCAGTCGTAGACGAACAGCCGCAGGTCCACGTCCACCTGGTTGGCGGCGAGGCCGCAGCCGTCGGCGACGTACATGGTGGCGAACATGTCGTCGATGAGCCGGGCCAGTCGCTCGCTGCCGAAGTCCTCCTCGGTCGCCGGGCGGCAGGTGCGGCGGAGGATCTCCTCCCCCACCTCGGTGATCCGCAGGACGGCCGGACGCTCGCGCAGCTCGGACACGGGTGGTCCCCCTTCGATGGACTTGCTGTCGACTTTGCAAAGTAGCAGACTTTGCAAAGTGACCGAAGAGACCGAAGAGACCGAAGACCTCGTCAGATCCGGTGCCCTCCCCGAACACGCCGTCCGCACCGCACTGCTGGAGCTGCTCGCCGAACGCGGCACCCTCACCTCCACCGAGGCCGCCGCCCGACTCGGCCACAGTTCCGGGCTCTGCTCCTTCCACCTGCGCCAACTCGCCCGGTACGGCCTGATCGAGGAGGCCCCGGCTGTCGACGGGCGGGCCCGGCCGTGGCGTCTGCCCCGGGAGCGACCGGCCGCACCGAACGACGGGTTCGGCGAACTGGCGCGGGGCCTGGAGGACGAGAGCTACCAGCGCTGGCTCGCCAGGCGCGCCGAGGCCCCGGCCGCGTGGCAGCAGGACGAGGCGTTCAGCACCGTCGTCCACCTCACCCCCGAGGAACTGACCGCCGTCGGCGCCGCCGTACGGCAGTTGCTCGCCCGCTACCGCGACCGGGACACCGACCCGGGTGCCCGGCCCGCCGGGGCCCGTCCGGTCGCCGCCGTGGCCCGGCTGTTCCCACTGCTCGACCGCTGAGACGTGTCTGACAAGGCCTGGGCCCCAGGGCGTTCCGACCACCTGGGTCAGACCGCCGCGCGGGAACGCAGAGCCCGTACCGCCGGCCCGACCACCAGGCCCACCGCCGCCCCCAGCACGACGCCCTGCACGCCGTCCCAGACGTCCTGCACATCGCAGGCCCGCCCGATCACCGGCACCGCGTACTGCAGCGTCGACACCGCGAACGGCAGCACGGCCGTGCCCAGCAGCGCCACCGCCGCCCGCCGCCGGGTCCCGGCCAGGGCGGCCGCGAAGCCCACCGGTGCGTAGGTGGCCAGCTTGAGCTCGATGTGCCGCACGTGCAGCAGCTCGTACGGCGAGCGCGGCCGGGCACCCGCCACCGTGCAGTGCCGTACGGCGTCCCTCGACAGCTGGAACGCCTCCGGCAGCAGCGTCGCCACCACCACCCCGCCGAGCCCGAGCAGCAGCAGGAAGCCCACCACCCAGTGGGCCCGCAGCAGCCGCCCCACCGGCCGGTTCAGCAGCGCCGCCGGCACGAGGGAGAGCAGCAGCCCGGGCCAGAAGTTCGGCATCCCGCCGAGCACCCCACTGATCACGCCTCAACGGACGCCCCGAACACCCGCCCGGTTCTCCCCGCGGCCACTTCCCGGGCGACCCGCACGCAGTGCACGGCGAGGAGTACAGAGCAGAGGAGTACAACGGAGTGCACCCACGCGGAGTACAGCGGAGTACAAAGGAGGCATGGCAGGCAAGACGATCGCCGTGGTCTACGTGCTCGCGATGGTGGCCGTCGTGGTCGGCGTGGACATCCTGTGGTTCCGGCAGCACTTCTGGGGGCGACTGGCGGTGAACGTCGGGATCGTCCTGGTGTTCACGGCGTTCTACCTCCGGTTCCTCAAGCGTTCCTGAGCACCCGCGGTCCGGTCCGCGCTACTGCACGATCAGGTACCGTTGCTCGCTCCCCGCGCTGACGCAGACCCCGTTGGTGGTCGGCCCGCCGGTGCAGTTCCCGGGCCCCGAGCTGGAGACCATCCAGATGTAGATGCCGGGCGTCTTCGGCGTGTACGTCAGGCTCCGCCCGGTCTGCCAGGGCAGGGACTCCCAGTCCTTGTCGCCCGGGGCCAGGACGCTCACCTCGGAGCTGGTGCCGGAGGTCGCCCAGCTGAGCTCGACCGGCTGGCCCGCCCGGACCACCTGCTGGTCCTTCGGGAAGACCGGGAGCGGGGCCGAGGGCGCGGACTGGACCGGGTTCGGGCTCTGGTTCTGGGCCGTCCGCACGTTCAGGTAGCGCAGGGCGCTCCAGCCGCTGCCGATGCTGTCGGCGGAGGTGTTGGCGCCGACCACGGCCCAGCGGTAGAGCCCGGCCTCGGTGGGCCTGAAGGTGCATTCGGCGGTGGTGAGCCAGCCGGATTCCTGCCAGGGCTGGTCAGCGCGCTTGGTGAAGACCTTGGTCGTCGAGCCGGTCTTGACCCAGCGGAGTTCCAGTGACTGGCCCAGCGTCAGGGAGTCCTTGTCTCCCGGGGCGACCAGGCCGGGCGGGTGCGCGGTGCCGCTGGGGACGGTCAGCGGCGGGCCCTCGGTGGGGTAGGCGGCCTCGGGGGTGCCGCCGACGCCCTTGAACGTCGTCCCGCCGGTCACGCAGTCCGGCGGGCTGCCGTCGTCCTTGGCGGCCACGAAGCCGCCGTTGTCCAGCCCGGTCCTGCCCTTGTCGCGGGTCAGGTACATCGGCACCAGCACCGCCGCCGCGACCAGCGCCAGCAGGCTCGGCACCAGCACCCACAGCCGCCGGACCCGACGGCTCCGGGCGGCCTGGGCCGACTCGGTCGGCGCCCAGCCGGCGACCGCGTACGGGTCCCCGCTGAGCATGGTCGGCACCCTGGTGGGCTGCGCCGCCCGCACCACCGGCACCGCCGGCAGCGGAGCGGGCGGCCCGAAGGCCCCCGTGACCGGTGCCACCAGCGGCGCCTCCGGCACCGCGGGCTTCACCCGCAGTGGCTCCGGCAGCCAGGAGCCGGTCGGCCCGTCGTACCCGGGCGGCCCGAGCCGCTCCACCAGTTCGGCGGGGGTGGGCCGGTCCTCCGGGCGGCGGGCCAGGCAGGCGGCGACCAGCGGGCGCAGCGCCTCGGGCACGTCGGCGAGGTCCGGCTCGGTGTGCATGATCCGGTAGAGCAGCACCTGCGGGTTGCCGCCGCCCCCGTACGGGTCGCTGCCGGCCGCGTGGCAGAGCACCCGGCCGAGGCTGTAGAGGTCGCAGGCGGGGGTCAGCGGCTCGCCGGCGATCTGTTCGGGGGCCATGTAGCCGGGGGTGCCGATGACGGTCTGGGTGCGGGTGATCGAGGCGCCGTCGAGGGCGCGGGCGATGCCGAAGTCGATGACCCGTGGCCCGTCGTCGGCGAGCAGGACGTTGGAGGGCTTGAGGTCGCGGTGGACGAGTCCGACGGCGTGGATCGCCTCCAGGGCCTCGGCCAGGCCGGCGCCGAGCACCCGCAGGACCGGTTCGGGCAGCGGGCCGTGGGTGGCGACGGCCGCCTCCAGGGAGGGCCCGGGGATGTAGGCGGTGACCAGCCAGGGCGGGTCGCCGTCCGGGTCGGCGTCGACCACCTGGGCGGTGTGGAAGCCGCCGACCCGCCGGGCGGCCTCCAACTCCTGGGTGAAGCGGAGCCGGAAGCTCGGGTCGGTGGCGAGGTCCCAGTGCACGCACTTGACCGCGACCAGGCGCCCGCCGGGCGAGCGCCCCAGGTAGACGACCCCCATCCCGCCGCTGCCGAGCCGGGCGAGCAGCCGGTAGCGGCCGCCGACCGTCGTCGGATCGGTGGGTCTCAGCGCCTCCACGTCCACCCCCGGCGTGACCGTTCCACTCGTCGACGTCGCTTGACGAGACGTCAACTGCCTTCCCCCGTGGCCGGAATCATCTCAGCTGGAGGCGCGGCGGAACAGTTCGCGGAGGAAAAGAGATCACCCCGTGCCCGAACCTCAGTGCGGGATCGAGGCGATCAGCTCCTGCGCCCCCTGCCGCTTGAGCGCCAGCGCGACCGAGGTGCCGAGGTCCTCCGGGCTGAGCACACCCGCCCACTCGTGGGCGTCCAGCACCCGCTTGCCGTCCGGGGTGAAGACCCGGCCGCGCAGCGAGAGCCGGCCGTCCGCCTCGGCCCTGGCGAAGCCGGAGATCGGGCTGTTGCAGTGGCCCTGCAGCACGTGCAGGAACATCCGCTCGGCCGCGGCCTCCCGCCAGGTGTCGTGGTGGCCGAGGCCGGTCACCGCCTCGATGGTGGCCTCGTCGTCCTCCCGGCACTGCAGCACCAGGATGCCGGCACCGATCGGCGGGCACATCTCGTCGACGCCGAGGATCTCGGTGATCCGGGCCCGCTCGCCGATCCGCTCCAGGCCGGAGACGGCGAGCAGCAGCGCGTCCACGTCCCCGGCCGCCAGCTTGGCGAGCCGGCTGTTGGCGTTGCCGCGGATCGGGACGCACTCCAGCTGCGGGTGGGAGGAGGCGAGTTGGGCGGTGCGGCGGACGGAGGAGGTGCCGATCCGGGTGCCGGGCGGGAGTTGGGCCAACGTCAGCCCGCCGGGGTGGACGAGGGCGTCGCGGATGTCGTCCCGGCGCAGGTGGGCGGCGAAGACGGTGCCGGCGGGCAGCGGGCGGTCGGCGGGCACGTCCTTGAGGCAGTGCACGGCGACGTCGGCCTCCCCGGCGAGCAGCGCCGCGTCGACCTCCTTGGTGAACGCGCCCTTGCCGCCGAGGTCGGCGAGGTCTCCGGTCCAGCGGTCGCCCGAGGTGGTGACCGGCACCACCTCGGTCCGCAGCCCCGGGTGCAGCGCGGCGAGTTCGGCGCGGACCCGGTCGACCTGGGCGAGCGCCATGGGCGAGGAGCGGGACACGATGCGGATCAGCTCAGCGGTGGCCATGGCGCGATGATAGGCGCTCCTACGCTCACCACTGAGGGCACCTCACGCGCCCGGCCTAGCGGCGCGGCCCCAGCGCGCCGACTGGATGTCCCGCATCAGCGGACCGACCGCGCCGAGCGCCGCACCGGCCGCCACCAGCAGGCTCGCGCCGCTGAAGCCGTACCCGTCCGCCGCGCCGACGGCGGCCAGGGCGAGCGTGGGCAGCACGGCGACCAGTCCGGTGCCGGGCACCTCCGCGACGGCGAGCCGCCCGCGCACGTAGGCCAGGTAGGCGACGGTCGGCCGGCCGGAACGGATCCCGGGGATGAACGCCCCCTCGCGCTTCATCACCTCGGCCTCGGCGAGCACCGACCGCCCGGCCAGTACGGCCAGCCAGGCGCCGACGGCGGCGAGCGTGAACAGCAGCACCAGGTACAGCGGCCGGGGCAGCGGGAAGGGGGCGAGCAGCAGGGCGGCCGCCACCGCCGGGACGAACCCCCGGTGGCTGAGCACCAACGGGAGGTAGCGGGTCTCGCCGCCCCCCGACCGCCGAACCCCGATCATGCGCCGCGCGTACTGCACCGGGACGCGCCGCGCGCCCTGGCGCCCGGCGGTCACCAGCGCGGTCGTCGCCACCAGGCCGAACAGCGCCGCCGCCAGCACCAGCGCGTAGCCGCCCGGCCCGGACTCCCGCTCCACCGCCCACAGTTGGCCCGGCAGCACGGCGAGGACCTGGGCCAGCAGCAGCACCGAGACCCCGTCGCCGAGCCCGTACCGGCTCATCCACCGGGCGAGCCACAGCACCGCCGGCGCGCTCACCGCGACGCAGCCGGTGATCACGGCGACGGCGGGCGCGCCGTGCCACCGCAGCACGCCGTCCCCCGCGGCCGGGCCGGGCAGCAGCCGGCCGGCGTCGGCGGCCAGTCCGAGCGCCAGCCCGCCGAGCAGGCCGAGGGCGAGCGTGGTCCAGGCTTCGAGCCGCCGCATCCCGGCGCGGCCGGCCGGCCCTTCGCGGCGCAGCGCGGCGAGCCGGGGGTGCAGCCGGGTGAGGGCCTGCACCAGCGGGCGGGCGAGGAAGACCACCAGGACGCCGAACGGGAGCAGCGCCAGCCGGTACAGCCCGCCGCCGGTCACCAGGTCGGCCAGGCCGCGCAGTTGGTCGCCCGGCAGGGTGCGGTCCGCGACCCGCCGCAGCACGGCCGGGTCGACGCCGGGCAGCGGCAGGCTCTGCCCGAGCCGGAACAGCACCACCCCGCCGAGCGTGACGGCCGCTTTGAAGCCCGGGCCCGTACGGCTGACGGCCACCCGCCTCACCCCTTCTCCCCCGATGTCGGCGGGAGTTGGGACGCGACGGACGGCCGGGCGGTTCCCCGCCCGGCCGTCCGTGTGCCCCGCGGGCTCACTCGTTGTGCAGCACCTCGGCGATCGGCAGCCGGGCCGCCGAGCGGGCCGGGACGAGCGCGCCGACGACCGCGATCGCGACGCCCGCCAGGGCGAGGCCGGCCAGCAGCGGGGCGCCCCAGACGTCGATCATCGAGTCCGTGAAGTGGATGGTCCGGACGTTCTCGACGATCAGCCGGTGCACCAGGATCCCGACCGGGATGCCGATGATCCCGCTGGCCACACCCTGCCAGGCCACCGAGGTGACGGTCATCGCGACGACCTGCCGGGGCGTCATCCCGATCGACTTCAGCATGCCGAGGTCGCGGCGGCGCTCGCGGATGGTGAGCAGCAGGGTGTTGAAGACGCCGAGCGCGGCGACCACCGACAGCAGGACGGTGAAGACCGTGCTGAAGGTCTTGATCGCGACGACCGGCCCTGTCGAGCCCGCCGTGACCACCGAGGTCGACAGGCTCGGGTCGGCGGCCGAGACCGCGTCCTGGTAGGCCCTGGCGTCGGTGCCGGCGGCGAGCCGTACGTCGTACTCGACCACGTGCCGGTCAGGGGTGAGCAGGGCCCGGGTCGCGTCGTTGGAGGTGATCGCGTTGGGGTTGCCCTGGACCTCCATGCCGACGATGGTGACGGTGGTCTGCCGGTCGTCCAGGAGCAGGGTGATCCGGTCGCCGAGCTTGAGCCCGTGCTGGTCGAGGAAGCCCGGACCGGCCTCGGCCTCGCCCACTCCGGTCGCCGGTCGCCCCTCGACCACGTTGAGCCGCCGGTGGTCGACCATGGCGTCGCCGCCGTAGAAGTCGGCGAAGACCAGCTGGGGCTGGCCCGCGATGCCGACCCGGACCAAACCGCGGACGGAGACCTGGTCGGCGCCGGGGGTGGCGTGCAGCATCGCCTCGGTCTGCTCCTGGGTCAGCCGGGGCGCGATCTTGTTCTCGGAGAAGGAGCTGGTCAGCACGTCGATGTGGGTGTACGTGTCGGGCGCGGTCATGGACTTGGCCAGGGTGCCGGTCACCCCGGTGGTCACCGTCACGGTGACCACGCCGAGCACGATCGCCGCCATGGTCAGCGCGGTGCGGGCCGGGCGGGCGAAGGGCTGGCCGAGGCCGAGGCTGACGGCGCGCGGCAGCCGGGTGCCGCTCAGCCGGCGCTGGACCTTCAACCCGCGGCCGGTGCGCGGGGCGCTGCCGGCCGAGATGGCCTCGGCGGCGGACAGCCGGCGGGCCTTCGAGGCGGGCACCAGCGCGGCGAGGGCGACCAGCAGCGGAACGCTGACCAGGGTGGCGACGGGCAGCCAGCCGGCCGGCTCGATCACGGCGGTGCCGGTGGCGATCCCGGTGAACGCGGTCCGCAGGATCGGGTACGCGGCCGCCCAGCCGGCCGCCGTGCCGAGGACGGTGCCGACGACGGCGGGCACCGAGACCATCGTCAGGTAGACCGTGACCACCTGGCGCGGGGTGAAGCCGATCGACTTCAGCACCCCGATGTGCCGGTAGCCGGAGACCACCGCGCCGCTCACCACGTTGCCGACGATCAGCGCAGCGACGATCAGGCCGAGCACGCCGAAGACCGTCATCAGCGGCAGGTAGGCGTCGGCGCCCGCCGAGAAGGCCTGCTTGAGCACCAGGTAGGACTGGCCGCTGGCGACGGCGTCCTTGGGCAGGCCCTCGGTGGCGTTGTCGAGCGAGGAGGTGAGCTGCCGGGCGGTGGCCGCGTCGGTGAAGCGGTAGAGCATCTGCCGGCCGGTGGGGTGCAGGGCGGCCGCCTGCTCGGGCGTGACCCAGCCGCCGGCGGACTGGCTCATGTCGGTCGCGAAGCCGACGATGGTGAGCTTGAGCCCGGTGCTGGTGGTGATCGACGTGCCGATGAACCTTTCGCTGCCGCCCCCGGGGGTGTCGATGACCACCTCGCCGGGCGCGGTGGCCCAGCGGCCCGCCAGCAGGTCCACCCGGTCCACCGGCGCGGCCGCCGGGTCGGGCCGCCCGACCAGGGTCAGCGGGCCCGGCGGGCGGCCGACCCAGTCGGCGGGGATGGTCACCACGGCCTGGTCGAAGGGCCCGGCGGCCGCCTCGACGCCCGGTCGGTGGGCGGTGGCGGCCAGTTGCTCCGCCGAGGCCTTGGCCGGGTCGAAGACGGCGCTGACGTGCGCACCGCGCTCGGCCTCGAAGGCGTCGTCGAAGGGGGCCCGGGCGGCGCTGATCACCGCGAGGGCGAGCAGCACGGTCGCGGTGGAGCAGAACACCACCAGGCCGATCACGAAGGTCTGCACCCGGCGGCGCTTCACCGCGGCCCGCGAGGCCCTCCAGACAGCACCGTTCATGCGCCCACCTCGCCGCGCTCGGCGGGCGCTTCGCGCAACGCGCACCTCTGGACGGTTCGCTCGCTTCGCTCACTTGCGCCCACCTCGCCGCGCTCGGCGGGCGCTTCGCGCAACGCGCACCTCTGGACGGTTCGCTCGCTTCGCTCACTTGCGCCCACCTCGCTGCGCTCGGCAGGCGCTTCGCGCAACACGCACCTCTTGACGGTTCGCTCGCTTCGCTCGCTCACGACTGGCTCTCCAGCATCCGCTCGCGCGCCACCTTGCCGTCCTCGACCTCGACCAGCCGGCTGGCGCAGCGGGTGGCCAGGTTGGGGTCGTGGGTGACGATCAGCAGGGTCTGCCCGATCTGGTTGAGGTCGATCAGCAGGTCCATCACCTGCTCGCCCGAGCGGCTGTCCAGCGCGCCGGTCGGCTCGTCGGCGAGCAGCAGCGCCGGACGGTTCATCAGGGCGCGGGCCACCGCGACCCGCTGGCGCTCGCCGCCGCTGAGGGTGGCCGGGTAGACGTCCTTGCGGTGCGCGACGCCGAGTTCGTCCAGCAGCTCCAGGGCCCGGCGACGGGCCTGGCGGGCGCTGGTGCCGGTCAGCTGGGCGGCCAGGGCGACGTTGTCGAGGGCCGGGAGGTCGTCGATCAGGTTGAAGAACTGGAAGATCATGCCGATGTGGCGGCGGCGGAAGAGGGCCAGGCCGTTCTCGTTCAGCCCGCCGAGGTCCTGCCCCTGCACCCGTACGGTGCCGGAGCTGGGCCGGTCCAGCCCGGCCACCATGTTCAGCAGGGTGGACTTGCCGCACCCCGAGGGGCCCATCACGGCGACCGCCTCACCTGCACGGATCCGCAGGTCGACGCCGTCGAGCGCCTTGGCGTCGCCGAACTCCTTGTGCACCCCGGACAGCTCGACGACGTACGGCGCGTCGTCGGGCCGGGTGGTCCCGTCGTGGTCGTTGCTCATGGTCGACGACGGTAGGCGCGGCGGCCCGGGCCCGACGTCCCACCCCGGGTGTAACCGCAGGTGGCCGTAGTACCGGGGATGTACGGCGGCGGCACCCCCGGATGATGTGGATCAAGGGCCGACCTGGGAGGCTGGGTTCCGTGTGGGGAACGGGGACTGAGGTGATCGCGCTCGCGGTGGCGGGCGCCGCCTGCGCGGGCGCCGGCTGGCTGGGCATCGCGCTGGTACGGGCACGCCGGCTGTACCGGGCCGCCATCGGCGAGCGCGGCTGGCTGCTGGAACGGGAGCGGGAGAGCGCCGCGAGCGCCGCCGTGGACGCCGAACGGGCGCGGATCGCCGCCGAGTTGCACGACATCGTGAGCCACAACGTGAGCCTGATGGTGGTGCAGGCCGGGGCCGCCCGCGAGGTGCTGGCCACCATGCCGGAGGAGGCGGCGGCCGCGATGGGCGCGGTCGAGGCGGCCGGCCGCGACACCATGACCGAACTGCGGCACCTGCTGGGGCTGCTCGCCCCGGCGGCCGACGGCAGTGAGGAGCCGGAGCGGAACGACTTCACGCCGCAGCCCAGCCTGAGCCGGCTGGGCCCGCTGATCGACCGGTTCGCCTTCGCCGGGCTGCCGGCGGAGGTGCGGATCTCCGGCGAGCCGCGGCCGCTGCCCGGCGGCATCGACGTGACGGCCTACCGGATCATCCAGGAGGCGCTGACCAACGCGCTCAAACACGGGGACGGGGTGACGGCGACGGTGACGGTGCGCTACGCGGACCACTACCTGCGGGTGGAGGTGCTGAACAGCGGCCCGAGCGTGCTCGCCGGGACGCCCGCACCCGCGCCCAGGCAAGCGGACAGCGCTGCGCCCAGGCAGGCGGACGGCGCCGGGCGAGGGCTGCTCGGCCTGCGCGAGCGGGTCGCGGTGTACGGCGGGGACCTCGACGCCCGGCGCCGGATCGGCGGCGGCTACCGCGTCCGCGCCCGCATCCCGCTGGACCGGCCGTGAACGCCCCCGACGCTCCGCCGGAGCGCCGTCCCCGGGTGGTGATCGCCGACGACCAGGAGCTGGTCCGCACCGGCTTCCGGATGATCCTCACCGCGCGCGGCATCGACGTGGTCGCCGAGGCCACCGACGGCGCCGAGGCGGTGGCCGCCGCCACCCGGCACCGGCCCGACGTGGCCCTGCTGGACATCCGGATGCCCACCATGGACGGCCTGGAGGCCGCCCGCCGGATCCTGGCCACGGTGCCCGGCTGCCGGGTGATCATGCTGACCACCTTCGACCTGGACCACTACGTCTACTCGGCGCTGTCCGCCGGTGCCAGCGGCTTCCTGCTCAAGGACGTCACCTCGGCCCATCTCGCCGCCGCGGTACGGCTGGTGGACACCGGCGACGCCCTGCTCGCCCCGTCGATCACCCGCCGGCTGGTCGAGCGCTTCGCGGCCGGCGCCCCGCACCCCGCCGCGCGCGGCGCCGACGCGCCACGGCTGCACCGCGACCTCGCCCCGCTCACCCCGCGCGAGGCGGAGGTGCTCGGACTGCTCGGACGCGGGCTGTCCAACACCGAGTTGGCGGTCGAACTGACCCTCAGCGAGTCGACCGTGAAGACCCATGTGGCCCGGATCTTCTCCAAGTTGAACCTGCGCGACCGGGCCCAGGCGGTGGTGCTCGCCTACGAGACCGGACTGGTCGCACCGGGCGCGAACGACTGACCGTCAACTTCCTTATCGGAAAAGATGATTCGCATGACCATCAGCTATCTCACTCATTAGGGGGAACAGCTCCGGGGATTCACATCTTTGCCAGTCCATGGGGGAACATCTGCGTGTCCGCGCCCGAACCACCGACAACCGTCCGGGCCCCAGCACCTGCGGCACCACCCCGCACGACGAACACCATTGGACAGGCCCGTGACCACCAGCCCCCCCGTGTGGGACTGCCCCTTCCACCACACCGACGGCCTGGAATTCGACCCCCTCCTCAAGCGGCTGCTCACCGAGGCCCCGATCGCCAGGATCCGACTGCCGCACGGCGAGGGCGAGGCCTGGCTGGCCACCCGCTACGAGGACGTCAAGGCGGTCACCACCGACCGCCGGTTCAGCCGCGCCGCCGGCATCGGGCGCGACCTGCCCCGGATGACACCCGCCGCGATCGCCCAGGCCGAGTCGATCAACCTGATGGACCCGCCCGAGCACAACCGGCTGCGCCGGCTGGTCGCCCAGGGCTTCACCAACCGCCAGGTCGAGCGGATGCGCGCCCGCACCCAGGGCATCGTCGACGGCTACTTCGACGAGATGGAGGAACACGGCGCCCCCGCCGACCTCGCGCACTTCCTCTCCAACCGGCTGCCGCTCACCACCATCTGCGAACTGCTGGAGATCCCCGAGCAGGACCGCGACCGGCTGCGCGGCTGGGCCGTCGCGATGATGCGGATGGGCCCCGGCAGCCGCGAGGGCCAGGAGGCCGCCAAGGCCGGCCTGCGCGCCTACTTCGCCGCACTCACCGCCGAACGCCGCGCTACCCCCGGCGAGGACCTGATCAGCGCGCTCGCCACCGCCCGCGACGGCGAGGACCTGCTGGACGCCGACGAACTCGCCGTCATGGCGATGGTCCTGCTGGTCACCGGCCACGACACCAGCACCTACCAGCTCAGCAACATCGCCTACACCCTGCTCACCCACCCCGAGCAGCTCGCCAAGCTGCGCGCCCAGCCGGACACCCTGCCGCGCGCCCTGGAGGAACTGCTGCGCTTCATCCCGTTCCGCCAGGGCGTGGGCATCGCCCGGGTCGCCACCGAGGACGTCGAACTGGGCGGGGTGCTGATCCGGGCCGGCGAGGCCGTGCACGTCTCCTACCTCACCGCCAACCGGGACGCCTCGGTGTACGAGCGCCCCGACGAGCTGGACCTCGACCGCACCGCCGGGCCCGTCAACATGACCTTCGGCCACGGCCAGCACCGCTGCCTCGGCTCGCACCTCGCCCTGATGGAGCTGCAGGTCGCCGTCGGCACCCTGCTGCGGCGCTTCCCCGCACTGCGGCTGGCCGTCGACCCGGCCGAACTCGACTGGAACTCCGGCTCGATCTGGCGCTTCCCGCGCACCCTGCCGGTCGCCTGGTAACCCACCGTCCCCCAGGAGACCCCCTCATGGCCACACTCTGCCGCCCCGCCATCGCCGTACCCGAGCACGTCATCACCCTCGACGAGACCCTCGACCTGGCCCGCACCCTGCACGCCGGCCACCCCCAACTCGGCCTGGCCCTGCGGCTCATCGAGAACACCGGGGTGCGGACCAGGCACCTGGTCCAGCCGATCGAGCAGACCCTCACCCACCCCGGCTTCACCCACCGCAACCAGGTGTACGAGCGGGAGGCCAAGCTCCGCGTCCCCGAGGTGGTCGAACGCGCCCTCGGCCACGCTGAGTTGGGCGCCCAGAACATCGACCTGATCATCTACGTGTCCTGCACCGGCTTCATGATGCCGTCCATGACCGCCTGGCTGATCAACACCATGGGCTTCCGCTCCGACACCCGCCAGGTGCCGATCGCCCAGCTCGGCTGCGCCGCCGGCGGCGCGGCCGTCAACCGCGCCCACGACTTCTGCCGCGCCTATCCGGGCGCCAACGTGCTCATCGTCGCCTGCGAGTTCTGCTCGCTCTGCTACCAGCCGAGCGACCTCGGCGTCGGCTCGCTGCTCTCCAACGGCCTGTTCGGGGACGCGATCGCCGCCGTGGTGATGCGCGGCCACGGCGGCAGCGGAGTGCACGTCGAGCGCAACGGCTCGCACCTCGTCCCGGACACCGAGGGCTGGATCTCGTACGGGGTGAGGGACACCGGCTTCCACTTCCAGCTGGACAAGCGGGTGCCCGGCACCATGGAGATGCTCGCCCCCGCGCTGCGCACCCTGGCCGGGCAGCACGGCTGGGACGTCTCCGGGCTCGGCTTCTACATCGTGCACGCCGGCGGCCCGCGCATCCTGGACGACCTCAGCCACTACCTCAACCTGGAGCCATCGACGTTCCGCTACAGCCGGGCCACGCTCACCGAACGCGGCAACATCGCCAGCGCCGTCGTCTTCGACGCCCTCGCCCGGCTGTTCGCCGACGGCGAGGTGCCGGAAGGCACCACCGGGCTGATCGCCGGATTCGGACCGGGCATCACCGCCGAGATCTCCCTGGGTAGTTGGGTCGACGCCCCGGTCGAACCGACGCGCCGGCGGCCGCGCGCCATCTCCACCTCCGACATCGCCCTCGTCCATCAGGGCGTCCCCCGCCGTTTCCCGGCCGGCACTACGATCACCGATTGACTTCCTCTCCCTCCCCGAAGGGCGGGGGAGTCCCCCCTCAGCCTCGCGGCTGAGCCGCTGCGCGTGAACGCTGCGGTGGGACGACTTCCTGCTTCATCGACGACTGCCCGCCCGGAGTGCTCCGTTGAGGTCTTACACCGTCTCCACAGGCTGCAACCGCCAGCCCGGCGGCCAGAATGTTGCGTGCCGCGTTCACGTCCCGGTCATGGACTGCCCCGCAGTCGCACTCCCACACGCGGACGTTGAGCGGCATCCTGTCGCGGATCCTTCCGCAGGCCGAGCACAGCTTTGAGCTGGGGAACCACCGGTCGATGGTTACCAGGTCACGGCCGTACCACTGGGCCTTGTACTCCAGCATGGTCCGCAGCTCGGTCCAGCTCGCGTCACTGATCGCACGGGCCAGCGTCTTGTTCTTGAGCATGTTGCGGACGGTCAGGTCCTCGATCACGACCGTTTGGTTTTCACGGACGAGTCGAGTGGTGAGCTTGTGGAGGAAGTCCCTGCGCCGGTCGGCGATCCGCGTATGAACGCGGGCAACCTTGTGCCGGGCCTTCTCCCGGTTGGCCGATCCCCTGGCCTTGCGGGCGAGATCCCGCTGAGCTCTGACGAGCAGTTCCCTGTCACGGCGTTCATGCCGGGGGTTCGCGACCTTCTCCCCCGTGGAGAGCGTCACCAGGCTGGTGATTCCGGCGTCGATCCCCACAGCCGTGTCGATTTCCGGCAGGGACTTGACGCCGGGGTCGTCGCACAGCATCGAGACGAACCACCGACCTGCGGCGTCCCGGCTCACGGTCACCGTGGACGGCGACTGCCCCGCGGGCAGCGGCCGGGACCACACGATCGCCAACGGCTCGACCATCTTCGCCAAGGTGAGCCGTCCGTCCCGGAACCGGAACGCGGACGTGGTGTACTCGGCGCTGTCGCGGGACCTCTTCTTCGACTTGAATCGCGGATACCTCGCCCGCTTCGCGAAGAAGTTCGCAAAAGCCACTTGGAGATGACGGAGCGCCTGCTGCAGCGGCACGGACGAAACCTCGGACAGGTAGGACAGTTCCGCGGCCTTCTTCCATGCCGTCAGCATCGCCGACGTGGCGTTGTAGTTGATCCGCTCACCCCGAAGCGACCACGCCTCGGAGCGGGCCTGCAGCGCCATGTTGTAGACCTTCCGCACGCACCCGAACGTGCGCGACAGCTCAGCCGCCTGCGCTTCGGTCGGATAGAAGCGGAACTTGTAAGCCCGCTTCACCTGGGCGGTCACCATAGTTGACAAGATACGTCGTCAGGTTGCGAAAAGTCACAGGTGGTTGCCCGCCGGACCGCCGGTCCCACCCGGCGGCAAGCCGGCCGACCCCGCCCCCGGCTGGAGCCGGGGCATCCACGAAGGAGTCATGATGACCGACACCACGGACCGCACCGACGCCTCCGGCAGAGCCGCCGACGACGAGCACGCCGAACTCGCCGCCCTGTTCCCGGCGTTGCACGCGCCGCAGTACTGGAAGTGGGGCCGCTACGACGCGCTGTTCTCCACCGTGCTGCCGCCGGACGAGCTGGTCACCAACATCCACCTGGTCGGGTTCGCGGACGGCGGCGTGGTGCTCTGCCGGGACGACCGCAACCACTGGTTCCTGCCCGGCGGCACCCGGGAGCAGGACGAGTCGGTCACCGACTGCCTGGCCCGTGAGCTGCGCGAGGAGGCCGGCGCCCGGCTGCTCGGCGAGCCGGGCTGGCTCGGCGCGCACCGCTGCCACACCGAGGACCCGGTGCCGTACCGGCCGTGGCAGCCGCACCCGGACAAGGCCTGGCTGTGGGGCTGGGGCGAGGTCGAACTGGACTCCACGCCGACCAACCCGGCGGACGGCGAGCAGGTGGTCGAGGTCCGGGCCGTCCCGGTCGCCGAGGCGCAGCGGCTGCTGCTCACCGGGCACGACGCCTGGTGGGGCGAGCTGATCGGGCTGGCCGTGGAGCTGCGGCGCCGGGCCGGTCGGGGCTGACCGGCGGGGCTGACGGACGGGGCTGCCGGACGGGGCCTGCCAGGCAGAGCCTCCCCGCGCGATATTCCCGCTGAGGCGGAAGATCACTGGAATGGCGGAGCATCGGGCGCCATTGTCCGTTTTGCGGTGATATGACTCATTTCATGGACACCAACGCCTTGGCTGCTTCACTGGCAGTGGACTACCCGGTGCTCAACATCTTCTGGACGATGTTGGAGCTGTTCCTGTGGATCCTCTGGTTCTTCCTGTTGTTCAAGATCATCTCCGACATCTTCCGCAGCCATGACCTGAGTGGCTGGGGCAAGGCCGGCTGGCTGGTCCTGGTGATCTTCCTGCCGCTGATCGGCATCCTGGTGTACCTGATCGCCCGCGGCCAGAGCATGGGGATGCGGGACGTCGAACAGGCCCAGCAGGCCGACGCGGCGGTCCGGGCGTACATCCGGGACGCCGCCGCGACACCGGCGGAAGGGGGCGGTGGCGGCGGCGCGGGCGGCGGCCACGGCCACGTCGAGGACCTGGCCAGACTGGCGGACCTGAAGGACCGGGGCGCCATCTCCGACGAGGAGTACCAGAAGGCCAAGGACAAGCTCCTGACCTGACCCTCCTGCTCCGGGCCTTCAGCTCCGGGCCTCCTGCTCCGAGCCTCCGGCTCCGGGCCTCCTATCCGGGCAGCACGACGACGGGGCCGGCGGACGCGTCACACGTCCGCCGGCCCCGTCGTCGCGGGCAGGGGGCTCAGCGCCGTCCGGAGCGCCGCTCCTTGGAGCCGCCGTCGCCGCCACCGGTCAGGCCGGCCCGGCGCAGCGCGTCCGCCATGGCACTGTTCGCCAGCGGGGCGTTGCCGCCGGAGCCACCGCCGCGCCGGTCCTGGCCGCCCCGGCCACTCTGGCCGCCCCGGTCACCGCCCTGGCCGCCCGGGCCGCCCCGGTCACCGCTGCGCCGCTCCTGGCGCGGCGGGCGGGCCTGCCGCTCGCCCCGGTCACCCCGGTCACCGCCCCGCTCCCGGCCGCCGCCGACCTCGTCGTCCAACCGCAGGGTCAGCCCGATCCGCTTGCGCGGCACGTCCACCGTGAGCACCCGGACCTTGACGATGTCGCCGGGCTTGACCACCTCGCGCGGGTCCTTGACGAAGTTCCGGGACAGCGCCGAGACGTGCACCAGCCCGTCCTGGTGGACGCCCACGTCGACGAAGGCGCCGAAGGCGGCCACATTGGTCACCACGCCCTCCAGCACCATGCCGACCTCCAGGTCGCCGATCTTGTCGACGCCCTCCTTGAAGGTCGCGGTGCGGAAGGCCGGGCGCGGGTCACGGCCGGGCTTGTCCAGCTCGCCGAGGATGTCGGTGACGGTCGGCACGCCGAAGGTGTCGTCGGCGAAGTCGGCCGGGCGCAGCGCCCGCAGCCGCTCGCCGTTGCCGATCAGCTCCCGCAGCTCCCCGCCGGTGGAGGCCAGGATGCGGCGCACCACCGGGTAGGCCTCGGGGTGCACGCTGGAGGCGTCCAGCGGGTCGTCGCCGCCGGGGATGCGCAGGAAGCCCGCGCACTGCTCGAAGGCCTTGGGGCCGAGCCGGGAGACGTCCTTGAGCTGCTTGCGGGTGCGGAACGGGCCGTTGGCGTCGCGGTGCGCCACGATGTTGTCGGCCAGCGTGGTGGTGATGCCGGAGACCCGGGTGAGCAGCGGCGCCGAGGCGGTGTTGACGTCGACGCCGACGGCGTTGACGCAGTCCTCGACCACGGCGTCCAGCGAGCGGGAGAGCTTCACCTCGCTCAGGTCGTGCTGGTACTGGCCGACGCCGATCGACTTGGGGTCGATCTTGACCAGTTCGGCCAGCGGGTCCTGGAGGCGGCGGGCGATCGACACCGCGCCGCGGATCGACACGTCCAGGTCCGGCAGCTCCTGGGAGGCGAACGCGGAGGCCGAGTAGACGGAGGCGCCGGCCTCGCTGACCATCGCCTTGGTGAGCTTCAGCTCGGGGTGGCGCTTGAGCAGGTCCTCGGCGAGCTTGTCGGTCTCCCGGGAGGCGGTGCCGTTGCCGATCGCCACCAGGTCGACGTCGTGCTTCTTCGCCAGCGCGGCCAGGGTGTTCAGCGCCGCGTCCCACTTGTTGGCGGGCTGGTGCGGGTAGATGGTCTCGTACGCGACGACCTTGCCGGTGGCGTCCACCACGGCGACCTTCACCCC
The DNA here is from genome assembly GCF_055560495.1 of Kitasatospora sp. NPDC023176. NCBI lineage: Bacteria > Bacillati > Actinomycetota > Actinomycetes > Kitasatosporales > Streptomycetaceae > Kitasatospora > Kitasatospora sp. NPDC023176. Next base: position 40,332 of record NZ_JBVHIP010000020.1, on the reverse strand, counting down.
GGTGCGGAAGCCCGGGTCCAGGCCCATGGTGGCGCGGGTGCCGGCCGGGGCGGCGAGCAGCAGGTCGCGCAGGTTGGCGGCGAAGACCCGCACCGCCTCCTCCTCGGCCTCGGCGCGCAGCCGGCTGCGCAGGTCGATGCCGAGCCGCACCAGGATCCGGGTGCGCCAGGCCCAACGGACCGTGTCGCCGAGCCATTTGTCGGCCGGGCGGCCGCGGTCGGCGATGCCGAAGCGGGCCGCGATGCGCTGCTCGTAGTCGTTCTCGCCGGGCAGGTCGCCCTCGGAGTCGCCGTCGTAGGGGGAGAGTTCGAGGTCCAGCACCTCCTCCTTCTCGCCGCGCAGCATCGCCAGGATGCGGTGCGAGGGGAGCTTGGTGAAGGGCTCGGCGAAGTCGAAGTAGTCGGCGAACTTGGCGCCGTCGGCCTCCTTGCCGTCCCGCACCGTCGCGACCACCCGGCCGCGGGTCCACATCCGCTCGCGCAGCGAGCCGACCAGGTCGGCGTCCTCGCCGAAGCGCTCGACCAGGATCGCCCTGGCCCCCTCCAGCGCGGCCGCACCGTCCGCCACCGACTCGTTCAGGTACTGCGCGGCCAGGGTGGCCGGGTCCTGCTCCGGGTCGGCGAGCAGGGTGTCGGCCAGCGGCTCCAGCCCGGCCTCGCGGGCGATCTGCGCCTTGGTCCGCCGCTTCGGCTTGAACGGCAGGTAGATGTCCTCCAGCCGCGCCTTGGAGTCGGCGGCCAGCACCTGGGCGCGCAGCGCGTCGTCCAGCTTGCCCTGGGACTCGATCGACTCCAGGACGGCCGCCCGGCGCTCCTCCAACTCCCGCAGGTAGCGCAGCCGCTCCTCCAGGGTGCGCAGCTGGGCGTCGTCCAGCGAGCCGGTGACCTCCTTGCGGTAGCGGGCCACGAACGGCACGGTCGAGCCGCCGTCGAGCAAGTCGACGGCCGCCTTCACCTGCCCCTCGCGGACGCCCAGTTCCTCGGCGATCTTGCGCTCGATCGCCTGCTGGGCCTGCCGGGCCACCTGTTCGACTGGCGTGGTCACGAAGCCGGTCACCTTCTCCTTCAGTGCTTTCGCCGTACGCCCTGCATTCTGGCAGGTACCGGTGACGGCTCCCGGCCGCACCCGGGGCAGCGGGCGTGGCGCGGATCGGCCCCGGCGCCAATCGGGTTTGAGCGGGGCCCAGTTGCGGCTTCCCGGGCTGACGGGCACGGACACCGTGGAGACTTCGAAGCCTGCACCGCGCTCGACCCGGGGCGCACCTCCGCCTCCCCCGTCTACCGTCGCCTACCGCCGGGCCGCGTCGCGCGTACGGGCCGCTGTGCGCGGTGGCGCCGGCCGGGAACGTCGGGAACGTGCTGCGGTACGGCCGGGGGTGGCGCCGTCGGGGTGCGGATCGCCCTCGGCCGAGCTCCGGGCGCCCCGGCCGGTCGCAAGGATGTGCGCAGTTCGCCAATCCGGCTGATCCCCGGCGATCTGCGCTGTACGCTGCCGGGCATGTGCGCTGCCGCCCGGATGCACCCCGATGGACCGGTCGTCGACGCGGCCCTGGTACGGCGGTTGATCTCCGCCCAGTTCCCGCAGTGGGTGGGCCTGCCGGTCACCCCGGTCGGGTCCGCCGGGACGGACAACGCGATGTTCCGGCTCGGGCCCGAACTCGCCGTCCGGCTGCCCCGGGTGGAGTGGGCCGCCGGGGACGTCCGCCGCGAGCACCAGTGGCTGCCCCGGCTGGCACCGCGCTTGCCACGGCCCGTCCCTGCCCCACTGGCCGTCGGCCGCCCCGCCGCGGGCTACCCGTGGGAGTGGTCGGTGCTGCGCTGGCTCGACGGCGTCAATCCGGCGGTCGGCGTGCTCGCCGCGCCCGAGGCGCTCGCCCGCGACCTGGCCGGCTTCGTCAACGCCCTGCGCGCCGCCGACCCGGCCGGCGCCCCGGCCGGCCACCGCAGCGTGCCGCTCGCCTCCCGGGACGGCTCCACCCGCGCGGCGATCGCCCAGCTGGCCGGCACGATCGACACCGCGGCCGCAACCGCCCTGTGGGACAAGGCACTCCGCCTCCCCGACCACGCCGGCCCACCGGTCTGGATGCACGGCGACCTCACCCCCGGCAATCTGCTGGTGAACGGATCCGGCCGGCTCGCCGCCGTCATCGACTTCGCCCTGATGGGCGTCGGCGACCCCACCGCCGACCTGATGCCCGCCTGGAACCTGCTGCCCGCCGCCGCCCGCCCCGCCTTCCGCGCCGCCCTGCGCGCCGACGACGCGATGTGGGCCCGCGGCCGCGCCTGGGCCTTCTCCATCGCCCTGGTGACGATCCCGTACTACCGCCACACCGACCCGGCCCTGACCTCCCACGCCCGCCACGTCGTCCGCGAGGTGCTCGCCGACCGCAGCGGCTAAGTCTTGCCCTGCCCGGTGATGGCGAGCAGGTGGTCCACCAGCGGGCTGCGGTCGTCGGCCCGCCAGGCGACGGCGGCGCGGGTGCGGGCGGTGCCGGGGTCGATCCGGCGGAAGGCGACGCCGCGTAGCCGGATCCGCCGGATGCTCGCCGGGGCCAGCGAGACGCCGAGGCCGGCCCCGACCAGGGCGCACACCGTCTGCCACTCCACCGCCTGCTGCCCGATCCGCGGGGTGAAGCCCGCCCCGGCGCACAGGCCGGTGAGCTGGTCGTACAGCTGCGGCCCCTCCTCCCGGGGCAGCAGCACGAACGGCTCGTCCGCCAACTGCCTGAGCCGGACGGACCGTTGGGCGGCCAGCGGGTGGTTCGCCGGGAGCACGGCGACGAACGGCTCGCTGAGCACCGTCCGGAACCGCAGCTCCGGCGCGTCCGCGGGCGGCTCGCGCAGCAGGCCGACGTCGATGCCGCGGTCGCGCAGGGCGGCGAGCTGCGGCGCGCTGGTCATCTCCCGTACGTCCAGCCGCACCCCGGGGTGCCGCTCCCGGAAGGTGCGCAGCAGGCCGGGCAGCACGGTCAGGGCGAGCGAGGCGGAGAACCCGATCCGCAGCCGGCCCGCCTCGCCGCCGCCGACCGCCCGGGCGGCGGCCAGCCCGTCCGCGAGGTCGGCCAGGGCCCGGCGGGCGGCGGGCAGCAGCTCGTGCCCGGCCGGGGTCAGGGTGGCGCCGCCGGGCTCACGCCGGAACAGCGGGTGGCCGACCTTCTCCTCCAGCCGGCGGATCTGCTGGCTCAGCGGCGGCTGGGCGATGCCGAGGCGGGCGGCGGCCCGGCCGAAGTGCAGTTCCTCGGCGAGCACGGTGAAGGCGTGCAGCTGCGGCAGGGGGAGTTCGGGGCGCTCCATAGGCGTAGGGATATCAGATCGGCGCGGTACGGGTATTGGACGTATCCCCGCAGGCCACCTAGCGTTCGGCGCATGACGAACACGACCCGGCGACGCGCCGTCCTCAGCGGTTCCACCTTCGAGGAGCAGATCGGCTACGCCCGCGCCGTGGTGGACGGCGACTGGGTGCACGTGTCCGGGACGACCGGGTTCGACTACGCCACCATGACCATCTCCGCGGACGTGGTGGAGCAGGCCGAGCAGTGCCTGCGCAACATCGGGGCCGCGCTGACCGAGGCCGGCAGCGGCTTCGCCGACGTGGTGCGGGTGCGCTACCTGCTGCCCGAGCGCGCGGACTTCGAGCCCTGCTGGCCGGTGCTGCGGCGCTGCTTCGGCGACGTCCGGCCGGCCGCGACGATGCAGGTGTGCGGGCTGGCCGACCCGCGGATGCGGATCGAGATCGAGGTGACCGCCCGGCGCTCGGCAGCGTGACGGCCCGACTGATCCACCGGCACCCGTCCCCCTGTCCGCGACCATTGCTATGGTTCTCCCCGCACGAGCGGCAGGGGGAGCGGACTTGGCACGGAACGTGATCGACGTCAGGGTGAGCCGGCGGGTGCTGTGGATCGGCGGGGACGCGTACCCGCTGCAGCACATCGCCCGGGCACGGCAGTTGGTGTGGTGGCCGCCCAAGCGCTCGCGGACGATCATCAGGTTCGTCCGGCAGGTGGTCGGGCTGCTGTTCGCCGTCTCCTTCCTGAGTGCGGTCACCCACAACGCGGCGGACAAGATCCAGGCGGCCCTCCCGGCCGTGCTGCTGCTGATCGGCTTCCTGTTCCTCCTCTACCGGCTGGTCACCCGGCTGCGGTTGAAGGCGCTGTACAAGCTGGTCATCGAGACCTCGAACGCCGCGACCACCGCCGTGGTGAGCCACAACGAGTGGCAGATCACCAACCTGATCCAGATGATCATGGAGGCGATCGACAACCCCCAGGCGGAGTTCGCGTTCCAGGTCGAGAACCTCCACGTCGGCGACAAGATCACCCAGTACGGCGACCACAACACCGGAAAGCGGGTCGGACTGTGAGCAACTCCTTCCACTTCGGCGACTCCGTCACCCAGCACGGCAACCACAACATCGGCATCGTCAAGAACCAGGGCCCGGTCGACCCACAGGCCGCGCTGCGCGAACTCGTCACCGCCGTGCGGCAGTTGCGCGACCAGGTGCCGGCCGAGGACCGCGAGGTGCTGGACGAGTCACTGGAGGCCATCGGCGACGGCGCCGAGGCCTCGCCGTCCGCCCTGCGGCGGGCGCTGCGCAACATCTCGGGGGTGGCCTCGCTGGTCCGGGCGGGGGCTCCGGTGGTGGAGTCGGTCCGCAGGATCCTGGACTCGCTCAGCTCCTGATTTTCATACCGGGTCAGAAATCTGTCCCGGTCAATCCCGACTGCTAGCCTGGGGTGCATGAGCGAGCGCAGCGAGCGAATCGGCGGAAGGTGCGCGTCCCGGTCATCGGCTGCCGAGCGA
>NZ_JBVHIP010000020.1:0-35434 GCF_055560495.1 Kitasatospora sp. NPDC023176 | reverse complement strand
AAGCGAGGTGGGCGCATGAGCGAGCGCAGCGAGCGAATCGGCGGAAGGTGCGCGTCCCGGTCATCGGCTGCCGAGCGAAGCGAGGTGGGCGCATGAGCGAGCGCAGCGAGCGAATCGGCGGAAGGTGCGCGTCCCGGTCATCGGCTGCCGAGCGAAGCGAGGTGGGCGCATGACCGGTCTACGGGAGCGCAAGAAGGAACGGACGCGCCAGGCCATCTCCGAGGCGGCCATCGCGCTCTTCCTGGAGCACGGCTTCGACCAGGTCCCGGTGGCCGACGTCGCGGCCGCCGCCGAGGTCTCCAAGCCCACCCTGTTCAGCTACTTCGCCAGCAAGGAGGACCTGGTCGTCCACCGCTTCGCCGACCACCAGGAGCAGGCGGCGGACGTGGTCCGGGGCCGGGCCGACGGCGAGAGCGTCCTCGACGCCCTGCGCCGGGACTTCCTGGACGGCCTCGCCCGGCGCGACCCGGTCACCGGCCTCAACGACCACCCCCAGGTGCTGGCCTTCACCGCGCTGGTCTACGGCACCCCCAGCCTGGCCGCCCGGGTCGGCGCCTACGTGGCCCGCGCCGAGCAGTCCCTCGCCGAGGCGCTGCGCGAAGCCCCCGACCTCGCCCCGCCCCGCGAACTCACCGCCCCGCTGCTCGCCGCCCAGGTCACCGCCACCCAGCGGGTCCTCGCCCTGCACAACTGGCACCGCATCCACGACGACGGCCGCACCGCCGACGACCTCCACCCCGAGGCCGTCACCGCCGCCGACCGCGCCTTCGACCTGCTCGCCGGGGGCTACGGCGGAAGGCTCGGCACCACTGGCTAGAGTGCCGCGCATGACAACGCGTCACATCGAGTTCGAGGCCCTGCACAACTTCCGCGACCTGGGCGGCTACCCGGCCCTCGGCGGCCGGAGCGTCCGCTGGGGCCTGCTCCACCGCTCCGACTCGCTCGGCAAACTCACCTCCGCCGCCGACCTGGAACGCCTCCGGGCCCTCGGTGTGCGGACCGTGATCGACCTGCGCTACGACTGGGAGATCGCCGCCAAGGGCCGGGTGCCCCACGTCGACGGCCTGGAGTACCACAACCTCTCGATCGAGCACCGCCCGTACGACCAGGCCTCGATCGACCCCGCGCTCGACCCCTGGCGCTACCTCGCCGACCGCTTCGCCGAGGTCGCCGAGGACGGCGTGGAGGAGATCCGCCGGACCCTGGACGTGATCATCGACGCCGAGGCCCCGGTGGTCTTCCACTGCGCGTCCGGCAAGGACCGCACCGGCCTGATCGCCGCCCTGGTGCTCACCCTGCTCGGGGTCTCCGAGGACGACATCGCCGCCGACTTCGCCCTCACCGAACGCGCCACCCCGCACCTCATCGCCGACTGGCACGCCGCCCACCCCGGCCGGACCCTCGGCTGGCCCGGCTATGGCCGCGCCCCGGAGGCCGTCATCCGTCTCGCCCTGGCCGACCTCGCCGCCCGCCACGGCTCCGTCGAGGCCTACCTCACCGGCCCGGTCGGGCTCGACCGCGCCCGGATCGACGCCCTGCGGGCCCGGCTGCTCACGGACTGAACCGGCGCCGCCGGCGCTCTCAGCTGACGCTCGGTCAACGTCCAGGAAGGAAAGGGAGCTCACTCGAAAACAGGTTGACGCAAACATGCCATCCGCCGCTGTCGCACCCCCCCCGCTGCCAGGATCGGGCCACTACCCACACGAACCAACGGGAGAGACCCATGAAGATGCGACGCCTGGCACCCGGAACCGTGCCGACCAGAACGCCCCGAGCGGAGCTGCGATCGCGGCCGGGGCGCGCCTACCGTCGGCGCGGCCGGCCTGAGCGGCCGCCGGCCTGCGGGCGGGGGCCGCCGGGCTTGCGCGGGGGCTTCGCGGCAGCCGTGGCCGGGGCGGTGGTGGGCCAGTGGGTGGGGCGGGTGAGGGCGGCGGGGAGGCGGGTGGTGGCGTCGCCGCGGGCGGCGTTGAGCTGGGCCTGGGTGAGGAAGAGGGCGGTGGTGAGGTCGGCGCCGGCCAGGTTGGCGTCGCGGAGGTCGGCGCCGATGAGGTCGGCGAGGCGCAGGTCGGCGCCGGAGAGGTCGGCGGCGACGAGGAGGGCGCCGCGCAGGTTGGCGCCCTGGAGGTCGGCGCCACGCAGGCGGGCGCCGAAGAGGTCGGCGCCGCGGTGTTCGCGGCGCCGGGGGACGGCGGCGCGGACGAGTTCGCCGGCGCGCAGCAGGAGGTCGCTGATCCGCCGGCGGTGGGCCGGGACATCGACGGCGAGGATCTCCTCGGGGGTGCCGCCGGCGAGGCGGTCGGTCTCCTCCAGGGCCTGCCGCAGTTCGGGGTGAACGGGGCGGGCGGGGGCGAAGGTGAGCGCCTCGGTGAGGTACCAGAGCAGTTCGTGGAGCTGCCGGACGATCGGGAAGACGTCGAACATCGGCTTGGCGCCGGCGGGTTCCTCACGCCAGCTGACCCCGCCGAAGGTGACCCGGGAGACCCGCTGTCCGGCCCCGAAGCAGTCGTAGACGGTGCAGCCCTGGAAGCCGCTGTCGCGGAGCCGGGCGTGGATGCCGCAGCTGAAGTCGGTCTGCAGGTTGCGGCAGGGGGTGCCCGCGGCCTTGTCGACGGCGAAGTCGGCGCCGGCGGCGAACGGCAGGGCGGCGCAGCAGAGTCCGAAGCAGCTGCCGCAGTCGGACTGGAGCGGGGTCGGCGCGGCCGCCGTGGGGTCCTGCGGCGACTCGGTCTCGCTCACGTCCGGGGTCCTTCCAGGGGCTGGGCGCCGGTGGAGTCCGGCGGGTCGAACTCATCAAGATTACTGGGCGGGCCGACCCTCCTACAGGTAAGGTATGAAGGCGATAAGAGACCATTACCCGCGGGGGATTCGCGCCATGTCGCAGTCGAACATCACCGAGCTGGTCCGGATGTGGATCAGCGGCTGGACCGTCTCCCGGGGCGCCGCCGACCCGGTGGAGCAGCCCTGGGGCTGGACCATCGACGTCGGCGCGCCGACCGGCGAGGTCGGGCGGCACGTGCTGCCCGAGCCGACCGAGGAGGAGGTCCGCAAGCTCGCCGAGGCGACCACCGCGCCGACCACCTGGCTGAAGCTGTTCGCCGAGGACGAGACCGTTCGGCCCTGGCTGGGCCCGCGGTGGCGGCTGGACCGGCCGGGCTTCCTGATGACCGCCCCGCTCACCCCCGAGAAGCCCGAGCGGCCGGCCGGCTACACCCTGACCACCTGGACCAGGGGCGGCGTGCTGCGCGCCCTGGTGCGCAGCGAGGACGGGCACCTCGCCGCCCGCGGCCAGGCGGGCCTGGCCGGCGCGGTGGCCGTACCGGACCAGATCGTCACCGCGCCCGAGCACCGCCGCCGGGGCCTGGGCTCCGTGGTGATGGGGGCCCTGCGGTCCGGGGCGTACGAGGCGGGCGCCCGTACCGGCGTGCTGGTCGGCACCGCGGCCGGCCAGGGGCTCTACACGGCGCTCGGCTGGACCACCCACGCCCCGATGGCGAGCCTGGTCCTGGAGGCGGAGAGCCCCGGGCCGAGCTGGCTCGACTAGGACCTCGGACTCAAACGTCGGACATCGGACGTCGGACTCGAACCTCGAACCCAGAACCTCGGACCTCGGGCTCAGCGGTACGGCAGCAGCTCCGGCCGCTTCGGCGGCCGGCCGTCGCCGGAGGAGCGGCCGGTGAGGCGGCGGCCGATCCACGGGCCGAGGTGGGTGCCCAGCCAGCGGGCGTCGGAGCGCAGCTTCTCGGCGCGGCCGGGCGGGGCGGCGGCGGGCAGCGGGGCGCGCCAGTCGAAGGCGGCGGGGCGGCCGAGTGCCTCCAGGACTCCTTCGGCGACCCGGCGGTGGCCCTCGGGCGAGAGGTGCAGGCGGTCCTCGGCCCAGAGCCGGCGGTCGTCGAAGCAGGGTGCGGAGAAGAGGTCGACGACGGCGACGCCGTCCTGCTGTCCGAGTTCCTGGACGAAGGCCTTCATCCGCAGGATGGCGGGCAGCAGCCGACTGCCGCCCGCCATCCTGCGGGTGGGGTCGGTGCTGGTGAACAGGACGACGGTGGCGCCGGTGGCGCGCAGCTCCTCGGCGCAGCGGCCGAGCAGCCGCTCGACCCGGTCGATGTCGCAGCCGGGGCGCAGGACGTCGTTGAGGCCGCCGGCCAGGGTGACGAGTTCGGCGCCCATCGCGGCCGCGGTGGCGAGCTGCTCGTCGTGGATCTGGCCGATGAGCTTGCCGCGGACGGCGAGGTTGGCGTACCGGAAGTCGTCGGCCTCGCCGGCGAGCGCGGCGGCGACCCGGTCGGCCCAGCCTCGGTAGTGGCCGTCGGGATGGAGGTCGTCGCACATGCCCTCGGTGAAGGAGTCCCCGATGGCGACGTAGCTGGTGTAGCTGGTGTAGCTGCGGCTGGTGGTGGGCACGGGCTGCCTCCGCTCTCCTGAGATGGCTCCGCGGTCCGACGATCGTACGCGTGCACTTACCAACCAGTGCGACGGGGGCCCGGCCGCTCATTCGGCGTCCATTGTGCGTTTATCGCGCTGCGCCATCCTGGGTCCACGGGGCGGCGGCCGGCGACGGGGGCCTTGCCGCCGCCCCTTCACCGGACCCCTTCACCGGACCCCTTCGTCGGACCCGTCGCCCCGCCTGCGGTGCGTTCACGCCCGAGGTGCGTTCACCCCGCGACGGTCGCGCTCGGAGCCGTGAACCAGTGCTCGCGCACCGCGTCGGTGGGCCGCTGTTCGCCGAGGACGCCGAGCCCCCACTCCCCCAGGGCCTCGATCACCGGCCGCAGTTCGCGGCCGCGCTCGGTGAGCTCGTACACCGTGGCGTTGGCCGGCCGTTCCAGTCGGCGCCGTTCCGCGAGCCCTTCGCCCTCCAGCTGCTTGAGCCGGGCGGCGAGGATGTCGGTGGAGACGCCGGGCAGGTCGGCGTGCAGGTCGGTGTAGCGGCGGGGGCCGCGCAGGAGTTCACGGACGATCAGGAGGCTCCAGCGCTCCCCCACCGCGTCCAGGGCGCGGGCGACGGCGCAGTACTGGTCGTAGCTTCGGCGTGACATGTGGATCAGCATAGCCAAGAGGTTGGACTTTCCAAGTGCCAGCTTGGTAGAACAAAGCAGAAGCAACGGAGCGGTGGTGACGGTCGGGAGGCCGCAGATGGAGTTTCGACAGTCCAGCAAGCTCAATGACGTGTGCTACGAGATCCGGGGCCCGGTGGTCGACCAGGCCAACGCCCTGGAGGAGGCCGGGCACAGCGTGCTGCGGCTGAATACCGGCAACCCGGCTCCGTTCGGCTTCGAGGCGCCCGAGGAGATCATCCAGGACATCATCCGCAACCTGCCCTCGGCGCACGGCTACAGCGACTCGCGCGGCATCCTGCCGGCCCGTCGCGCGGTGGTGCAGTACTACCAGCAGCGTGGTGTGGAGGGCGTCGGCGTCAATGACGTCTACCTCGGCAACGGCGTCTCCGAGCTGATCCAGATGGCGATCACCGCGCTGGTGGACGACGGCGACGAGGTGCTCGTCCCGATGCCGGACTACCCGCTGTGGACGGCCTCCGTCCGGCTGGCCGGCGGCAAGGCCGTGCACTACCTCTGCGACGAGCAGGCCGAGTGGTACCCGGACCTGGACGACATCGCCGCCAAGATCACCGCCCGCACCAAGGCGATCGTCGTCATCAACCCCAACAACCCCACCGGCGCGGTCTACCCGAAGGAACTGCTGGAGGGCATCCTCGACCTCGCCCGCCGCCACCAGCTGATGGTGCTGGCCGACGAGATCTACGACAAGATCCTCTACGACGGCACCGAGCACCACTGCCTGGCCGCGCTCGCCGAGGACGTGCTCACCCTCACCTTCAACGGCCTCTCCAAGGCCTACCGGGTGGCCGGCTTCCGCAGCGGCTGGCTGGTCGTCTCCGGCCCCAAGCAGCACGCCACCGACTACCTGGAGGGCCTGACCATGCTCTCCGGCATGCGGCTGTGCCCCAACGTGCCCGCGCAGTACGCCGTCCAGGCCGCGCTGGGCGGCCACCAGTCCATCAACGACCTCGTCCTGCCGAGCGGCCGGCTCACCGAGCAGCGCGACATCGCGGTCAAGGCGCTCAACGAGATCCCCGGCGTCAGCTGCGTCAAGCCCAAGGGCGCCTTGTACGCCTTCGCCCGGCTGGACCCGGCTGTGCACCGGATCGTCGACGACGAGCAGTTCGTGCTGGACCTGCTGCTGCGCGAGAAGATCCACGTCGTCCAGGGCACCGGCTTCAACTGGCCCCGCCCGGACCACTTCCGCTTCGTCACCCTGCCGCGCGCCGACGACCTGGAGACGGCGATCAACCGGATCGGACGCTTCCTGGCGACGTACCGGCAGTAGCGACGTACCGGCAGCAGCGATGTACCGGAAGCAGCGGCAGCAGCGGCAGCAGCGGCGGCAGCACGTACGCTGACCAGCCATGACCACCCTGCGTTCCATCGCCCTGTTCGCCGTCGCCGCACTCGCCGAGATCGGCGGCTGCTGGCTGGTCTGGCAGAGCGTGCGGGAGCAACGGCCGTGGTGGCTGGCCGGGTTGGGCGTGGTGGCGCTGGGCGCGTACGGCTTCGTCGCGGCGCTGCAGCCGAACGCCGACTTCGGCCGGGTGCTGGCCGCCTACGGCGGGGTGTTCGTGGCCGGCTCGCTGCTGTGGGGCGTGGTCGTGGACGGCTTCCGGCCGACCCGCTACGACGTGCTGGGCGCGCTGGTCTGCCTGGCCGGGGTCGGCGTGATCATGTACGGGCCCCGGCGCTGAACGCACCGGGGAACAGGCCCCGGCTCCGAGGTTCGCAGGACCTCGGAGCCGGGGCACCGTCACGGCCGCGGAGCCCTACCAGCCCCAGCCGCCGCCCTGCCCGTCGTCGTCGCTGCCGGAGTCCCAGCCCTCGCCGACCTTGCGCAGGATCGTGTAGTTGTCGATCTGGCTGCCGTTCTCGGCCAGCGCGGTGACCTTCATGACCGACTTCTGGCCCAGGTGGGCCGGGGTGACGTCGACCTTGATGAAGGAGTAGCCGGTGTAGCGCACCCGCGACCACTGGATGGTCTCGGGGGTCTTCACCCGGCCCTTGCTCCAGTAGTAGGTGGTGACCTCGTCCTGGTGGTTCTCGTGCCCCTCGTAGGTGTCCGGCACGTCGAACTTGTACAGGCTGCGGCCGGCCGCGCCCGCGGTCACGTAGACCACGCCGTCCTTCGCCGGCTCGATGGTGGCGCCGCTCGGCACCTGCTTCGAGACCTTGTTGCCGAGGATGGCGTCGGTGCGCTCGTAGATGTGGTTGTGGCCGTTGATGACCAGGTCCACCCGGTACTTCTCGAACAGCGGCACCCAGGCTTCACGGACGCCGCCCTCGGAGGCGTGGGCGACGGTGGTGGAGAAGGCGCAGTGGTGGAAGAAGACCACGACGAAATCGACGGTCTCGTCGCTCCGCAGATCCTTGAGGGTGCGCTCCAGCCACGTGGTCTGCCTGTTGGCCGAGACGCCCAGGTTGGCCGGGATCTCGTAGGAGACGTCGTTGGCGTCCAGCGAGATGACGCCGACGTTCTTGTAGCGGAAGGTGTAGACGCCGGGGACCTTGCGCGGGTCCGGGCCGTTGTCCGGCAGGAAGAAGCGGGCGTTCTCGCCGCCGTAGCCGTTGGGCGAGTACCAGGCCTCGACGTCGTGGTTGCCGTAGGCGACCATCCACGGGATGTCGGCGGCGACGGTCTCGGTCTGGACCAGGAAGTCGTCCCAGGTCTTCGCGTTGAAGACGGACTTGTCCGGGTCAGTGCCGGAGCCCGCCGGGTCGGCGTAGCAGATGTCGCCGGCGTGCAGGTGGAAGGCCGGCTTCTGGGCCTTGATGACGTTGTCGTTGCCGGCCGCGTGGGCGCTGACGCCCTGGTCCCCGAAGGCGGTGAAGGTGAACGGCTCGTACACCTTGCCCCAGCGGTGGTCGCGGGAGGGCGCGGTGCGGAAGGTGTGCAGGGTGGAGATCTGCTGCTGCGAGGCGGGGTCGAAGCCCTCGTGGCCGACGCCGTAGTAGTAGGTGGTGTCGGGCTGGAGGTCCTCCAGCGCCACGTGCAGGTAGTACTGGTCCACCGGCTGGCTGTTCGGGGTCAGCGCCGGGGTGTGCAGGGCGCGGACCTCGGCCTGGATCTTGTGGCTCAGCTCCCACGGGTGCCGGCCGAAGCGCAGGAACGGCTTCTTGACCGGCGCCGGGACCTGCCAGGAGATGCGGAACTGGGTGTCCGGCTCGGCGCCGAACTGGAGGTGACGCCCGATCGGCGCGACCAGCGAGCCGTCGATGCCGGCCGTCGTGGCGCCGGTCAGCAGCTGGGGTCCGGCCGGCGCGGCGAAGGCCGGTGCACTGCCCAGTGCACCGCCGACGGCGACGGCGCCCACGGTCACCGCGCCGGCGCGCAGCATGCGGCGGCGGGAGAAACGGGCCCGCAGGTACTCGTGCTGCTCGGCCGTGCTCATGCGGTCGGCAAGCTTGGCCGGCACGCCCATGTTGGGGATATCCATGCGCGGGACTCTGTCAGCGGTGCGTTGACCGCACGCGGACTTCCGGTGAACGGGCCTCAGCGCGCGCCCCAATCGGACACCAACGTTGGACCATGGCCAGGCAAAGAGCATGTCCCCATCGAAGTGATGCCGGATCATGACCCGGGCCTGCGGCGCGGACCGAGCAGGGCGCGCGCCGGGCGGCACGGGTGCCGGACGGAACGGGTGCCGGACGGAACGGGTGCCGGACGGAACGGGTGCCGGACGGAACGGGCGTCAGCCGGACGGTTCGTCCCAGAGGTTCGCGGACCGGTTGCCGGTGCCGTCGCAGGTGCGGCAGATCTCGTCCCGGTAGGGCTGCTTGGCGCCGGTCGCGTCCACCCGGTAGCGGACGTACACCCCGGTGCCGTCGCAGAGGAAGCAGTTGCCGCCCCCGCCGCCCACCTCGGTGGTGCCGGTGCCCTGGCAGGTGCGGCAGTTGAGGCCGGCGGTGCGGCCGGTGCCCGCGCAGATACGGCAGACCGTCGTCATCGTCTTCCTCCCTTTGCGCGGAACCGCTCGATGCCACCGGTCATGGTAGTGGCCTGGCCCCGAAGCCGTCCCGGAGCATGGATCTGACGGCCCGTCAGTGGTATCCGGTCACTCCGGCAGGCCTTCGCGGACCCGGCGGGAGACCGAGATCAGCTGGAGGTCGAGCAGTCCGGGCGGATCGGCGAGGCCGGGCCCGCCCGCCCGTACCCAGGCGGCTATGTCGTCGATCATCTCGTCCATCAGCACGAAGCCGAGCCAGACCGGACGCCCGCCCGCCGCCCGCCCCTCGCTGGACGGGCCGACCACCACCACGTTGGACTGGGTGCACACGTCCAGGCACGTGACCGCACGGACCCGGCCCGCCGAGCCGACCGCCGTCCGCAGCCGCTCGTACTGCCCCGCGTGGTCCACCCCCGGGTGCTTCGCCTCGGTGCCGCAGCAGCAGCCCCGGCAGACGGTGACGGTCACCGGGGAACCCGCGCCCCGCTTGCCCTCGCGGTCACGGTCACGGTCTCGGCGGCTCATCCGCTCTGGTCCCCCTCCTGGTCGGCGGCCCCGGTCGACGGCACGCTCTGCACCGGAACTGTACCTGTCAGGCCGCAGGCCCCCGAGGGCCGCCCGAGTCGCCTGAAATAGGATCCGGCCGACGGTCCGACCGACGAGCGGCCGAGGAAAGAGGAACGGGCGGATGCCGAAGCGAAGGGCCCGGGGCCTGTGGTTCGCGGTGGCCGTGGCGGTGTTCGGCCTGCTGTGCGGCACGCTCGGACTCTCGGTGGTCCTCACCGGCGGCTACTCCGTCCACCGCATGGACGGCACGGCGATGGCACCGGACCTCCGGCCGGGCGACCGGATGCTCGCCGACGAGGTCGCGGCCTCGGACGTCCGACGCGGCGAGATCCACATCGTCGACTCCCCCTGGGGCCTGCCCGGCTCCCCCGTCTTCCGGGTGATGGCCCTCGGCGGCCAGCGCATCGCCTGCGCCGACGGGCGGCTCAGCCTGGACGGGAAGCCGCTGGACGAGCCGGCCGCCCGCCGGGCCGGCACCTGCACCCGCGACTTCGACGTCACCGTCCCGCCCGGGCGGGCCTTCCTGATGGGCGACCACCGCGACACCGCGGTCGACTCCCGGCAGCACGTGGACGACGGGCAGCAGGGCACGGTCGACCTCGCCCTGCTGACCGGCAACCGGGTGGTCTGGCACTCCGGCAGCGACTCCCCCACCCTGCCCGGCAAGCTGATCGGCGCGGCGTTCCTGATGGTCCTGGGGGCCCTGGTGACCGTGACCGGTCTGCTCGCCGCGGTCGTCCTGGTCTCCTTCGCCGCCGCCCGCAGCCGATCCGCGAACGCCGCCGAGCGGTCCGCGCACGGCCCCGCCGAGTCCACGGACAGCCCCGCCGAGTGGTCCACGGACGGCTCCGCCGAGTGAACCGAATTCCGCCCCCGCACGTATCGGCGTCATTTCCGAAACGCAGTGGAGCGGAATTCGAAATGTCACCCAGTGCCATCTGACGGGATTTCCGGAAATCCCGCCGTAACCATGGACGGCGACGAAACCTGGCAGTAACTTACCTGCGAGTAGCTGTGGCCCGGCTCAGCACAACCCCCACCCGTCGTTTCTCTCCCCCAGGAGGAACCGTGCTCCGCCCTGCCCGGAATTCCCGGCGACTCCGCAATTCCAGCGCCCTCGCCGCCGTCGCCGTCGGCGCCGCCCTCGCGCTCACCTCCACCACCGCCCAGGCGGCCACCCCCGCCCCGAAGCACTACGTGGCCCTCGGCGACTCCTACGCCGCCGGCGCCGGGGTGCCCGGCCAGTCGGCCGGCCTGTGCCTGCGCTCCGACCACAACTACGGCCACCTGGTCGCCGCCTCGCTCGGGGCCGGCGGCTACACCGACGTCACCTGCGCCGCCGCCAAGGTCAAGGCCATGACGCAGCCGCAGTACGACGCCTTCATCCGGGTCAACGACCCCCAGCTGGACTCGGTGAGCGCCGACACCGACCTGGTCACCCTCGGGATCGGCGGCAACGACCTCGCGACCAGCGACCTCGGCCTCGGCGAACTGGTCGCCACCTGCATCGCGGGCGCCGCCGTCAACCCGCTCGGCACCCCCTGCAAGGACGTCTACCACCACGGCTACTGGGACTGGAGCAGCTGGTCCTGGCAGTACGGCAACGACGACCTGGCCGAGCGGATCAACACCACCATCGCCCCGCAGATCGCCACCACCCTGCGGCAGATCCACACCAAGGCGCCCAAGGCCAAGGTGCTGCTGGTCGGTTACCCGTCCGTGCTGCCCGCCGACGGCTCGACCTGCGTCCTGCGCCAGCCGGTGACCCCGGGCGACGTCGAGTACATGCACGGCGTGCTCGACAAGCTGAACGCCGCCCTCAAGTCCACCGCGGCCGCCAACGGCGCCACCTACGTGGACACCGCGACACCCACCCGCGGGCACGACGTCTGCTCGGACGACCGCTGGATCGAGGGCGCCCTGCCCGGCTCGCCCGCCGTGCCGTTCCACCCCAACGCGACCGGCGAGAAGGTGATGGCGGACGCGGTGCTCGCCGCGCTGCGGTAGGGCGCCGGGAAGCGGCACAGCGGGCCGACGCGACAGCGGGCCGACGCGATGGCGCTGCACAACGCGGCAAAGCGCCGCAACGCTGTCGTGGCATCGCAACGCGGCAACGCCCCGGAAAGCCCCGAGGGGTCGGTGACCAGACCCCGGTCACCGGCCCCTCGGTCTTCCCCGCGACTACTCGGACTCGGCCGCGGAACCGGCCGCCAGCCCCGCCGACCACTTCTCCTCGACCCGGCCGAACTTCCAGAACGCGATCGCCCCGACCCAGGTCAGCACGAACAGCCCGACGATCGCGTAACCGACGAAGTTGAGGTCCAGGCCGCCGACCCAGGCGATCGGCCCACTGGTGATGTCCAGTTTCTCGCCGAGCAGGCCGACCAGCTCGACCAGGCCGATGACCAGCGCCACCAGCACCGACAGACCGGTGACGGTCAGGTTGTAGTAGATCTTGCGGACCGGCTTGGAGAACGCCCACTCGTACGCGAAGTTCATGAACGAGCCGTCGATGGTGTCCAGCAGGCTCATCCCCGCGGCGAACAGGATCGGCAGCGTCAGCAGCGCATACCAGGGCAGGGAGAAGGCCGCCGCGCCGCCCGCCAGCACCAGCAGGGACACCTCGGTGGCGGTGTCGAAGCCCAGGCCGAACAGCAGGCCGACCGGGTACATGTGCCAGGGCTTGGTGACCGCCCGGGTGACCTTGCCGAGGATCCGGTTCATCAGCCCGCGCCGCTCCAACTGGCGCTCCAGCTCGGCCTCGTCGTACTCACCGTGACGCATCCGGCGGAACACCTTGAGGATGCCGTTGAAGGCGCCCAGGTTGATCAGGCCGAGCAGCAGCAGGAACGAACCGGAGACGGTCGTACCGATCAGGCCGGTCATCTTGTGCAGGGTCGAGTCGTCCGCCTGGACCTGGTCGGCGAGCGTGCGGATGCCGAAGGCCAGCAGCGCGCAGAGGCCGAAGACGACCGAGGAGTGCCCGAGCGAGAACCAGAAGCCGACCGACAGCGGCCGCTTGCCCTGGCCCATCAGCTTGCGGGTGGTGTTGTCGATCGCCGCGATGTGGTCCGCGTCGAAGGCGTGCCGCATCCCGAGGGTGTAGGCGGTCAGACCCATGCCCGCGCCGAAGACCTGGCCGCCGACGTCGTAGTGCTCGGGCGCGACCAGCGCGAGCAGCGTGAACCAGCCGATGACGTGCAGCGCGAGGATGAAGCCGCCCATCCCGGCCAGCCGGATCCACTCCTCACGGGTGAGCCGGTCGCGCCATCTGACGGCTGGGGCACCTGCCGGGGCACCTGGGGCGGCGCTGGGCATCGTGTGGTCCTTTCGGGTGGTCCGGGCGGAGCTGGGCCATCTTTCCCCCCTCGGGCGAGCAGGTGCAAGTTATGCGCAATTACGGGACGGTCTCCGTCCGGGACCGGGGGTACCGCGGGCCCTCGCCAGGAAAACGGGCGGTTCCTCCCCTAGGGTCGAAATGCCGACGCCCGCGGCGCGGTCCCCGTCCGCGCCGCGGGCCGACCGGCACTCACCGGCCCGGGACCCGATGGGAGCGGCCATGCCGTCGTACCCGTTCCACACCACCCGCGAGGACTTCCGCATCCCGCTGCCCGACGGCACCGAGCTCGCCGCCCGCCTGTGGCGCCCGGTCAGCGACGAGCCCGTCCCCGTCCTGCTGGAGTACTCGGCCGACCGCCTCTCCGACCGCACCGCCGCCGAGGACGCCCGCCGCCACCCCTGGTACGCGGGCCACGGCTACGCCGCCGTCCGGGTCGACACCCGGGGCCACGGCAACTCCGGCGGACTGCCCGGCGAACCCGGCGGCGAACAGGAACTCGCCGACGGCACCGCCGCCGTCGACTGGCTCGCCCGCCGCCCCTGGAGCAACGGCCGGGTCGGCCTGCTCGGCGTCGGCGCCGCCGGCACCACCGCGCTGCGGCTCGCCGCCCGGCTGCCGGAGACCGTCGGCGCGGCCGTCACCGCCTGCCCCGAAGGCGGCCACCGCCTCGGCGGCGCCGTCCTCGCCGCCGACCTCCACACCCGGCTCACCGCCCTGGTCGCCGACGCCGCCCTCCCGCCCGACCCACGCCACCTCGGCGACGCCTGGCGGCCCGCCTGGCTGGCCCGGCTCGAATCCCTGGAACCCCCCGTCGACACCTGGCTCGCCGCCGGGGACACCACCGTGCCGGTGTCCGTCCCGGTGTTCGCCGTGGCCGGCTGGGGCGACCCGTCCTGCTCCTTCGTGCTGCGACTGCTCGCCGAATCCCCCACCGCACGCGCCCTGCTCGGCCCCTGGCCGCACGGGCTGCCCGAAACCGCCCTGCCCGAAACCCTGCGCTGGTGGGACCACTGGCTGCGCGGCGTCGACACCGGCGCCCTCAAGGAACCGGCCCTGCGCAGCTGGATCAGCACCCGCTGGACCGGCGACGAGGCCTGGCCCTCCCCCGACGTCCGGGAGATCCACTACGACCTGGACGGCCAGCTGAGCACCGCCGGCACCGCCTCCCACGACCGGTACGTCCACGTCCGCTCCCCCCAGCACACCGGCCTCAACGCCGGCGCGTACGTCCCGCACGGCCGCCCCGCCGACCAGCCGCCGGACCAGCGCGAGGAGGACGGGCGCTCGGTCTGCTTCGACTCCCAGCCGCTGCCAGAGCCCATCGAACTGCTCGGCGCGCCGACGGCGCGGTTGCGGCTGCGGCCCGACGCCGCCCCCGCCCAGGTGGTCGCGCGGCTGTGCGCCGTCGGCCCGGACGGCACCTCCACGCTGCTCACCCGGGGCGTCCTGGCCGCCACCGACCCGGACGCCGAGGTGGAACTCGCCGCCTGCGCGACCACCGTCCCCGCCGGACACCGGCTGCGACTCGCCCTGTCCTCCACCTACTGGCCCTGGGTGTGGCCCACCGCCGACGACACCGGCTACGCCCTCGACCCGTCCCGCTCCACCCTCAGCCTGCCCGTCCGCCATCTGGCCGCGGACGTCGGCGCCGCCCCCGTCACCTTCGCGACCCCGGCCCTGCCCGACCCGCTCGACATCCACCTCACCGAACCGCTCACCGCCCGGCCCGAACACGTCACCATCCACGACATCGGCCGCCACGAATGGCGCAGCGAACTCTCCCCCGCCACCGACGGCACCCGCACCCACCCCGACGGCCTGGTCCGCGACGAGCACACCGTCACCGCCTACCGCATCCTCACCGACGCCCCGCTCAGCGCCCAGGCCCGCACCGACCGCACCGTCCGACTGGAACGCCTGGACCTCGGCTGGGACGTGACCGTCCAGACCCGCACCCAACTGCGCTGCGACGCCGGACACTTCCTCAGCACGGTGCAGCTGCGGGCACTGGAGGCCGGGTCGGTGGTGTTCACCAGGGAGTGGCAGCACCGGGTGCCCCGGAAGAGCACCTCAAAGTAATTCTTATACGATTGCTTTTTGTTCTCCATCTGCCTTATAACTGGCCCCATGAAAACCCTCGGCCTGATCGGCGGCATGAGCTGGGAATCCACCGCCGAGTACTACCGCACCCTCAACCAGCTCACCCGCGACCGCCTCGGCGGCCTGCACTCCGCCCAACTCGTCCTCTACTCCGTCGACTTCGCCGACATCGAGCACCTGCAGACAACCGGACGCTGGGAGGAGGCCGGCACCGTCCTCGCCGACGCGGCCCGCGCCCTGGAGGCGGCCGGCGCCGAACTCCTGCTGATCTGCACCAACACCATGCACAAGGTCGCCGACCAGGTCGCGGCGGCAGTGACCATCCCCCTGCTCCACCTCGCCGACGCCACCGCCCAAGCCGTCCAGGCCGCCGGCCTGCGCCAAGTCGGCCTCCTGGGAACGGCGTTCACCATGGAACAGGACTTCTACCGCGGCCGCCTGACCTCCCACGGCCTGACCGTCCTCACCCCCGAGGCCGACTCCCGCGCCCTCGTCCACCGGGTGATCTACGACGAACTCTGCCTCGGCACCGTCCGCGAGGACTCCCGCGCCGCCTACCGCCGGATCATCGCCGACCTCGTCACCGCGGGCGCCGAAGGCATCATCCTCGGCTGCACCGAAATCGAACTGCTCATCCGCCCCGAGGACAGCCCCGTCCCCCTCTTCCCCACCGCCCACCTCCACGCCGAAGCCGCCGTCACCGCCGCCCTGGCCTGAACCACCCGACGAGAACCGCCGCTCCCCTCGACAGCCAGTACGGGCGGCACTCCCGGAACTCCGGCCCGGATTCAGCGCTGGGCGAGCGCCGCGGCCAGGAACATCGCGACGGGCAGCGGCGCGATCATCACGCAGAGGAAACCGAGCAGGCGCCCGCCCGCGGCGTACCACCGGGTCGGCTTGAGGCCCAGCAACCCCATGGCCCAAGGCGAGACATAGCCCGCGCCGTGCCTGCGCACCGCGTCGGCGATCAACCGTCGGCGCTCCTCGTCGACGGTCAGGATCACCCACCTGTCGGAGCGGTCCACCACCGACACGAACATCACCGCGCCGCGTTTCGAAAGCAGCTCCCAGCCGCGCACGGTGGCGAGTTCCGTCAAGTCCACCTCCCGCACACCCGACCAGGTGCGGGCCCGGACCAACCCCCCGGCCACGCGCCAGCCCTTCCGCCGCGCCGTCGCGGCATCCAGCAGGATCGCGGGGCCGATCACGGCCACCAGCCCGGGCACGACCAGCAGCCCCGAGCGCGCGAACGCCGGCCCGACCACCAACGGCGGCACCACGACCACCAGCACGAGCACTGCCCAGCCGACGGTGAAGAACGTACGCCGCCGTCGGGCGGCACCAGTCGAAGCGCTCACCGCGCAAACGTAGACCCATCAACCGCTCAGGCACCATGGTCCGTTGGCGATCGAGCCGACCGCGCGGCGGGTGCCCTCCGCTCAACCCCGATGCGGCGAAGCCGCACCGGCTGATGACCCCACGCCGGCAGGCCGCCGAGCGGCGCCGGCTCAGCGGTGGATCGCGTAGGTCATGAATCCGTCATGCTCTCCGGTGGGGACGAAGCCTGCGTTGAGGAGGACTCGGCTGGAGGCCGGGTTGTGCGGGTTGTGCTTGGCATGGATCTCCGTGAGCCCGAGGTGGCCGAAACCAAGGGCGAGGATCCTGCGGACTCCTTCGGTGGCGTAGCCCCGCCCCCACGAGTCGGCTCGGAGGATGTAGCTGAGCGCGGGGACAGGGCGTTCACAGTGGAGCTTGACGACACCGAGGAGGTCACCGTCCACGACGAGTCCGAGCACGTAGAGCGTTCGGGGAGAGTCGGTCGCGGTGGTCGCCGCGTGGCCCGCGTAGTTTCGGGCCTCCGTCTCGTCCATTGCCGCCCGGCCCAAGTGTTTCGTCGCCTCCGCGCTGTAGATGCGTACCAGGGCCTCGGCATCGGCGACCGTCAGCTCCCGTAGCTCGATCACACGTCTACCGCTTCGATGAGCTTGGTCAGTTCGACAGCCGTCGGGCGGTCGTCGGGCTCGGCCAGCAGGACGTATCGCAGCCGAGCTTGGAGGGCTGGCCAGGGCATCGCAGCGGACATGGGGATGGCCTTGGTGGCGATGGCTTTGCGCTTCTCCTCGACCGAGGTGTCCTTGTCGAGTCCGCAGGCCTCGTAATCCAGCGGCCAGTTCCCGGTGACGCAGGTCCACAGGGTACCGGCGAGGGCGTAGACGTCGGCAGTCCGCGTAGTGGCGACCGGCTGTGGGCCGGTGATGATCCGGGCGGCCAGCTCGGGCGCGGTGAGGTGGATCATCGTGCCGTCGAACGTCGTCCACGGCGTGACGCTGATCTGCCGGGACCACGCGAAGTCGAGGAGCCTGACGCCGTCCTCGGTGTGGATGCCGTGCTGCGGCTGGAGGTCCCCGTGCACCCACCCTCCGGTGTGCAGGTCGGCCACGGCGCGGCACAGCCCGACCGCAGCGGCGAGGGCCTCGTCCTTCCCGCCGCCGTCCTCGCGTACGGGCCGGAGGACGTCCCAGGTGGACGGTCCGGCCAGCCACGGCGTGACGTACCAGACCCCGTCGGCGAAGCGGCCGGCGGTCACGGTGTAGCCGGGGAGCTGGTCCAGCACGGCGGCTTCACGGGCGGTGACCGCTGTGGCCTCGCCGGTGCCGAGTTTGATTCTCACCGCCCCGCGCGGGCCGCTGGCCTTCCACACCGCCGAGCCCCTGCGGTCGCTGATCTCGTCCAGCTCGACCGGCCCGCAGATGACCTCTGCGGCCTTCAGCGCCGCCGCGGCATCGGAAGTGAACTCGCCCATTCTCTAACTGCCTTCCACTCGCAAGGGATGTGCTCGAAGACGCTGCGACCATCGTCGACCGACACGGCCAGCGCCGCCGCAAGGTCGGGTGTGGCCTCCAGGAAGTCCGGGTCCAGCGGCCGGAGGCCTGCACGTACCGGGAGGAACGAGAAGGGCGGCGGCGGGATGTTCCGCCCGCGTCGACCGGTCTCGACAGCTCCGTGGGCGAACTTGCCGAACATCACGCCGACCTGCCCGTACAGGTTCTTCAGCGCCCAGTGCGGCCAGGTCATGAGCTCCCGGTGACCAGCCCCGTCGCAGTGCCCGACCAGCACCACGTTCTCGCAGGCGAGCAGCCCGTTCGGCCGCGCCATCAGCGGGCGGACCCATTCGGCGGCCTGGACCCCGGCATAGAACAACTCGGCTTCCACGGCGTACCGGTGGCTCCCTGGCGTGATCTCGTAGACGGTCCAACCGGTCATGCCGCGCGACGTGGACGGCCGCAGGAACGGGCAGTGCTCGTACAGCCCGGCGCGGTAGCTGTCGACGTCGATACTGATCGGGTTCTCCGCGCGGGCCTCGGTGAGGCGGAGCGCCCCAGCGGTCGGCCGGGACGCTCCGTCGGTTGGCTCGGTGATCACCGGGTGGTCGCTGCCGGGGTCAGGTCGTCGCCGTCGCCGGGCACGGGCGAGCACTGCCACTCGGCGAAGACCTCGCCAGTCTCGCGGTACCGGGCCAGGGCCTCGGTGTTGACCGTGCCGTCGGCATCCGTGAACCAGATCTCCGAAAGGGGGCCGTAGGCCTCCTCGTACGCGCTCACCCAGGAGATGTGGCCGACGCCCTTGGTCTCGGCGTGCGTCAGCTTGCGGCCGGCGTACTGGAGGGCGAAGGCGTCGTGGGTGGCCGGGGCGTTGCTGAGCAGGTGCCACGTCGCGTCGACGGCGGTGGAGAACATCTCCGGCGCGGTCTCGCCCGCGTCGAACCGGCGCCCGGCGATCGTGAAGAACCTGCCCAGCTCGTCCAGCTCGACGCCGGACCGGATGATGGTGCTGCTCACGGACTCTCCCATCAGGTTGGCTCCGCTCGCCCTGAGTGGGCGAGCAGTCGTGCGGGGTGGTGCGGCCCAGCCCGGCAGAGGATCCTTTCCATCGGGCTGCGGGTTCGTGGGCGCCCGGGGCGCGAGTGTCGGCCAGGAGCTGCTCGCAGCCGTCCCCGGGGACTTCTCGGACTGGTGGGGCGGTACTGCCATGGCGTCGCGCCCTCCGCCTCAGGACGTCCGGTGACGTGTGGAAACGGTAGGGAGCAGCGGGGTGTGCGGTCGACGAACTTGCTTGAGCTTGCTCGTATTCACCCGAGCGCGTTGATGGCTCCAGTGATGAGCGATCTTGCTCCGGCACCGTAGACGGCGATGCCGGCCAGCTCGGAGAAGGCCTGGCCGTACTCGGAAATCTCGGCCGGCTGGGTGATGGTGAGGTGGGCGGAGACGAGTTCGACGTTCACCTGTGTGTCGTCGTAGACGGTGAAGGACTCAACCGGCCAGCCGGCGCCTCTGGTCGAACCGAGGGGAATCACCCCAAGGCTCACCGACGGGAGGGAGCCGACGGTGATGAGGTGGCCGAGCTGACCGGCCAGGACGTCCGGAGTGCCGATGACGGTCCGCAGCACCCACTCCTCGATCAGGATGGCGAACCGGTGGTCTCCCGCGTGCAACACCTTCTGCCGCTCCATGCGCACGGCGACAGCGTCGTCAACATCGTCGGGGGTGCTGCGCAACGAAACGATCGTGCTCAGCACTTCGCGCGTGTACGCCGCTGTCTGGAGCAGGCCGGGATGATCCACGACTGGTACATCCGGAATCGCCGCGTGCGCTCGAACAGGGGGCGCACGGACTCCTGAGCCCGTTTGAGGCCGGAGCGCTCAAGGCGCCGCCACTCGACGTACATTCCCTCGATGTTCCGGGCCGTCGCGATGAGGTCCGCTGCCTGACCCGGGACGCCGCAGATCGCCGTCCAGGCACGTAGGTCGGCCTCCGATGGCGTCACTCGGCCGCTCTGGATCTTGGAACACTTCGACTCATGCCATCCCGCAGCTTCGGCCAGCGCCCGCGCGCTGAGTCCGGAGTCTCGCCGGATATCACGCAGGCGCTGACCGAGGGCCTGCTTGGCTTGCTGAACGCTGGACGACGCGGACACGGTCAGCGCGGCCGGAAGTCCTCGTGCGGAACGGCCCGTGCCCAGACGGTCTCGAAAGCGGAGGCGCAGAGCTGCACGTTCTGCGGATCGGTGCTGACCTCGTCGTCCACGAAGTCGCCGTCACCGCTGAAGTGGTGGACCAGGAGATGCTGTCCGTCGATCAGCCAGAAGTCATTACCCGGAAGCGCCAGGCCGGTCGCCTGCCGACGGGGAAGCCACCTGACCTGCTCACCGGAGGCGACGTTCCGAAACGTGATCTCGTGCTCGAACCGGATGTACTCGCTCACCGGTTCCGAGACGACCCGCGCACGCCGCACCTCAACGCCGCGGCCCGTGGTCTCCTCGATGAGCTGCAACCAAGGGCTCCACCACGACGGACGGTCGGCAGGGTCGTCGCGCTGTCCGCTGAGCCAACGGAGGAACAGCGGGTCGTCCCGCATGTATCCGTCGCGCATCTCCAGGTGGAGAGCTGAGCGGGTACAGGTCCGCAGCAGATCCTCAAGCGACGGGACTGCCGCCACCGTTCACCTCCGGAAAGAACTGCATCATGCGCCTGGGGAATTCGATCACGGTCTCGTGCCCGGGGATGTCCATCTTCGCGAGACGTTCCGGGTCGAGCACCTTCCAGCCCTGGAGGATGTAGTTGCCCGTCGTGTCGTCGAAGTAGACCGTCGGGGACTTGCCTTCGGGACTGTCGGGGTCTTGTCCGAGCTTGTGCAGTGCCATGGTGGCCTCCTAGCGGGTCGGAGTCGATCACCTTGAACGATCTTCCCGCGCAAGTCGCCTCTCGCACCATGAACTTGCTCGAACTTGCTCGCTCCTGACCCGCGGACCGGCTTCCCGGTCCTCGTGGCCGCCGGGCAGTGGGGCACGTTCGCGGCCGCGTGGCGGGCGGGCCAGGGCTCGGCGATGTCAGTTCGGTGATCCCGCCGACTGGTCAGCGCGGCGCGGCCGTGGGCGGTGACAAGGCCCCGCACCGGAAGTCGGACCGGCCGACTTCTCGTGCGGGGCCGTACCGGGCGGTCAGCTGGGCCGGTGGGCGATGGCGGCGTACATCGTCACCGAGAGATGGAACGCGCCCTGTTCGGCGGCGGCTGTGAGGTCGGCGTACAGGCCGTCGCGCTGGTCCTCGGTGATCAGGTTGCGGGCGACGGCCCCCGTGGGGCCGCCGCTCATCCCGGCCGGTAGCGTGGGGACGATCGAGGGGGGTGCGGGATGGTACGGCCGGTGCTGCTGGTGGACGTGGACGGTCCGTTGAACCCGGATGCGGCGAAGCCGCACCGGCGGCCCGCGGGCTACGAGACCCACCGGTTGATGACGCCGGGCTGGGTGGCTGCCGAGCGGCGGCGGCTCGCCGCGTGGGGGTTGCCGCACAAGGCGCCGAAGCCGCTGCGGGTGTGGCTCAACCCGGGGCACGGGCCGGCGCTGACCGCGCTGCCCTTCGACCTGGTGTGGGCGACGACCTGGGAGGAGGAGGCCAACTCCTTCATCGGGCCCCTCCTGGGGCTTCCCGAACTCCCCTTCATCGCCTGGTCCGATCCCCGGCCCGAGCCGGAGGGCGGGGTGTTCTGGAAGACGCCGGAGATCGTCGCCTGGGCGCGGGGCCGCCCCTTCGCGTGGGTCGACGACAACATCACGGACGCGGACCGCGCCTGGGCCCGGGCCCACCACGACGGGCCGGCGCTCCTCCACCACGTCGACCCGAAGGTCGGCCTGACGGCGGACGACTTCGCCCGGCTGACGAACTGGGCTGACGGACTGGGCGGGTGAGCTGGGCCGATCGCCGTGCACCAGAAGTCGGACCGGCCGACTGCCGGTGCGGTTACTGCGTGGGCGAACTCAGCTGGGCCGGTGGGCGATGGCGGCGTACATCGTCACCGAGAGATGGAACGCGCCCTGTTCGGCGGCGGCTGTGAGGTCGGCGTACAGGCCGTCGCGCTGGTCCTCGGTGATCAGGTTGCGGGCGACGGCCCCCACGGGGCCGCCGCTCATCCCGGCCGGTAGCGTGCGAGGAGCCCCCCTCATGCACCTGGCCAGCCTGAAACCCCGCCCGTACGCCACGGGGGACGAGGCACGGGCGAGGCGGTTCAAGGGGCCGCTACTTGATCAGGTTGTCGGGGGTGTCCAACCAGACGGCCTGTTCGCCGTCAGCAGTCACGGTGACCCCGAAGCGGGTCAGCTGTGGCTTGCCCTCCTCAAGCCACCACAGACGGGCCCGCGTGATCTCGTCCCAGAGCCGACGTGGCCCGGCTTGGTGCACCGCGCCTTCGTCGTCCCACTCCTTGTACCGGACGGAGGCCCAGGAGCCCCGGCCATCGGTCAGTTGCATCCGGTAGGTCAGCGCGGGGTCCTGGTCGTCCCACGTATGCATGTAGCGCGCTCCCGGCACCAGCAGACCGATAGCGAACGCGGCGTGCACGCTCTCGTTGGCAAGCTCCGGGTCCATGCGCGAGGCGCCCCGCGTGTCCGGGGCCGTCTCGGGACGGGCCGCCTCCTGCGGACGCTGAGCACGGACCCACATGAAGCTGACGTTCTCCACGAACCGGCCGTGCGACGGGCCGCCCGACTCGCCGACCTCCAGCCGCAGCAGGCCCGCGTTGGCATAGGGCGTACCCCACGGGGTCACGATCACCCCGCCGGGGCTGGTCTGCTCGATCCACGCGCGCGGTACCCGCTGCACAGCGGCCGTCGCGTGGATGCGGTCGAAGGGGGCGGACAGCGGCCACCCTGCGAGGCCGTCACCGATGACGCTCACGGGCTTGAACCCCGCTGCTGACAGGCTCTTGCGGGCCGCATGGCCGACGGCGGGGTCCACCTCGATCGTTGTCACGTTCGACTCGCCGAGCCGGGCGGAGAGCAAGGCGGCCGTCCACCCTGTCCCCGTGCCCACGTCCATGACCGTGTGCCCCTCGGCCACGTCCAGGTGACCGAGCATGCCCGCGACCAGGGCGGGCAGGGAGGCCGAAGACGTAGGCACTCCGGGCCCTTCCGGAATGCCGTCGTCAAGCTGTGTGACGACAACGCCGTTGGCGTTGGCCAACTCCTCCCAACGGTCTCGCTCGTCGGCCCTGCGGAGCCGTCGGAATCCGCCCGGGCTGTCCTCGTTCGGGGCCCACACTGCGTCAGGGATGAAGGCAGAGCGCGGGGCGCGCTCGAACGCGCCCCGCCACTCCTCGCCCAGGTCGCCAGCTTCGGTCAGCTGCGCGAGCAACTGTGCGTAGTTGTCCATCAGTTGCAGCCGCTCACTTGCTCGGGGCCGGGGGGACGGGCTTGTTCCACTGGCCGTCCGACTCCTTCGGACTCTGGCCCTTGTCCCCGCTCGAACCGCCCTTACCGTCTCCGTGCTTACCCATGGATGAGTCCACCTCGCTGTCGATGGTGCAAGTCACTTGGTGCGCTTCGGGGTCCGCGCGCAGCTCCCGCGGGGCGGCTGGCCGGGCCCGGCGGCATCGCCCCCGGGCCCGGGGGCCTGTTGGGACCAGGGGTCGTCATACTGATCTCTCCTCACACCGTGGGGGCCCTGCCGCCGGGTGGCGGCCAGGCCATTCGGTGTTGCGGACCCCGCTCCGGTCGGCATGCGGGCGTAGTTGTGCCTGGCGGTAGCGCTCATCCTTGATCGCTCTCCTTCACCAGCGAGGCGTGGGTGCGAGACATGACCGTAGGTGCGCCGAGCAGCGGCGCTCAACAAAGTTGCTCAGAGTTGCTGGAAGTCTCCTGGGAGGGGCTTCGGTGCTGTCGGGTGCTTGACCTCGGGGTAGTCGCTGGGCGAGGGTCAAAGGTGGCATTCGGCCGGACCATGGGGGGAGTAACATGCGGCAACACAGCAGCGACAGCGAGGACTTAACCGCTACGTTCTTCTGCACGGACCCCAACTCTCAGGGCGGCGTCGAGTGCGAGACGTTCTATGAGACCGACCAGGACTCTTGGATCGTGCAGCTCAAGAGGCGCGGACCGAAAGTTCGGGATCAGCTCGTCGCATTGGCCGATGACGAGACGTTCGGGGAGATGTCCGGGCGGACCATGGATGTGTTCGTGCGGAAGTACGTCAGGGAGCGCTATGGAATTGATCTCGGCATCACTCCGACTTGAGCTGCTGTTTGGTGAGCCCGCCCAAGAAGTCCGGAAGCTAGAGCTACGGGACTTCTACGAGGTAGACCGCCCACTGTTCGAGGCGTGGCGCTCAGGCGACCGTGAGGCGGTCGAGGAGACGATGCGTGGGCATCGTGCGTTTCTGACCGGGAAGGCCGCTCTCGGCTTCCCTTACCGGCGAGTGCGAGTCATCTCTGAACCGCTCTCGGAGTATCAGCGGATGGCAGTCGAGTTGGCCGACCCCGAGGAACGTCTTCGGTGGCTTCCCCGCCATCTCTTGTCGGCGGTGCCATTGCCGGGGAACGACTGTCTGATCCGGGATGACCTGGTGATCTTCAACCTCATGGGGGGAGACAACCAGCAGACCCAGATCCAGCTCTCAACCGATCCGAACGTGGTCGGTTTCTGCAACGACGCGTTCGAGCGGGCATGGTCGCTTGGCGTCCCCAACGGTAAGTACAAGCCCTGACGACATGTCGGACCAGGAACCATCCGAGTCCGCGAAGCGCGCATTCGGAACCCAGCTCAAGGAACTACGCCGGGACACCAACCTCTCGGGCGTCGAACTCGCGCGGCTCTGCGGTTGGCACAAGACCAAGGTGTCGAAGATCGAGCACGGGACACAGATCCCGACCGAGGACGATATCCGAGCGTGGGCAACGGCCTGCGGCGTCGAAGGGCAGATCCCCGAACTCATCGCGGTGAGTCGTGAGATCGAGCAGATGTGGACCGACTACAAGCGGTGGCACCGACCGGGCATGAAGCGTCTCCAGTTCCAAGCCATGGACCTCTACGCGAAGACCAAGCTCCTCCGTGTGTATGAGTCACTGTTCATTCCTGGTTTCCTGCAGACAGTTGAGTACGCCAAGGCGCAGTTCACTATCCATGCCACACTGCATGGTCTGTCGTTGGGCGACATTGAGGAAGCCGCGCAGAATCGCATGGTCCGCAAGCGGTTCCTCGGCACCGGAGCGCCCATATTCTCGTTCCTCTTGGAAGCGTCCGCACTGACGAACAACACAGGCGGCATAGAGGTGATGAACGGCCAACTCGACCACCTGCTAGAGGTGATGAAGCTCCAGTACGTGTCCATTGGGATCATCCCCCAAGGCCGGGAACGGTTGCTCTATCCAGGCGAGGGCTTCTACCTGTTTGACGAGAGCTTGCTGAAGCAAGAGTTCTGGTCAGGGGCGTTCCAGACGTCCAGACCCGAGAACATCGCGTACTTCGTCCGCGTTTTCGCTACCCTGCGGGATCAAGCCGTATTCGGCGCTGCCGCCCGGAACGAGATCGATGCGGCCCGTGGCCGTCTTCAGGGATCGTGGCAGTAGATCTCCTTGCGGGCCACGCCCAACGTTCAAACTCAAATCCCGGCCGATCGCCGTGCACCGGAAGTCGGACCGGCCGACTTCCGGTGCGGTTACTGCGTGGGCGAACTCAGCTGGGCCGGTGGGCGATGGCGGCGTACATCGTCACCGAGAGATGGAACGCGCCCTGTTCGGCGGCGGCTGTGAGGTCGGCGTACAGGCCGTCGCGCTGGTCCTCGGTGATCAGGTTGCGGGCGACGGCCCCCGTGGCGAGGCCGCGGACGATCGGCCAGCTGACGGTGCCGGGGTCGTGCAGGAGGACGTCGGCGCCGACGTGGTCGACGCTCAGGCCGGCCGCGGTCAGCCAGCCCGTCAGGCGGCGCCCGGCGTCCGGGGTGGCGGCGGTGGCCTGGGTGACCGTGGCCAGCGCCGGACGCAGCTCCGGGGCGACCGGGTGGAGCACGAAGGTGGCCCAGTCGGTGTCGAGCAGGGCGACCCGGCCGCCCGGGCGCAGGACCCTGGCCATCTCGGCGACGGCCCCCGCCGGGTCGTTCAGGTGCTGGAGGACCCGCTCGCACCAGACCACGTCCAGCTCGGCATCGGGCAGCGGCAGGGCGAGCGCGTCACCGCCGACGAAGCGGGCCGCGCTGCCCGCCCCGGCGGCCCGCTGCCCGGCGACGGCACGTAGGCCGGGGTGGGGTTCGAGGCCGGTCGCGGCGCCGTCCGGGCCGACCGCCGCCGCGAGCACCTGGGTCTCCGAACCGGTGCCGGACCCGACGTCCAGCGCCCGCTCACCGGGGCGCGCGGCCAGACGCGCGTGCGCCCACTCGCGCAACCGCCGCACACCCGGATTGGCGGCCTGGACGTCCAGTGCGGTGACCAGCCGGTCGGTGATCGCCGGGTCGGTGTTGGGCGCGTGAAAGGCCGAGGTGGGGTGCGGGTCGGTCATGGCCCTCACTATAGGAGGGGAACGCCGGTGGCTATCGTGGCCGACCATGCGGACCACGGACTGGGACCAGGTGAGGCAGCGCTTGCTCGCGCTGTCCGAGGAGCGGGCCGGGCACGGCGACGGGTCGGCGGCGAATGCGCCGGCAGCGCCCCTGACCGAGGACCAAGTCAGTGAGGCGGAGCAGCAGTTCGGCATCATCTTCCCGGCCGACTATCGGGGCTTCCTGCTGCGGGTCAGCGCTGGCGGGCACTTCCCACGAGAGCTGCGGCGGGGGCCGGACGGCTGGCACTGGGTGGGCGACCAGGACACCGACCTCACCCGCCTGGGCACTCCGTTTCCCGACCACGACGCCGCGCTGGCCGCGAGTGACGAGTTCTGGGACAACCCCCTCCGGGAAGCGGACTACGCGAACCCCGAGGAGTTCCAGTCCGCGCTCGCCGTCTGGAGCGAGGCCGCCGAGGCGGCGGAACGCGACCGGGTCACCGGCGCCGTGTTCCTCAAGGGCCACGGGCACAACTTCTCGGCGCTGCTCGTCGTCAGCGGTCCGCAGCGCGGGGAGATGTGGTTCGACGGACGACCGACCTGCGACCGGCTCAACCCGCTGCTGACCGACGAAGGCCGGCCGGCCGGCTTCGCCGACTGGTACCTGGACTGGCTGAACCACGAGTCCGGCAGCAAGCAGCGCCCCGAAGGCAAGGGCACGCCCATCTGGCTCCGCTGGTTCGACACCTGGGGCGAGGAGAACTGCGGGTAGCCGCCCGGCGGGTCCGGCCGGGCGGCATGGGTGAGTGGTTCGTCAGGCCACCGGTTGGCGGTCGCGGGTGGGGGCAGGGGCGGGGGCCGTGGTCGCGTCGTCCGGGCGGTGGGGCATCCGCAGGACGGCGATCGCGCCGAGGGCGACGACGGCGATGGCGAGGAGCAGGAGGGCGAGGAGGGCGAGGCCGATCAGGAGTCGCACGGGGAGTCGTCCTCGCTGCTCTTGTCGTGCTCGCGGAGGAGCGTGAGGAGGTTGATCACGGTGCTCGCCGGCGCGTTGCCGAAGCGGACGAGGACGCGGCCGTCCACGACGCTGTCGGTGCCGGCGGAGGGGAAGAGGAGTCCGAACTTGCGGCCGCGCTCGTGGAGTTCGGCGAGCAGGTAGGTGATCTCCAGCTCGGTGTAGGTGCGCATGAGCGGGTCGGCCGGCTCGATCGGGCGGTTGCTACCGCAGTCGTCGGCGGTCACGCGGCGGCGTCCAGCTCGAACCAGACCCGCTTGCCCCCGGTTTTACGGGGGTCCGTGCCGAAGCGGTGGGTGAGCGAGCGGACGAGGTGCAGTCCCCGGCCGGAGACGGCGTAGGGGTCGGAGTCGTCGCGCAGGGTGGGGAGGACGGGGCTGTCGTCGCTGACGGAGACCCGGAGGACGCTCCCGAGGATGAGGACGACCACGAGGGGCGCCGCACAGCCGCCGTGGCGCCAGGCGTTGACGAAGAGTTCGAGGAGCGCGACCTCGGCGTCGGGGACGAGGTCCGGCTTCCACCGGGCGCGCGAGGTGGCCTCGCGCAACTCCTCACGCGCGGCGGACCAGTCAGGGGGGATGTCGAGGGAGAACACGAAGGAACCTCCGTGGGGGGCTTCAAAGATGACGATCGATCGATCAAACATGAGATCGAAGCGATGGAATGACGACGAAGCGCAGCCGCATGAGACCAGTGATCACACAGTGCATGCGACTGGTGACACTCAGCATGACGTGAACGTCGCCATGAACGCAAGCGAGCATCGGAAACTTGCAAAATTTCAAATCGAACCCGAATTCGGCGGCGTACCCTGCCAGTTGCCGGTAGCGCCTGCGCCAATGGCACAGGCAGACTGGTCCACCGACAGGTCAGGAGGGGCACTGCATGGCGGTATCAACCGTTCGCCGTCGACGGCTGGGCGAGGAGTTGCGGAGGCTACGCGAGGACAGAAAGATCGCTGCCGACGTTGCAGCCGAAGCCACCGGCATGAGCCTCGCCAAGCTGAACCGGATCGAGAACGCGCGGACAGCGGCCAAGATCGAGGATGTCAACAAGCTCCTCGACCACTACGGCTGCAACGACGAGGCGTTCCGCGCCGGCTTGATCGCCATCACGAAGGACGGCAGCAAGCGTGGCTGGTGGTTGAGCTATCGGGACGTCATCAATGCGTCCGCCACCGATCTGATCACGCTGGAGACCGAAGCTTCGACCTTCAAGACGTATGAGGCAGCCTTCATCCCGGGCCTCTTCCAGACCGCCGAGTACGCACGATTGATCATCGACCGACTCCGAACCACGAATAGCGGAACGGTGGACGATCTCGTGCAGGTTCGAATGGCACGGCAGTCCATCCTCACCCGCCCAAACCCTGTTGAGGTGTGGGCGGTCATCCATGAAGCCGCGCTCCGTGCGATCGAAAATCGCCCGGACATCATGGGCCCGCAACTGGACAAGCTGCTCACGCTGAGCCGGCTGTCGAACGTCAACATCCAGGTCATGCCAGCAGGTGCAGCCATTCATCCAGGCATGAGCGGCGCGTTCGTTCTGCTCGGATTCCCTCAGCGGAAGGATCTCGACGTCGTACTGGTCGAAGGGCTGCTGAACGGCTTCTGGGTCGAGGACCCGACCGACGTCGAGTTGTACCGGGCGAAGTTCCAGGAGATCACGGCCGAGGCTCTCCCTGTTGACGCTTCGCTCAACTTCATCACCGCACAGAGAGAACTGATCAAGTGACCCACTACCCGGACGCCTCCGCCACTGGCCTCGCTTTCCGGAAGTCAAGCTACAGCGGCGGCAACGAGAACTGTGTCGAGTGTGCGTTCCTTCCCGAGGAAGTCGCGATCCGAGACAGCAAGGATCCCTCCGGCCCCGCCCTGGCGTTCAACCGAGCAGCCCACTCGGCCTTCATCAGCGCTGTTGCCGCTGGGGACTTCGACTTCGGGCTCGTCTGACGCCCAAAGGAGCCACGCATGCCTGGTGCTGTCTTTCGAAAGTCGTCCTACAGCAACGATTCCGGGAACTGTGTCGAACTTGCCCGTCCGGACGGATCGGTCTCGTTTATCCGCGACTCTAAGGATCCATCTGGTCCAGCGCTGGCGTTCAGCGGGGAAGCTCACTCGGCCTTCATCCACGCCGTCGCCGCCGGGGAGTTCGACTTCGGACTCCTCTGATCGCCACCTCGCGGCGCCTCGCCCGTTCCCGGGCGAGGCGCCGCCACCGGTCACCCCTCCTCGGGTACCTCCACGATCAGCAACGTCCCCCGACTCCCGGCCCGGACCGCATGCCGGGTGCCTGCGGGTATGTGGCACAGCTCGCCAGCGCAGACCGTCAACTCGTCGCCGTCCACATCCAGTTCGAGCACACCATCGGCGACGAACAGCACCTCGGCCGTCCCGTGCACCTCCGCCCCCGACTCCCGGCCGTCCATCCGCAGCACCTTCACCGCCGCCGTCCCGACCCGGGCCAGCACCACCGAGCGCCAGGCCTCGGGCAACCCCGTCGCGCATTCCCTCACGTCCATGACCAGGGACGCTACCCGCGCCGGTCCGATAGTTGGTTGACCGATTGGCAAAACCTGCCAGGATCGCCCAGGTGAACGCTCGCGCGCTGTACGAGGCGCTCCTCGACACCGACGGCCCTTACGAGGACGTCATCGACCCCTGGCTCGCCCAGGCCTCCGCCGCCGACTACCGCGCACGCCTCCACGTCGCCGCCACCCCGCACAACCACTGGTGGACCGACAAGAAGGAGGACGGCTGGAACCTCCTCCAGGAGCTCTACGCCCTCAGTCGGGTGAGCGACTACCTCCTCCTGCGGCCACACCTCGACTCCTACCTCCGCCTGTTCACCGCGCTCGGCATGACGGCCTTCGACCAGACCCCCTTCGACCAGACTTCCTTCGACCCGTTCCTGCACGAGATCACCGAGGTCGAGCAGGCCGAGGACCCGGACTCCCCCATCGAGATCCTCGACGTCCGCCGGCCCGGCCTGATGCTCGGCGAGCTGCTGTTCAGCCGCGCCGGAGTGCGGATCCGGGCGGGCATCACCCACGCCGAGCGCGGGGTCGCCGACCACTGGCCGCTCTACTGGACCCACCGCCGCGCCCACCGTCCCACCCGTGACCTCTCCCGGGGCTGGGGCAGCAACTCCCAATGGCGCACCGACTTCCGCCTCGACTACCGCACGCCCGCCGGCGACCTGCTCAACCTCGCCGAGGCCGCTCCCATCGACGGCGACCCCGACCGCGACCCGGACGACTACGGGAACCTCGGACCGGACGAACGCCTCCTCACCCCCGCCGAACGCCGCGAGCTGCTCCGCCACCGCACCTTCCTGCGCACCCCCGCGACCGCCGCCGCCTCCCCCACCTGGGCGGCGGACCTCTTCCCCTTCGAGTGGCGGCTTCCGGCCGACCACGGGTGAGGCCGGGTGAGTACCTGATCACTGCGCACGATCAAGCCGGTTGACAGGTAGGGCGCATGGAAGAGCTCGTGAACCTCAAGGACGTCGAGGAAGCCGCAGCCGGTGACGGGCACCTCCTGTGGGCAACGCAGGGGCAGCACGACGGCCGGCTGGGTCCGGGGGTGCGGGCCTGGCGTCACGGGACGGCCCTTGCGGTGGCGAGCCCTGACCTCTCCCGGCGGGACCGGCTGGCGATCAAGGGCGATCCCGATGACGCCGCGCACGTGGTGCGACACGTGCTGAACGACATCGGACCGTCCTGTCGCCCCGTCGGCGGGGCGGCGTTGATCGGGGCGCTAACGGCTCCTGCTTCGTCAAGAGGTCACGGCGTGGTCGGCGAGC
Organism: Kitasatospora sp. NPDC023176; assembly: GCF_055560495.1. NCBI lineage: Bacteria > Bacillati > Actinomycetota > Actinomycetes > Kitasatosporales > Streptomycetaceae > Kitasatospora > Kitasatospora sp. NPDC023176. The sequence goes on along the minus strand of NZ_JBVHIP010000020.1, from coordinate 4,297 downwards.
AGTTCGGCGACCACGTGCCGGGCGATGGACGCCATCCGGGGGTTGGTCTCGCGGTAGTAGTCCAGTTCCATCAGCGCGACGGACAGCGCCCAGCCCCGCCCCCGCTCCCACTCGGCGTCGTCGGCGGCGACGGCCGTCCGGAAGGTGTCGCGGACGGCGGCGGGGAGCACGTACCAGGCGGTGATCAGGTCCACGGCCGGGTCGCCGAGGCCCATGCAGCCGAAGTCGATGACGGCGCTGAGCCGTCCGGCGGCGTCGACCAGCAGGTTGCCGGGCTGGAGGTCGGCGTGGATCCAGACCGGCGGGCCGGGGTGCTCGTCTGCTTCAAGTGTCCTGTCCCAGAGCGCGGTGACGGCCGGGGCGTCCACCGCACCCGCCACCGCCGCGATCGCCCGCCGGACCGCCGCATCCCGTGCCGCCAGCGTCTCGCTGCGGTAGGAGTCCGGGGCGCCGACCCGGTCCACCCGGTGCATGGCCGTCACGAAGGACGCCAAGTCGGCCGCCAGCAGCTCGGGTTGGCGGACATCGCCGACCACCGGCGGGTCCCCCTCCAGCCACCGGAGCACCGACCACGGCCACGGGCAGCCGTCCGCCGGCTCGCCCAGTGCGACCGGAACCGGTACGGCGAAGGGGAGTTCGGGGGCCAGCCGGCGCAGCCAGACCTCCTCCTTCTCGATGTCCTCGACCGCCCCCGGGATGCGCGGGATCCGTACCACCAGGTCCGCGCCCAGCCGGTACATCGCATTGCTGGTGCCGGCCGAATCCACCGGCTCCACCGGCAGGTTCGCCCAGCGCGGGAACTGCCCGGCGACCATCCGCCGCACCAACGCCTCGTCGATGTCCAGTTCGTCCACGTGCATCTTGGTCGACATGGCGCCCGACCCTGCCAGCACCCACCGGCCCCGGCAAGCGAATTACCAGGGCACGACCTGCCCCCGATGGTCCACGACGTGCAGGCCGCTCTCGCCGCGGTGCCGCTCGATCGTCTCCGCCACCCCGCTGCGCTGGTGGGACCGGGGCGCGCCGCTGCGCGACGGCCGCGCGCCCGTCGGCTTGCTGTGGCGCCCGTTCGACGGCACCGGGCCGCGCACCGTGCCGGTCGGGCGGGAGACCGAGGTCGCCTGCCCGGCCGTGCCGGAGGACGGCGACCGCCCGGGCCCCGTACGCGACTTCCTCGGCCTGGCCGTCACCGCTCTGCGCGGCCGGGCATCCGAGTGGCCGCAACTCCGGTCAGGCCCGGCGTCCACCTCGCCACACGCCGGTGCGGATCCACCGCCGGTTGAGGGCGCAGGTCACGAACGGACCGACGAGCATGGACAGCATCCACAGCCCCACGCTGGCCGGCGAATAGACGTAGTACAGCCATCGCTCGGGAAGGACCATCGGCGACAGGAGCAGCACGATGAGTGCCGCCCAGGTCGCCATCCAGGTGATCACCACGCGCGCCACGACGTCCATGTGTCCCCTCAACCCGCGACTGAACCCGCGACCATGTCAACCCGCGACCATGTTTGAACGTGTTCAATATAGCGCCCGAAGCGACCCCGCTCACCCCCGTACCGCGAGGTCCTGGCTCCCCACCACCTTGAGCAGCCGCAGCGCCGAGTGCGAGGGCGTGCCGGGGGCGGCGGTGTAGAAGATCGTCCACTGGTCGCGGTGCGGGTCGTGCAGCGCCTCGCAGTCGAGGTCGAGCGGGCCGACCACCGGGTGGAGGATGCGCTTGTGGGTGGAGCGGCGCACCTCCACGTCCTGCCGGGCCCACAGTTCACGGAACTCGGCGCTGCCCGCGTGCAGCCGGTCGACCAGGCGGCGCACCCCGCTGTCGACGGGGTAGCGGGCGGCGGCCGAGCGCAGGTCGGCGACCGCGCGGCGGGCGAACGCGCCCTGGTCGGCGGGCTCGTAGAGGGCGCGGGCCGCCGGATCGGTGAAGAAGCGGCAGACGAAGTTGCGCTCCGCGGGCGGCAGGACGGAGAAGTCGCCGAGCAGCGCGGCCGCCATGGCGTTCCAGGCGAGGATGTCGCGGGCGGCGCTGCACACCATGGCCGGGGTGTCGTCCAGCCGGTCGAGCAGGTGCAGGATGCCGGGCCGCACATCGCGCGGCAGCGTGCTCGGGGGCAGCGGCGGCTCGCCGACCAGATGGTGCAGATGGGCGGTCTCGTCCTCGGACAGCCGCAGCGCCCGGCTGATCGCGCCGATCATCTGCCGGGACGGGCGCGGGCCCCGGCCCTGTTCGAGCCGGATGTAGTACTCCACCGACATCCCGGCGAGCTGCGCGACCTCCTGGCGGCGCAGGCCAGGGGTGCGGCGCCGGCCGCCGGCCGGCAGGCCGACGTCGGCGGGCTGGATGCGGGCGCGCCAGCGCCGCAGGAAGGCGGCCAGCTCCGCCCGGTCCACGTGTTCCACGCCCCCAGTCTGGCCCGCCCGCCGCGCACCGACCATGGGACCGCCGATACCACCATCGACGGGGCTCTCCCGGCCCCCGGCACCGCCCGCCCAAGCTGGTGCCCATGAACGCCAACGACCACCGCATCGTCCTGATCACCGGTGCCAACAAGGGCATCGGTCTCGCCACCGCCGGCGAACTCGCCCGCGCCGGGCACACCGTACTGATCGGCGCCCGCGACCCCGAGCGCGGCGCCGAGGCCGCCGCCGGGCTCACCGCGCGGGGCCTGGACGCCCGCTGTGTCCGCCTGGACGTCACCGACCCGGCGACCGTCGCCGCCGCGGCCGAACGGATCGCCGCCGAGCACGGCCGGCTCGACACCCTGGTCAACAACGCGGGCATCACCCGGGATCTCGGCCTCACCCCGGAGCAACTGCCCCTGGACGACCTGCGCGCGACCTACGAGACCAATGTGTTCGGCGTCGTCACCGTCATCAACGCGATGCTGCCGCTGCTGCGCAAGTCCCCGGCCGGCCTGATCGGCAACGTCTCCAGCGGCCTGGGCAGTTCCTCCGTCCTCGCCGACCCCGACACCCCGGCCGGGGAGCACGCGGCGCTGCTCGGCTACAACACCTCCAAGGCCGCGCTCAACGCCGTCACCCTGGTGTACGCCCGCACCCTGCGCGCCGAGGGCATCAGGGTCAGCTCGCTGGAGCCGGGCTACTGCGCCACCGACCTCAACCACCACTCCGGCCCCTCCGACGCCGAGGAGGGCGGCCGCCGGATCGCCCGCCAGCTCGGCGAGGCCCTGACCGGGGCGACCGGGCAGTTCTTCCACCCGGAGGGCGGCAACTCCCCCTGGTAGGAGGCGATCAGCCCGGGCAGCCGGCGCATGTCGTCGAACACCACCGTGCCCGGGCCGGCCAGCCGCTCCGCCGCCGTGACGCCGCCCGCGTAGCCGAGCGCCCGCATCCCGGCGGCGCGGGCGGCCGCGACGCCGGGCCCGCTGTCCTCGACCACCACGCAGGCGGCCGGGTCGACGCCCATGGTCCGGGCGGCGTGCAGGAACAGGTCGGGCGCGGGCTTGCCGCGGCCGACCTCGGTGGCGCTGAAGATCCGGCCCTCGAAGCGGCCGTACAGCCCGGCCCGGCCCAGGGTGTGGCGCATCTTCTGGTGGGTGCCGCTGGAGGCGACGCAGGTCGGCAGCCCGAGCGCCTCCAACGCGTCCAGCGCCTCCGGCAGGCCGTCCACCGGGGTCAGTCCGGCGTCCACGGCCTCGGCGTGCAACTCCCGGAAGCGTTTGTCGAACAGCGTCGCGGCCTCCTCCCCGAACCGCTCGGCGACCATCGCGTGGTTGGCCGCCTCCGACCGCCCGACGAACCGCTCGACCACCTCGGCCTCGGTGAGCGGCCAGCCGAGTTCGGCCGTCAGCCGCCCGACCACGCGCACGGCGATGATCTCGCTGTCCACCAGGACGCCGTCGCAGTCGAATATCACCAGTTCTATCGGGTCGATCATCCGATGAGCATAGGACGACCCCGATCCGGCCAGGGACCCGGCGGCGGAGTTCGCCATCGTCGTGGGGACGCTGTCCGGCAGGTGCAGCGGGTGGGAGCACGGGTAGCTCGCCACGACGTGCTTGGCGACCTTGAGCGCGATGTCGAGGACCGCCCGGTGAGCAAACGCCAGGGCCCGGCGGCCGAAGCCGCCGGGCCCTGACCGTCACCCTGGGATCAGCTGGTCTGGATCGAGGTGTCGTCGATCACGAAGCTGGTCTGCAGCGAGGAGTCCTCGGTGCCGGTGAACTTCACGGTGACGCTCTGGCCCGCGTAGGCCGAGAGGTCGAAGGTGCGCTGCTGGTAGCCGGCGGCGGCGTCCACGTTGGAGTAGGTCTTCAGCGTGGTGCCGTTCACC
>NZ_JBVHIP010000019.1:168236-169659 GCF_055560495.1 Kitasatospora sp. NPDC023176 | reverse complement strand
TTCTCGAAGGTCGGCGCGGCGTCCTTCAGGTCCCCCGGCCGGAGCTTGAACTCCGGGCCGCCGGCCTTCGCCGCGTCATCTCCCATGGCGTCATCTCCCGAACTGTCCGTCAACTGACCATTCTTGCGGTCGGACCGATTACCCAACCGACAGTGCGTCAGTTTGGACACGTGACATCGGTCACCTCGGTGACGGATCGCACGGCAGTTCCTGCGTACGGCCCGGCCGCCGGGTGGGCGGGGTGCGGGGCCGGGCCGTTCGGGCGGCGGTTGGCGGGGTCGGGCTTGGGTGGGGTGTTCGGGTCGTTCAGCAGCAGCGACGGGAACACCTCGGAGTGCTCGACGCCCGCCCACGGGTACGGCCCCTCGGTCGCCAGGCCCGCCCTCGCGAGCGCCGACCGCGGCCGCTGCCGGAGCGTCCCGCCGGCGCCACCGTGGCCGGCATCCGTCGACGCATCCGACGCGGCCCGAAAGGCACCAGTCTCGGTCGGCCGCACTGCTGCTGTCAGTCCGTATGGTTCCGGGTTCTGTGCCGCGCGGCGCGTGGCTACCGTCCCAACCGCTCGATACCCGGCGGTCGGGAGCGGCCGCCGTCACGCGTCTTCAGGAGGTCACGTTGACCGCGCACCACCCCACTCCCAGGGGCATCATCCGGCCCGACCTGATGCGGCTCGACCTCGACGGCGTCATCGACCGGCTGCGCACGGCGTGAGGGGCGCTCGGGTGTTCTCCTCGTTCTCCCGCCGCGGCTCGCGGCTGGCCCTGGCCGCGGTCGCCCTGCTGCTGCCGGTCACCGTGCCGGCTGCCTCCGCCTCGGCCGCACCCGCCGCCCCCGCCGTGGCCGCCGGGTTCACGGCGTCCTGTCCGGCCGCCGGGTTCATCTCCCAGGGCTACACCCCGGAGCACAACGGCATCGACATCGCCAACAACTACGGCACCCCGATCTACGCGGTCGGCGACGGCCAGGTACTGGCCTCCGGCCCGGCGCAGGGCTACGGCCAGTGGATCCGCGTCCTGCACCCGGACGGGACCATCACCGAGTACGGGCACATGCAGGAGCGGGACGTCGCCACCGGCGACCATGTGACGGCCGGTCAACAGATCGCGCTGATGGGCAGCGAGGGCGAGTCCAGCGGCCCGCACCTGCACCTGCGGGTCTGGGCCGACGCGAACGCGACCGTGCGGACCGATCCGATCGGGTACCTCGCGGACCGCGGCATCACCATGCCCTGCACGCCGGGCACCGGTCCTCGCCCCGCGCCGCTGGTGTATCCGGCGCAGGCCGGGAAGGTGGTGTCGGCTCGGTCGGCGGACGGCCGGCTGGAGGCGTTCGCGGCCGGGGCGAACGGTGTCTCGCACGCCTGGCAGACCACGGTGAACGGCGCCTGGTCCGACTGGGAGAGCCTCGGCGGTCCGGGTGGCGC
>NZ_JBVHIP010000019.1:0-168136 GCF_055560495.1 Kitasatospora sp. NPDC023176 | reverse complement strand
GGCTGGTCGGACTGGGAGTCCACCGGCGGCGGCCCCGCCAACAGCGAGATCGGACTCGGCAAGGCCCCCGACGGCCGACTCGAGGTCTTCGCCCTGAACGCCACCACCTTCCAGCACCAGTGGCAGACCGCCGTCAGCGGCGCCTGGTCCACCTGGGAGACCTTCGGCGGCGGCGGCCACGACCTCACCGTCGACCACAACCAGGACGGCCGCCTCGAAGTCTTCGCCTCCGGCCCCACCGGCGTCTACCACAAGTACCAGACCAACCCCACCACCTGGTCCGACTGGGAAGCCGCCGGCGGACCCGCCGACTCCCAACTGACCAGTGAGCGTTCGCCGGACGGCCGGGTGGAGGTGTTCGCCATGAACGCCGGCACCGCGCAGCACCTCTGGCAGACCGGCGTCAACGCGCCGTACGGCCAGTGGGAGACCTTTGGCGGCGCCGGCACCGAGGTGGTCGCGGCGACCAACGCCGACGGCCGGATCGAGGTGTTCGGCACCAGCAGCGCCGGCGTCTACCACAAGTGGCAGACCGGATTCTCCACCTGGTCCGACTGGGCCTGGCTCAACACCACCGCCGGACCCGCCGTGCCCTGACGGTCCGTCCGAAGCACGACCGGGTCCGCGGCCGGCGGGCGGGAGCGCGAGTGCCCCCGCCCGCCGGCCGTTCACCCCGTCCGCCCCTCCCCCGACTCTCCGACCTCCCCCGTCACGTGGCGTGCACCACCATACGGTTTATTGTCATGCTCAAGGAGGTAACGTTGGTCCGTCTGGCCACCACCGGCAGACGGAACGCGGCAACGGGGGAGCAGTGCGCGGGACGGAGGAACGGTGAGCGGGATTCTCGTCCACCTGCCGGCGGGGAACGGCGACGACGCGGTGACCCTGCGGCTTGGTCCGGGGGAGCGGGCGCGCTTCGGCCGCGGCTCCGCCCGTACGCCGGTCGAGCTCCGGCTCGGCGACGAGACGGTCTCCCGGCTCGCCGGCGAGATCCACGCGACCGACGACCACTGGCAGTTGAGCAACCTCAGCGACACCCACGCCTACCTGGTGGAGAACCCGGAGGGCGCCGGCGAGTACCTGCGGGTGCCGCCGCGGCGGATCGGGGCGCCGATCCCGTTCGAGTTCTCCCGGGTGGTGCTGCCCTCGCGACGGGAAACGCCGCTGTCCTTCCAGGTGTTCGCGCCCGACCACGTCTACCTGGACGCCCACGCGCTCGGCCGCGGCTCCTGGGAGAGCCGCACCATGACGGCCTACTCGCTGGACGAGACCGCCACCTACTTCCTGGTCCTGGTCGCGCTCTGCGAGCCGTGGCTGCGCGACCGCTCCCCCGCCGCCGTGCCCACCACCCCCCAGGTGGTCGAGCGGCTGCGCCTCCACCCCGCCTGCACCCGGCTCACCGCCCGCGCGGTCAGCTCGCACCTCGACTACCTCGCCGACGAGAAGCTCCGCATCGACCTGCCCGACGGCGCGGGCCGCGCGGACCGGCGCAACGGCAAGCGCGAGGCCGTCGTCGGGCTCGCGCTGAAGTTCGGCATCGTCCGCGAGGAGCACCTCGCGCTGCTGCCGCGCCCCGAAGCCGCCGAACCCGGACGGTAGGAGGGGGCTTCGATGGTGCACGACCCGTCCTGCCACGGGGACGGTGAGGACCTGCTGCCACCCGGCCACCGGGTCGGCGACTGGACCGTCACCGAGCCGATCGGCGAAGGCGGCTGGGCGACGGTCTACGCCGCCCGCCGAGGCGACGGGACGACCGGCACGGACGGCCCGGACGGCAAGGACGGCCCGGACGGCCCGGACGGCGAGGACGGCACGGTCGCCCTCAAGGTGCTGCCGACCGCCGGACTCGCCCCCCGCCAGGCCCGTCAGGTCACCGAAGCCGCCCGCCGTGAGGCCGAGTTGGGCCGCACCGCGCCGCACCCCCGGCTGGTCCGCCTGCTCGACACCCTCGTCCTGGCCGCCCCCGACCACCCCGCGCTCGACGGCGCCATCGTCCTGGTGATGGAACGAGCCCGGTGCACCCTGCGCGACCTGCTCGCCACCGGCGTCGACGAGGCCCAGGGCGCCCGGATCATCGCCGGCATCTGCGAGGGACTGGCCCATCTGCACCGCTCCGGCTGGGTCCACACCGACCTCAAGCCCGAGAACGTCCTGATCGGCCGGAACGGCGAGGTCCGCCTCTCCGACTTCGGCCTCGCCATCGAACTCACCGGCACCCACGGCCACTCCGCCCCCATGGGCACCCCCGATTACCTCCCGCCGGAACGCTGGAACGCGCCGCTCGGCGCGGACGGCGTCAAGATCCGGACCACCGCCGACATCTGGGCGCTCGGCATCGTGATCCACGAGGTGTTCGCCGCCGGCGTCCCGCCCTTCCCCGGCGCGACCCCCACCGCCCGCAGCGCCGCCGCCCAGCAGTACGCCGAGGGCCGCGCGGCCCTGCGGCTGGCCCCGGTCGTCCCACCGTTCTGGCGCGCCCTCGCCGCCGACTGCCTCGCCCCCACCCACGCCGCCCGCGCCCCGCACACCGCCGAGAGCCTGCTCGCCCGGATCCGCGCCCACCGCCCGGGCCGCCGCCCACGACCGCGCACCGCCCTGCTGGTCCTCGCCGCCTGCGTCACGGCCGCCGTGACCGCCACCGCCACCGTGCTCTGGCCGCACCCCGCTCCGGCCCGGCAGCCGGCCGGACTGGCGACCGAACGCGCGGCTCACATCAAGGTGTTCAACGCCGAACGCAGCTGCCAGGACCGCGCCGACCGCGACCCCCAGTGCAGCCTCGGCCTCGCCGTCGACCCGCTGCGCCCGTACACCGCCGACAACGTCATCCCCACCCGCGTCTGGCACGACGACGTCCTCGACGCCGACTGCCAACTCACCTCCGGCCTCCCGATCATCGACGAGGAGGACCGCGCCTCCACCCTCTGGTACCGGATCCGCCTCCCCGGCCCCGCCACCGCCTGGCTCCCCGCCGTCCGCACCAAGGACCGGCCCGGCCTGGTCGGCTGCCCCTGACCAGGTAGCCCGGACCGGGTAGCCCGGACCGGGCCGCGTGACCAGGCACCGCTGACAGGTACCCCTGACCGGGCCCCGCCCCCTGACCAGGCGCGCGTGACCTGGTGCCCGTGGCGCGGACCGTCGTCCGCGCGCCTCCGGATCGTTCCGGATTCCGTGCCCTGAGCCCCCGTCACTACCGTCGACCGCGTCCGCCGGACCGGCCGGCCCGGAGTCCAGGGAGCAGCAATGCCGACGACCGCCACCACCCGCCGGCCGAGCACCGCCGTGCTCGGGCCCCAGGAGCGCGAGGTGCTCCGCGCGGTCGGCTGCGGCCTGCGGGACGACGAGATCGCCGCCGCCCTCGCCATCGCCGAGGACGCCGTGGCCGGACAGCTCGCGCGGATCCTCGGGAAGCTGGGGCTGCGCGACCGGGCCGCCGCCATCGTCCACGCCTTCGACTGCGGGCTGGTCTCCCCCGGCCGCGGCCCCCGCACCCGGGTGGGAGGCCCGGTGCCGCAGCACACCGCCCGGCGGGGCGCCGGGCCGAAGGTGCAGATCTCCCTGCTCGGACCGCTGCGGGCCTGGCAGGACGGGCGGCCGCTCGACCTGGGGCACCTGCGCCAGCAGGCCGTGCTGGCGGCGCTGGCGCTGCGCGCGGGGCGGACCGTCAGTCAGCAGGAACTGCTGGACGGTGTCTGGGGGTTGGAGCCGCCGGTCACCAACGTGGTGCCGGTCCACATCTACCGGCTGCGCAAGACCCTGCGCATCGGGGACAGCCCGGAGTCGGTGATCGAGCGCGATCGGTGCGGCTACCGGCTGGTCTCCGGCGCGGCCGAGGTGGACCTGGTGCGGATGGAGGGTCTGGTCACCGACGCCGGCACGGCCCATCGGGCGGGCGACCCGGCCGAGGCGGTCCGCCTCTGTGCCCAGGCGCTGGACCTGTTCCGCGGGGAGCTGCTGGCCGGCCTGCCCGGCCCGCTCGCCGAGCTGGAGCGGTTGCGGCTCGCCGAGCGCCGGATCGCCGTCGCGCAGCGGAAGGCGGAATGGCAGCTGCAGCTGGGTCAGTACGCCGGGGCGATCGCCGAGCTGTTCGCCCTGTCCGCGGAGCACCCCCTGAACGAGCCGGTGGCCGCGCTGCTGATGGGCGCGCTGTACCGGTGCGGTCGGCAGGCCGATGCCTTGGCGGTGTTCGACCGGGCCCGCCGCCGGCTGGCCGACGACCTGGGGGTGCCGCCGAGCCGGATGCTGCGGCGGACGTACCAGATGATCCTGCGCGGGGACGAGGCCGGCCTGGGCCTCACCGCGGTCGCACGGTGAGGCCCAGGCCGGCGGGGGTGTCACGGTCACTGGGGTGTCACGGTCGCCGGGGTGTCGTGGTCAGGAGGCGAAGGCCCGCTCCAGCCGGGGGATCAGATCCCTGAGGTCCTGTTCCCAACAGCCGCCGTTGTGGCCGCCGTTGCACCGGGTGCCCCAGGTGGAGCCGTCGCCGTAGTCGACGTAGTAGTAGGGCATGCCCAGGGCGTCCATGTGGTCCTTGACGTGCTTGGAGGCGCCTTCGAGCCAGAACTCCAGGTCGGTGGGCACGCCGCGGCCGTTGCCCACGTAGACGGAGACGCCGACTCCGGCGAGCTTGTCCATGTGCTGCGACGGGTCGGCGGCGTTCCACCGCCAGTCCGCGTTGAACACCGGGTAGGGCGTGCCGAACAGGGCGTCGCTGTCCACGCCGGGCTTGTACGGGTCGTTGCCCGGGTCGCCGCAGAATCCGGAGGCCGAGCCGCAGAGCGCGCCCTGCGCGTCGATGAGGGAGGCGACGACGGCCAGCCGCAGGTCCATCGAGTCGGCCGACAGGTCGATGTCTCCGGACAGGGACGCGGTCTGGCTGAACAGTTCGGGGCGGTCCTGGGCGTAGTGGAGGGCCCCGAAACCGCCCATGGAGACGCCGGCGACGGCCCGGCCCTTCTTGGTGGCGACGGTCCGCAGGTTCGCGTCGATGAACGGGATCACCTGGTCGAGGTGGAAGTTCTCCCAGTTCTGGGCGCCGAGCTGGGTGTTCTGGTTCAGCCAGTTGGTGTACCAGCCCCGGGCGCCGCCGTCCGGGATGACGGTGATCATCGCGTTCGAGCTGGTCAGCGCCGGGTAGTTCTGCTGGACGGGGTCGTCGGGCGAACCGTGCAGGAAGTACAGCACGGGGTAGCGCCTGGCCGGGTCGTCGTAGTAGCCGCTCGGCAGGATGATCTTGATGTGGTGCTTGCCGGTGACCTCGGGCGTGGTCACGGTGAGGTAGAAGTCGGTCGGTCCGCCCACAGCCGGTTCGACCTGGGTCAGGCCGAACCTGTCCGCCATCGGCGGCGGCGCCCCGGTGCCGCCGGCGGCCCGTGCCGTACCCGCCGTCGTGGCCGTCGCCACGACGGCGGCCAGCAGGGCCACCACCGTGCGCCATCGACTCCATGGACTCGTCACGGTGTTCCCCCTCGTGGGTGTCGTGGTTGCGCGGCGTGGGGCCATCAGTCCAGCACCTTGGTCTCCAGGGCCGGTGAGGCCGCGATCTGGTCCTCGGTGTACCGCTCGGTCACCCACTGGCCGGCCGAGAACAGCTTGGTCTGGTCCGAGAAGTGCGGCGAGTTCGGGTTGGCCGACTGGGAGTAGGTCAACAGCGAGGCGGATTGCGGCGGGCCGTCGGCGGTGAAGCTCGTCTGCTGGATGAAGCTGGAGCCGAAGGTGACGTCCGGCTTGCCGTCGACCGTGCCGAACGTGACCACGTTCAGCACGCCCAGTTCGTGGATCGACCCGTGGATCGGGATCTGCTCGCCGTTGCGGGTGATCTTCTGGGAGTCCGACAGCGGCGCGTTCAACGGGATGCCCGCGTTGCGCAGCGCCAGGACGGCCCGGGCCAGCGAGTTGCGGACGGCGTCGTTCCCGGCGTCCAGCGAATTGGGCGTGTGCACCGGGTCCTTGGGGTCGAACGGGACCTTCCACGGCAGTTTCTCGATCGCCTGCCCGTTGCCCAGGAGGTACCAGAAGTTCTCGAACAGCAGTGAACCCCGGCTGTCCGCACTGAACTTGTGGTTCCAGGCGGCCAGGATCGGGCAGGCCTCGCTGATGTTGACCAGGTTTCCGTCCACCAGGACGAGCCCGAACGGCGCGCCCTGGCAGGCGCTCACCGTGGCGTTGAGGCCCAGGTCGGCCGCCCTGCCGTTGTCGGCGAACAGCAACTGCCGCATGTTCTCCGGGGTGAAGCCCCGGCCGGGCAGGCCGTCATTGCCGTCGATCCGGTTCCGCGCGGTCTGGATCAGTTCCTGGGTGCGCAGCGTCCGGGGCGTCGCGCTGTCGCCCATCACCCGGGGGAAGGCCAGCGGCTGGTCCGGATTGGCCAGCCAGGCGCTGTCGTTGGCGTTGCCCACGAAGTCGGACCGGATCAGCCGCGGCTGCTTGTGCGGGTCGAGCAGGCCCGGCGCGACGGCGTTCGGGTCGTTCGGCCAGTCGCACTCGCTGCGTTTGCCGTCGAAGATGGAGATCGGCGGCACGTTGGGCAGCCGCAGTACCTGGTTGAACAGCGCCTGGCCGGTCAGGGTGAGGCAGGACTGGGCGTGCTCGTCGGTGATGTTCGGGGCGGCCTGGATGTCCGCGTACAGCGCGTTGCCCTTGCGGTCGGTGGCGACGGTGTTGAAGAAGGGCACGCCCTCGGTGGTCTCCAGGGCGTTCACCACGTCGTTGACGTCCTTGGCCCGGTCCAGGTGGAACCAGGTGTTCAGGGCCCGAAGGTTGTCCATGTTGGCGTCGCGCACGGCGTGGGCGCTCACCACCCAGGGCAGCGGGTAGCCCTGCATCGCGGTGGTGATGGGGCCGTAGCGGGTGGACCAGAGCGTCCTGGTGACCCGGCCGATGGAGCCGTCCGGGTTCCGCACGTCGACGCCGACCTGCTGGGAGGTCATCGGCGTCCAGACGCCGTCCACCAGGTAGTTGGTCGGGTGCAGCGGGTCCACCTGTACGTCGAACAGCCCGAACGGGGCCACCGTGGCGACCGTGTGGCTCCAGGCGACGTCGTCGGTGTGGCCGATGTTCACCGCGGGGAGTCCGAGCAGGCTGGCCCCGGAGACGTTGAACTTGCCCGGGATGGTCAGCTGGCTCTGCCACATCCGGTTCTTGCCCTGCCACGGGAAGTGCGGGTTGGCCAGCAGCATGCTGGTGCCGGTGCCCGGGGACACCCCCTGCGAGCCGACCGCCAGGGCGTTGCTGCCCATGGCGCCCTGCTGATGGCTGGCGGCGATGGCCTCGCTGATCTTCGCCGCGGTCTCCTCCGGGGAGGCCGCCGGGGCGGCCGGCGCGGCGGCCGGCGCGGCGGCGGCCGAGGCCCCCGGGGGCGTGGCGTTCACCTCGCCGTCCAGCAGCGGGTCGGCGACGCCCATGATGATCTCGGCGTGGGCGTGCCGGTAGACGTCCAGCTCCGTGATCGGCCGCACCCAGGCCGCACCGCGGCAGGCCGGGTCGGAGATGTTGTTCACACCGGTCTCGGCCAGGTACCGGTTGTACCCCTGGACGTAGCCGCTGATGGCCTCCTTGACCTCCGGCTCCGGCCCGTTGGGGGCGGGCTGGGCGAGCAGCCGCTCCACCACCTGGTTGTCGTTGATCCGCTGGAAGTACAGGTCGCTGTTGAGGTTGGTGGTGGTGTTCTGGTTCTGGCCGGGGCTCGTCCTGCCGTCGGGCCCCAGGTAGCGGGACCGCTGGGCGTTGACCATCAGGTAGGTGTCGGCCAGGGTGCAGATGTTGTCCTTGGCCGCGGCGTACCCGTAGCCCTCGCCGATCCCCCCGAGGGTCGAGGCGATGATGTGCGGGATGCCGTACTCGGTGTAACGGATCGTCGGCTTGTCCGGCCCCGATGCGGCGGTGGCGGTGGCGGCCGGTGCCCCGACCGCCGCCATGGTGCCCATCAGTGCCATCGCGGCCATGACCGCGACCGGCAGCCTCTTCCGGTGTTTCCTCCGTGCCATCGGGCCGTCCTTCCCCTGTCGGTCCGGGCGTTTGACTGAACGCGGCCAGGCTAGGGAGGGCCGATGACAACCCGATGAAGCGGTCGCCCGCCCGGGGGGGCGCTCGTCGGCCGGGCGGTGGCCGACGAGCGCACCGTGGTTACGCGGGGTACCAGGCGCCGTTGTACCAGACCTCGTTGGCGCTGTCGTTGTGGTGATCCATGTTGAAGTCTTCGGGGTAGTTGTGGATGTGGTTGTACGGGTAGGTCCAGATGCCGGCGGACTCGTCGCAGACGTAGTCCCAGTGGCAGATCGTCTTGACCGGGATGTTGCCGAAGAACTTGTCGGCACCGGCGAGCGGGGCGCCGATGATGCCGCCGAACGGCACCGCCCCGCCGTTGGCGCCGGGCGGGCCCTGGCGCTTGGGGTCCGCGATCAGGATGGCGTTGACGTTGCCGAAGCTCTGCCAGTTCTCGGTGACCCAGACGTGCACCACGCCGGCCCCCAGGGAGTACCCGGCCATCTTGACGTGCTGGTCCGGACAGGCGGCGCGCTGGTCACGGACCAGCCGGTTCAGCTCGTTGACGCCCGCCCGGGTGCTCGCCCCGTTGGGGATCTGGGTGGGGTAGCCGACGTGCTGCTGGATGTTGCCGGTGAAGCCGTCGTTGTTCCACGAGCTGCCGGTGCCCCCGACGACGATCGTGTAGGTGCCGTCGCACGGGGCCGCCACGCGTTCGGTGGCCGCCTGCGCCGCCGCCCCCTGCGCCGCCGTCAGCCCGACGGTCAGCAGGAGTCCGGCTGCCGCGGCCACCATCTTTCGTGCTCGCATTCAATCCTCCCAAGGCAGTTGGCCCACCCGTCCGCTGTCCGACGCGGTACGCGGTCGACCGAGGTCACCCGATGACCGTCGCAGCGACCGATGACATCCCGATGAAGTCCCCTCTCCGGCCCCGGCCGCCGCCCGCCCCGGCCACCCGGCACCAGCGCGCCCCACTCACCCCACTCACCCCACTCGCCCGACTCACCCGACTCGCCCGACTCGCCCAGGAGTCGCTCCGGTCGCCTGTGATCCGTGTTCCGGGTGCGGTCAGCGGCGGCCGAGGGAGCGGTAGGTCCAGCCGGCGGTGCGCCAGGTGTGGGGGTCCAGGACGTTGCGGGCGTCGACGATGGCGCGGGTGGCGACCAGGCGGCCCAGGGCGGTGGGGTCGAGGTCGACGAACTCGCGCCACTCGGTGAGCAGCAGCACGACGTGGGCGCCGTGGGCGGCGTCGGTGGCGGAGGTGGCGTAGCCGAGGTCGGGGCGGGCCTTGCGGGCGTTGTCGAGGGCCGCCGGGTCGTAGACCGAGACCTGGCCGCCCGCGCGGGCGATCGCGGTGGCGACGTCGAGAGCGGGCGAGTCGCGGATGTCGTCGGACTCGGGCTTGAAGGCGGCGCCGAGCACGGCGACCTTGCGGCCGGTGAAGGAGCCGCCGGCGAGTTCGCGGGCGTGGTCGACGGCCCGGGTGCGGCGGCGCAGGTTGACGGCGTCGACCTGGCGCAGGAACTCCAGGGACTCGCCGACGCCCAACTCCTCGGCGCGGGCGACGAAGGCCCGGATGTCCTTGGGCAGGCAGCCGCCGCCGAAGCCCAGCCCGGCGGCGAGGAAGCGCCGGCCGATCCGGTCGTCGTGGCCCAGTGCGTCGGCCAGCCGGACCACGTCGGCGCCGGCCGCCTCGCAGACCTCGGCGATCGCGTTGATGTAGGAGATCTTGGTGGCCAGGAAGGCGTTGGCGGCGACCTTGACCAGTTCCGCGGTGGCGTAGTCGGTGACCACGGTCGGGATGTCGCCCAGCGGTCCGTAGAGGTCACGCAGCAGGGCCTCGGCGCGGCCGGGGCGCACCCCGAGGACGATCCGGTCGGGGGCCAGGGTGTCCCGTACGGCGTGGCCCTCGCGCAGGAACTCGGGGTTCCAGGCGAGTTCGGCGGCCTCCCCGGCGGGTGCCAGGGCGGCGAGCCGGGCGGCCAGCCGCTCGGTGGTGCCGACCGGGACGGTGGACTTGCCGACCACCACGCAGGGCCGGTCCAGGTGCGGGGCCAGCGCGTCGACGGCGGCGTCGAGTTGGGAGAGGTCGGCGGCCCCGGAGTCCTTGCGCTGGGGGGTGCCGAGGCAGAGGAAGTGCAGGTCGCCGAAGCCGGCGGCCTCCTTCGGGTCGGTGCCGAAGCGCAGCCGCCCGGCCGCCAGGTTGCGGACCAGCAGTTCCGCCAACCCCTTTTCGTGGATGGGAAGTTCACCCTGGTTGAGGCGGCGGACCCGGTCCTCGTCGATGTCCAGTCCGAGGACCTGGTGGCCGAGTTCGGCCATGCAGGCGGCGTGGGTGATGCCGAGGTAGCCGCTGCCGATCACCGTCAGGCGGTGGGGCATGGACGGTCTCCTGTCGTTGGTGGGGGTCTGCGTGTGGGGGTGCGGGGCAGCCCTGGTCAGCCGTCGACGCGGGGCAGCCGGCGGACGGGGCGGACGGCGAGCAGGGCGAGGACGCAGCCCAGGCTGACCGCCGCGCCGAGGAACAGCAGCCGGTGCACGCCGACCAGGTCGCTGGCCGGCCCGGCGACCGCCTGGCCGAGCGGGACGGCCAGGATGGACCCGGCGATCTCGTACGCGGCGACCCGGTTGAGCTTGTCCGCCGGGATTTGGGTCTGCACCGAGGTCGCCCACTGGACGCCCCAGAACGCCCAGCCGATGCCGCTGATCAGGTAGCCGAGCATCAGCAGCGGCACCGCCGGCACCAGGGCGGCGGACAGCGGCATCAGCGGGAACAGCAGCATGGCCAGCGCCCCGCCGAACAGCGGACGGGCCGGGCGCAGCCGGATCGCGACCAGGCCGCCGAGCACGCAGCCGACACCGAAGGAGCTCTCCGCCCAGCCGAAGGCCGCCTTGCCGTGGGCGCCGATGATGGAGACCGCGCCGACCGGGGTGATCGGGCCCCAGACCGAGACGCCGAGCACCCACCAGATCAGGATCACCGACCACAGCCAGGAACGGGAGCGGAACGCCGTCCAGCCCTCGCGCAGGTTCTGCAGGGTGGAGGCGGTGCGGTCGGGCTCGATGGACGGCAGCCGCAGGGCGGCCAGGCAGAGTCCGCTGAGCACGAAGGTGGCGGCCGTCGCGGCGAACACCGAGGCCGGGGAGACCACGGCGACCAGGGTGCCGGCGATCGCCGGACCGGCCATCGTGGCGACGCCCTGACTGACCCGCAGCACGCCGTTGGCCTGCTGCGGGTCGGCGGCGACCTGCGGCACCAGGCTGGTCAGGCCCGGCTGGAACATCGCGGTGGCGAGCCCGCCGAGCACCGACCCGGCGACCAGCAGCCCCAGCGGCGGGTGGCCGAGCCAGAGGCAGACCGCCAGGCCGGCCTGGACGGCGCAGCGCAGCGCGTCCGCGGCGATCATCTGCGGCCGGGGGTGGAAGCGGTCGGCGAACACCCCGCCGAACACCACGAACAGGGCGAACGCCCCCATCCAGGCGCCCAGCGCGACGCCGACGGCGCCCACCCCGAAGCCGAGGGCGAGCATCGCCACGGTCGTCGCGACCGGGATCATGGTGTCGCCCAGCACCGCCACGGTGCGGGCAGTGAAGTAGAGCCCGAAGTTGCGGGTCCACAGGCGGGCGGGCGGGGCGGGCGGCGCGGCGAGGGTCGCGGCCATGGGGCTCCTTCGGGACGTCCGCCGGGGCGGGCGGGGTGCTCAGGGGTCGGGGCTGCTCGGCCGGCTCAGAGGTGGAGTTCGACCCGGTAGGCGCGCAGCCAGGCGTCGGTCTGCAGGGCGGTCTCCAGCGCGGCCCGGCCGACGCCCGCGACCAGGGCGTCCGCGCCGTCGCGGGCCACCGCGGCGCGCAGCCCGGGGGCGAGCAGCGGGGCGACCGGGCTGTCCCGGTCCAGCGCGACCCGGGCCAGCCGCTCCCGCAGCACCCGGTCGTAGCCGGCGTCGCGCAGGTTGGGGTACGGGGTCTTGACCCGCATCGCCACCGGTTCGGGCAGCAGGTCCTTCATCGCGGCCCGCAGCAGGCTCTTCTCCCGGCCGTCGAAGGCCTTCATCGCCCAGGGGACGTTGAAGGTGTACTCGACCAGCCGGGGGTCGGCGAAGGGCACCCGGATGTCGAGCCCGGCGTCGGCGCCGAGGCGGTCCAGGCGGTCGAACAGCACCCGGGTGTGGCGGGTGTGCGCCAGGTAGGTGACTTCGCGGTAGCGGGCCTCGACCGGGTCGTCCACCGCGTCGGCGGCGGCGATCTCGGCGACGGCGGCGCGGTGGCAGTCCCGCTCGTAGCCGGCCAGGTCGAGCTTGCCGAGCAGCCCGGCGTCGAAGACGACGTCGGTGCCCAGGAAGCGCGGGCGGCCCTCCGCCACCCAGGGGAAGGTCGGTTCGGCGATCCACCGGGGCAGCCGGTTCCAGTTGTAGCCGCCGAAGACGTCGTCGCCGCACTCGCCGGACAGCGCGACGGCGGCGTGCCCACGCGCCTCGCCGAACAGCAGCCGCAGCGAGGCGTACTGGTCGCCCTTGTTGATCGGGATGTCGTACGCGCCGAGCACCGAGGCCCGCAGCGCGGGGTCGAGCAGGTCCAGGCCGGCGAGCGAGATCTCGCCGTGCTCGGTGCCGGCGTGCTCGGCCATCAGGCGGGCGTAGTGGTGGTCCTCGTTGCCCTGGGCGGCGCCGTCGGCGCCCGGCTCCTGGTCGTTGACGGCCAGTGAGCGGATCGGGCCGCGGCCCTGGCGGCGGGCCCGGGCGGCGGCCAGGGCGGTGAGCGAGCTGGAGTCCAGGCCGCCGGAGAGCAGCGAGCAGGGCAGGTCCCCGCCGTCCAGGTGCGGGGCGACCGCGGCCTCCAGCAGGGCCCGGACGGTGTCGACGGTGGTGTCCAGGTCGTCGGTGTGCCCGGCGACCCGCAGCTGCCAGTAGCGCCGCTCGCTCGCACCGGAGCGGCCGACGCGCAGCAGCGCGCCGGGCAGCACCTCGCGCAGGCCCCGGAAGACCGCGTGGCCGGGCACCCGGGCGACGGAGAGGATGTCCCGCAGGCCGTCGGCGTCCAGGGCGGGCCGGAAGCCGGGGTGGGCGAGGACGGCCTTGGGCTCGGAGCCGAACAGCACGCCGTCCGGGGTGGTCGCGTAGAACAGCGGCTTGACGCCCATCCGGTCGCGGACCAGCAGCAGTTCCTCGCGGCGGGGGTCCCACAGGGCCAGCGCGTAGCCGCCCTCGATCCGGGTGACGAAGTCCTCGCCCCAGGCCAGGTAGGCCTGGAGGACGGCCTCGGCGTCGCCGCCGGTGACGGCGCGGTGCCCGGCGGCGGTGAGCCGGTCGCGCAGCTCGCGCGGGTTGGTGAGGTGGCCGGCGAAGGAGAGGACGGCCCGCGGGCCGGTGTCGCCGGGGGCGGTGAGCGGCTGCGGGTGCGGGTCGCGGGCGGTGCGGCGGTGGCCGAGGGCGGCGTGGGCGGAGCTCCACAGGCCCTCGCCGTCCGGCCCGCGCCGGGCCAGTGCGGTGGTCATGGCCCGGACGACGTCCTGCCCGTCCGCGGTGTCACGGGAGAAGTCGACCCAGCCGGCTATGGCGGACATGCGGTACTCCAGGGGGTGCGGGGGTGGTGTGCGGGTGACAGGTGCCGCGCGGGCGGCGGCCGGCGGCGCCGGGCGGGGCGGGGCGCCGCCGGCCGGGGCAGGGCGGAGCGGAGCGGCTGCCGGAGCGGAGCGGCTGCCGGAGAGGGCGGGCCGGCTACCCGCGCGGGGCGGGCACGGTGTAGTCGCCGTGGATGTCGCAGGCCCACCACTGGGCGAGGGCGCGCATGCTCTCGCGGAGCACGGCCGAGGCCTGCCAGTGGAGTTCGGCCTCGATCAGCCCGGTCGCCATGGTCCAGCGGTCGACCGCCGGGTTCTGCACCCACTCCCAGGGCGTGCGGCGGGAGACGTCGGCGAGCAGCCCGGCGAGCTCCTGCTCGTCGAAGGCCGCGGAGGCGACGTTGAGCACCGGCTGCGCGGGCGGGGCGGCCAGGACGGCGCGCAGCGCGTCGGCGAGGTCGCGGTGGTCCAGCACCTGGTGACGGCCCAGCGGGTTGAGGGCGAGCGGGCGCCTGGTCCAGGCCAGGTTCACCCAGCGGACCAGCGGGCTGTCCGGCGACGCGTACGGGCCGACCGGGTCGGCGAGCCGCAGCACCTGGACGGGGACGCCGTGGTCGGCGCCCCAGGCGCAGGCGCGCTGCTCCTCCCGCCACCAGGCCAGGGCGACCGGGTCGGCGGGGGCGTCGGCCACGGCCTGCTCGGTGACGGTCCGTTCGCGGCTGCCCCGGTAGACGGCCGAGGAGCCGGCGTAGACCAGGCGCTCCACCCCGGCCTTGGCGGCGGCGGCCAGCACCTCGGCCAGCAGGCCGTCCTGCTCGGGGCGGCCCAGGTGCACCACGGACCGGACGCCGTCGAGGTCCCCGGCGCTCGGGTGGCCTGCCGGGGCGTCGGCGTCGTGCCCGGCGTCGGCGAGCAGCCGGGCCAGTTGCCGGGCGAAGGCCGGGTCGCCGCCGGTGACGGCCACTCGGGCGAGCGGCGCCGGGCGGGGGGTGCGGGCGGCCGGGTCGGCGCCGGCCCGGCGGCCGGCGGCGAGCGCGGTCAGCGCGAGGTCGCGCACCGCGGGGGCCATCGCGAGCAGTTCGGCGGCGGTGAACTCCTCGCACAGGCCGCCCGCGCCGAGGGTCTCCATGACGGCGGCGGCGACCCGCGGCTCCGGCTCGGGCGCGTCGGCGGTGACGGTGCCGAGGGCGAAGGCGGTCAGCCACACGGCCCGGCCGGCGCCGTCCGGGAGTGCGGCGGTGGCGTCCGGGCCGGCCTCCCGCAGCGCGGTCAGGCAGGCGTCCAGCAGTCCGGTGCGGGCGAGCTGCCGCTCGGTCTCCAGGTACTCCCACTCGGTGCCCCGGAGGACGGCGCAGCGGGCCTCGCCGTACTGGTAGAAGGGCACCACCGGGAAGCGCGGGCAGGGCCCGTCGGTGCTCGCGCGGCCGGCCCGGCCGGTGAACAGGGTGGCCTGGCGGAAGCCGTGGTAGGTGTTGCCGGCCAGGCTGGGCAGGTCGTCGTGCTGCACCGTGCTGGGGGTGCAGAAGCGCACCGGCATGCCGAGGGCGTTCAGGTAGCGCTGCACCACGACGTCGTAGGGCCAGCCGCCGCCGTGCTCCTGCTGGAAGGCCGCGTAGCCGCGGGCGGCCTCGGCGGGGAGCAGCAGCGCCTGGCAGGGCACGTGCTCCTGGAGGGTGTGGGCCCAGGGGGCGCCGGTGAGCGCGGCGAGCCGGGCGACGGCGCCGTTGCGGGCCTCCCAGCCCGCGTAGAGGGCGATCGCCTCGCCGGGGGCCGCGGCGGCGGCGCGTTCGGCGTGCTCGTAGAAGCCGTCGGCGAGCACCACGTCGTCCTGCAGCACCAGGTGGTGGGTGGCGTCGGGCGCCACGCAGGACCAGGACAGCGGTGCCACCCGGAGGGCGGTCGGGCGGCCGTCCGGCTCCGGGTCCATGACCACCCGGACGCGGCCCCGGGGGTCGGCCTCGGCGAGCCGCCGGGCCTCCTCCGCGCGCTTGGGGTGGCTCATCACCGCGCCGCTGAGCCGCACCTGGGCCGGTTCCTTGCTGACATCCATCGGTCTACCTCGCTGTGGGGGGTGGAGGATCGGTGCGGGCGGGTCAGCCGTCGGCGCGGTCGGCGCCGGCGTTGCGGACCTTGCGCTCGTTGACGTTCAGGCCGTGGTCGGCGCCGTGCTCGCGCTCCAGCCGGATCATCGCCGCGGGGCGGTAGTTGAGGATGTACGCCCGCCGGACCCGGTCGCTGGTGTTGCCGCGGGAGTAGTGCAGGGTGCTGCCGGAGTGCGCGACGCCCTGCCCGGCCGTCACCGGTACGGCGGTGGCCCCGGGCTCGTCCTCGGAGCAGTCGCACTCGATGTTCCTGCCGTCGCTGGTGGGGCGGTGCGGGCGCAGCGGCCGGGTGTGCGAGCCCCTGACGTACCACATGCAGCCGTTGTCGGGCCCGGCGTCGTCGAGGGCGACCCAGATCGAGACGGCCCGGGTGTCCGGCAGGTCGATCCAGTAGGCGGCGTCCTGGTGCCAGGGCGTCGGCACAGCGGTGCGCGGGGCCTTGTGGATCAGCATGTCGAAGTCGAGCGTCGCGTCCTCGCCGATCAGCTCCCGAGCCAGGGCCAACCCGCGTTCGTGCAGCGGCAGTTCGAGGATCGGCGGGTGGAGCGCGGAGGGCCACATGATCTGGGTGATGTTCTCCACGCCGGCTTCGGCGCCCTCGGCCCGGGGCACGTGCGAGCCGAGGTCGGAGCGTTTGTCGCCGCTCTCGATCTCGCCGGCGAGGAACCGGTCGTAGATCGCCCGGTACGCCTCGGTCTCGTCGGTTGACAGCAGGGTGCCGGCGAAGACGAAGCCGTCCTCCCGGAATGCGGTGGCCAGGTCGAGGGGTGCGCTGACGGTCATGGCTGAATCCTTTCCCGTGTACGGTCCGGGGCCGGGGGGAATTCCGTTGCGGCCGGCCGTGCGGACATGGCGGCGCACGGCGGGGTCTTTCCGCCGTCGCGTTCGTGATTCGGTGGCGGGTGATTCGGTGGCGGTCGGTGATTCGGTGGCGGTCGGCTGTTCACCGGTATTTCGCGTCGGCTCCCCGGCCGTGGTCATCACAGCGTCGGGAATTCGCCGCGGTCAACGTTCGTCGTCCACCGGGCCTCGAACTCCGGTCGGGGCGGGGTCAGCCGGCCTCGGCGATCCGCATCCGGTCGCGGTCCTCGGCGTCATGGCGGGCGGCGGCGTCCAGGACGGCCAGCACCCAGGCCGCCAGGTCGCAGTTGGCGCGGTCCGCGGCGTCCTCCCAGAGGCCGTGGCGGGCCTGGGTGACGGCGAGGCGGAGCTCGACGGAGAAGGGCCGGGTGCTCGCGCCCCGCGTGGTGGCGGCGCGGATCCGGCGGCGGAGTTCGTTGCGGGACCAGCCGCCCTGCTGGGCCCGGTCCAGCCACTCGTCCTGGACCTCCGGGTCCAGCGAGGCGACCTCGGCGTGGTGCTGCATGCTCAGGGCGGGCCGGCGGCGCCCGGGCGGGAACTTGCGGGCGATCCAGGCGTAGTTCCGCAGGGTCTGGTAATCCAGCGCGGTTTCGTCGATGGCCCGTCGATAGCGCTCCGGATAACGGTCCTGGCCGTAGACGAGCCAGTCGCCGAGCCACCAGGTGGCGGAATCCGCGGCGGCCCCGAGATCCTGCCCGATGCTCATCCACACGTCGATCGGGATTCTGGCCGGGAGGGAGAGCGAGGTTTGGTCCCGGGAGAGGACGAAACCCCTCCCGGCGCGCCTTCCCGGAATCCTCACACGGTCCGGTCGATCCACCCCTCGCATGCCGTCCTCCCCGTTGTCGCAGCAACAGTCGATCATTGTGAGGAAGGGAACGGCACCGCTTCAAGGTCTAGACCAGCCATAGGGCGGGCGGCGCCCGGGGGCGGGAGCGGCGCCGCCCGCCGTCCCGCCGGCGGGACATGGCCGTGTCAGAACCGGAGGACGGCCCTGGCGGCCCACCGGCCACCGTGGTCACAATCGCACCGCCCCGACCCTGCGCCGAAGGAGCCGATGTGACCACCACCCGGGAGAGCGTCTCGGAGCACGGCCTGACCGTGCGCGCCCAGCACCGGCACAACCCGTACCAGCACCTCTTCGACGACGCGGAGTTCGCCGCCCTGCTGCTCGGCCTCGGGCTGCGCCGGGCGGCCAGTGTCTGGCGCAACCACACCGCCGACGCCGGCGCCGCGCCGCGCGACCCGTACCCCCGGGCGAGCATGGGCTTCGTCCTGCTGGACCCGACGGCCGGGCCGTGGGTGCCCGAGGCGCGGTCGGTGATGGCGGTGATCACCGTCGGCGAGGACGCCCGGCGCTTCCTGCCCAGGGCGGCGGCCAAGGCCGCGGGCCACCGCCGGCTGGGACGCAACTACGGCGAGGCGGTCCTGACCGACCCCCATCTGTGCGGCAGCGGCGGGTTCCGTTACGGGCACTCGGCCGCGATCCGCGGCCAGATCGTCGGCGCCAGCTCGCAGTCGACCGACCAGGACCTCTTCGAGGCCGGCCGGCTGGCCGCCGAACTGGTGGACGCGCTCGCCGCCGCGCAGTTGGCGTGGGAGGAGCGCACCGGCCCCGGCGACTGGTACTCGGCCGACGACGAACCGGCCCCGGTCTACCGGGAGATGGTCGCGTTCGCCCTGGACCCGGCCGAGGGCGCGGCGGAGCGCTGACGCGTCGACGCGCGTGAACACCGGCCGATACGTCGGAGCGCGGACGCGTCGGCACGCGTGAACACCGGCCGATACGTCGGAACGCGGACGCGCCGACACGGGTGAACACCGGCCGGTGTGTCCGCGCATGCCGACGAAGCGGTTCGTCGCCGAACCGCTGACGTCAGGACGCCGGCGGAGCGGGGGCGGCCGGCCCCCGCTCCCCCGGCTCAGCCGAGCAGGTGGTCGACCAGGTGGGCCACCGCGTGGTCGTCGTTGCTCGGCAGCAGCCGGTCGGCGGCGCGCCGGACGGCCTCGGGGGCGTTGGCGGGGGCGGCGCCGAGGCCCGCGAGCCTGAGCATCCCGCAGTCGTTGAGGCCGTCGCCGACGGCGACCGCCTGGGTGGGGTCGAGCCCCAGGTCCGCCGCGATCCAGGCCAGTACACCGTGCTTGCCGGTGCCGCGCGGGCCGAGTTCGAGGAAGTGCGGCCCGGACGCGGTGACTTCGGCGTCGATGCCCACCAACCCCTGGACGGCGTCGACGAGTTCGGTGCCGAACGGCGCGAACGGACAGGCCAGCAGCTTCACCACCGGCCGGCCCGACTCCACGCCGCCGCGCCACTCGACCCCGTTCCAGTGCCGGGCCACCTCCTCCGGGAAGCCGGGCTGGACGACCGTCCCGTCCAGCAGGTCGAAGGCCAGCACCCAGTCCGGGTGGGCCTCCCCGAGGGCGGTGGCGATCCGGTGCGGCACCGCCGGGTCGAAGACCAGCTGCCGGCTGGGCCGCTGTTCGCCCGGCCGGAACACCAACGCCCCGTTGCCGTGCGCCCAGTAGGCCGAGGGCGGGATGCCCGCCCGGACCGCGGTCGGCACGTCGCGCGGGGGCCGGGCGGTGATCACCGCGACGGCGAGGCCGGCCGCCACCGCCCGGCCGAGCGCGTCCGACACCTCGTCGGGGAGCACCCCGGCGGAGTCCAGTAGCGTGCCGTCCAGGTCGCAGGCGAGCAGGCGGTATCCGTCGGCCATGGTCAGCCCTCCGGGGTTTCCGGACGGAACCGCAGGGTGAGCCGGGCCAGGCCCGCGCCGGTCACCACGGCCGCCACGTCGGCCGTGCCCGCGTGCCGGCGCACGGTCGGCTCCTTGCCGAGCGGCACCCAGAGCCACTGGGTGTCGACGACCGCGCGCCCGAGGACGTCATCGCCCTCCACCCGGGGGATCCGGTCGGAGAGCCGGGCGGGGATGTCGTGGACGTCGACCGAGCTGACCGCACCGGACGCGCCGAACCCGACCCACACCACCGTCCGGAAGGACATCAGGGCCGCGTCCGGCCCGTCCGCGCCGGGCAGCAGGTCGGCGGAGAACTCCCCGCTCCCCTCGTCCCATTCGGCCTCGGGCGTGCAGAGTCCGGCCGTGCCGGTGTGCGGTTCCACGGTTCCACTCCTGTCGGTCGCAGTTCGTGCACCTTCAGACGTGCTGGAGGCGGTCGAGCCCGACGACAGGTGGGGTGTCCAGCCTGCCGGGTCGGAGTTCGATCTCCCCTAGGACGGTGTCGCGCGGCGTGGACGCCGCCCAGGACACCACCTCGGCGACGGACTCCACGCTCATCTTGTACGCGGAGTGGTCGTCGTCGAAGTTCCGGATCGCTCCGGGGCTGAGCAGGGTGGTGCGCACCCCGTGCCGGCGCTCCTCCATCAGCAGCACCTCGGCCACCTGCTTGAGCGCGGCCTTGGTCGCGCAGTACGCGACGCCGCCCTCGAACGGCCGGGAGCCGGCGTGCGAGCCCATCAGCACGATGTGCCCCTGGGCGCGGCGCAGCAGCGGCAGCGCGGCCTGGACGAGCCGCACCGGCGCGGTGAGGTTGACCGCGACGGCCTCGTCCCAGTCCCGTGCGCTGACGTCGGCGACCGTGCCGAAGCCGCGGGTGACGGCGTTGACGACCAGCAGGTCCAGCCGCGGGGCGTCGGCGAGGACCCGCCCGGCGGCCAGGGCGACGGCGGCCGGGTCGCCGAAGTCGACGGTGACCGGGTCCTCGTGGTCGGCGCAGGGGGTGCGGTTGAGGCAGCGGACCTCGTACCCGTCGGCGATCAGCCGGCTGCGGACGGCCCGTCCGGTGCCCCGGTTGCTCCCCGTCACCAGGGCGATCGGCGGCGCCGCGGGATCACCCACCGGAGACCATCGAGATCAGTTCGGCCCAGCGGGCGAGGATGTCCTCACGGCCGGCGCCCTGCCGGAACATGTCCTTGTCGTAGGGCATGCCGTCGACGGTCTTGAGGCGCATGCAGTCCGGCGAGATCTCCGAGTTGACGACCAGTCCGTGCTTGTCGTCGGGCGCGATGACGAGGCAGAAGTCCCAGAGGTCGAGCGGCGCGAGCAGGTCGCGCAGGGCCGCGTTGCAGTCGAGCGCGACCTGCCGGTGGTGTTCGACGTCGACGCCGAGCAGCCGGAGGTAGTCCTCGCCGATCGGCTGGTCCTCCGGGTCGGTCCGGTAGTCGAACTTCACGACCGGGCGGTCGAGGACCTGCCCCTCCTCGAAGAGGCCGGGGTACTTGCGGATGGTCGAACCGGTGGCCCGGTTCTTGACGATGACCTCGAACGGCGGGGCCGGCCGGTAGTCGGCGAGGTAACTGGCCGGCCCCACGCGCTCGCGAAAGACGGTGTGGACACCGCGTTCGGCGAGTCGCGCCGAAACGTACTCGAAGAAGTCGAGACGCAACTCAGCTGTTCCGTCGATGAGTTCGTCGCGATCGAAGGTGAAACTCCGGAGCGAGGGAATCATCTCGATCAGGCAGAGGCCCTCGTCGACATGCCAGAGTTTCTTACTCCGCCCCTGGATGTCCGGAGTACGGGAAGTCACGGAAACCGCGTCTAAGGAGGCCACAGGTCGCTCTCTCAGGAGGTCGGGCACACAAGGGTGCCTAGGACTTAAATGATCAGCGGTGCGGCAAGTCTGGCACGGGCGTGACCGGAAAGAAAGAGCCTCCGGCAGGTTTAGAAGAGGCCATGTCATGATCGGGGGGCTGGACTCAGAAGTGCTCCAGCAACTCCGCGAAGCTGCCCAGCGCGAGCGTCGCTTCCTCGGGCCGGAACTCCTCGTGCTCCAGCACCCAGGTGTGCTCGTGCGGAATGTAGACGGCCTTCAGACCGGCCCGGAGTGCGGGCAGGATGTCGGACTTCGGCGAGTTGCCGATCATCCAGGTGCGCTCCGCGTCCAGGCCCAGCTCGGCGGTGAGTCGCCGGTACGTGTCCACGTTCTTCTCGGGCACGATGTGGATGCCGCGGAAGTGGTGGGCGATCCGGGAGGCGTCCACCTTCCGCTGCTGCTCCTCCAGGTTCCCCTTGGTGAGCAGCAGGAGTTCGTGGTTCCCGGAGAGGGCGACGAGGGTTTCGGCGACGCCCTCGATCAGCTCCACCTGACGGTTCGTCAGAGGGGTCAGGAGTTCCTCCACCCGGGCGTTCTCCACGTCCGTCGGGATTCGCCCGTTGAGGGTCTCCAGGCAGTCCCGCAGGCTCTGCCGGAACATCTCCGCGCCGTACCCGAGGGACACCGCGTTCTTCGCCTCGATCTCGTCCAGCAGGATCCTGGTGCGCGCGCGATCCTCCGGCGCGCAGACCCAGTTCAGAAAGCCGTCGATGACGCGCTCGAAGAGAACGTTGTTCTCCCACAGCGTGTCGTCGGCGTCGAAGACGAGCGTCTGGCCCTTGAGCATCGGTGATCCACCTCGGAGTACGTGTCGATGACGTGTGCCGACGACCGCTCCGGGGACCGTGCCGGGGACTGCGCCGAAGACCCGCCTCCCGCGGCGCGGACCTGAGCCGGCGGACGTGAGCCGACCGAGCGGACCCCGAACGGGCCCGGAAGCAGTCGTGCAGAATGGTCATCATGCCAGAGCAGCACCGGATTCGCGGGCGTCGGGCCGCGGAGATCGCCGCCGACGTCGAGCAGGCCGTCACCGCCGGTCACCTCGCCCCCGGCAGCCCCCTGCCCCCGCTCCGCCGGCTCGCCACCGAGCTGGGCGTGAACCCCAACACGGCGGCGGCGGCCTACCGGCTGCTGCGGGACCGCGGCGTCATCGAGACCGGCGGGCGGCGCGGCACCCGGGTGCTGCCCCGGCCCACCCACACCCCGCGCGACCAGCGGCACTTCGAAGTTCCGGACGGCGTCCGCGATCTGACGGACGGCAACCCCAGCGCGGGCCTGCTGCCGCCGCTCGCCGACGCCCTGGCCTTCGCGGCCGGCGAGCAGCTACGCGACCCGGTGCTGTACGGCCGCCCGGCGATGGACCCCGGCCTGCTGGCCATCGCCCGGCGGGAGTTCGCCGCCGACGGCCTGCCCGGCGGGTCCACCGCCGTCGCCTCGGGCGCCCTGGACGCGATCGAGCGGGTGCTGCAGACCCGGCTGCGACCGGGGGACCTGGTCGCCGTCGAGGACCCGGGCTGGGGCAGCCTGCACGACCTGCTCCCGGCGCTCGGACTGCGGATGACCGGCGTCGGGGTCGACGACGACGGCCCCTGCCCGCAGGACGTCGCCCAGGCGCTGGCAGCCGGCGCCGCCGCCCTGGTGATCACCTCCCGCGCCCAGAACCCCACCGGCGCGACGGTCGGCGCCGCCCGCGCCGCCGAGCTGCGCGCGGTGCTGGCGGACCATCCGGACGTGCTGCTGATCGAGGACGACTTCGGGCACGCCATCGCGGACACCCCGTACCACCCGGTCTGCGCGGCGCACGGGCGCCCGATCGTGCGGCACTGGACGGTGGTCCGCTCGGTCACCAAACTCCTCGGCCCCGACATGCGGTTGGCCGTGCTGACCGGCGACGCCGACACCGTGGACCGGCTGCGCGGCCGCCAGCGGCTGGGCACCGGCTGGGTCAGCCACGTGCTCCAGCGGGCCGCGGCCCGGCTGCTGGCCGACGCCTCGGTGGACCGCGCCCGGGTGGCCGCCCACTACACCGAGCGGCGCGGCGCGCTGATCCGCGCCCTGGCGGCGGAGGACGTCCCGGCGCTGGGGCGCAGCGGCTTCAACGTCTGGATCCCGGTGCGCGACGAGACCTCGGCCGTGGTGGCGCTGCTCCAGCGGGGCTGGGCGGTGGCCCCGGGCGCGCCGTTCCGGCTGCGCTCCGGGCCCGGGCTGCGGCTGACCGTCTCGGGCCTCGCCCTGGCGGAGATCCCGGCGCTGGCGGCCGAGGTGGCCGCCGCGCTCCGGGTCGATCCGGAGCGCGGGCGCCTGACCTGAGGACGGGTGAGGCGGGTGAGGCGTCCTTGACAGGGGGGATCGGTGCGAACGATCCTGGCGGGCGGATCTGGAGAGAAGTCGGCCGTTCCGCCTCTCCACCGACCGTTCCCACCGGCCCAGCCGACCGGACGCCCGGCACCACGCACCGGCCGCGCTCGGGCAGGTCGCTCCACGCCCCCACCCAGCACGGACCGAGGAGTCCGAAGGCCGTGACGTCGATATTCGAGCGCCTGCACGACCACACCCTGGCCGACCTGGGCGCGCTCGACGCGCCCTACGACACCGGCCACCTCTCCCGGACCGCCGCGCTGGCGGGCCGGATCGCCGAGGAGTCGGGGCTCGCCGCGGGCACCGCCCACTGCGCCGCCTACCTGTACCACCGCTTCCGGCTGCCCGGCGCACGGGACGCCCCGGACGGCGCCCAGGACACCGCACGCGACTTCCTGACCCGCTCCGGGGTGCCCGGAGAACTGCACCGGGACCTGCTCACGGTCGTCGGCCCGGGCTCCCGGGCCGCCGAAACCCCGTACGGCGCGGCCGTGCTGGACGCCGAGCGGATCGACGCGATGGGCGCCGCCGGGCTCCAGCGGGCACTGACCGGGGAGGGCCCGCCCTGGCACCCGGACGACCCGGACCCGGCCGCGGGCCGCCCCCGGCCGGCCCCGCCGGAGCTGTACGAGGCGCTGCTCCGGGCCGAGCGCGAGCTGCTGACCGCGCCGGCCCGCCGGCTGGCCGCCGACCGGATGGACCTGGTGCACCGGCTGGCCGCCGACTACCGGACGGAGGCCGGGCTGGGCCGCCTCCCGGGCGGGGCCGGCCCCGGCCCGGCGGCCGTGCCCCGGGTGGACTGGGACCCGAAGTCGGGCTTCCTCCAGGCCGTGTTCGACGCCCCGGCGACCGGCCCGCTGGTACGGATCGGCTACCGCGGCGAGGTCTGGCTGACCTTCGACGAGCGCGACCGGCTGCTCGGTGTCGACCTGCGCGACGCCCCGCCCGCCCTGCTCGCGCTGCTCCCGCCCGGCCACCAGCACCGCTACTTCTGGCACAGCACGGCCCGCGGCGACGGCGTGGCGTGCTGGGCGGACCGCTCCACCGGACAGGCCTGGGTCACCGCCGCGCCCGGCCTGGCCCACCACCGCTCCACCGCCGTCACGGACATCGAGGTGGGGGTACGCACGGACCGTCCGGCGGTGCTCCGTCTTCATGTCCCGGCCAATCCCTGAATCGGCGGGTACACGCGCGTAGATCCCCCTAAGGTGGTGCTCATGAGCTTCCTCGTCTTACTCCGATCCCCTTCCGTCACCCGCCTGTTGCTGGGCAGTTGGGTCGGGCGGCTGCCCTCCGCCATGACCGCGCTGACCATCCCGCTGGCGCTGCGCGAGGCCGGGTCGGGGTACGGCTTCGTCGGCGCCGCGGCCGGCTCGTACGCAATCTCAGCGGCGGTCGGCTCACCGCTGCTCGGCCGCCTCGTCGACCGCTGGGGGCAGACCCGCGTCCTGGTGCCGACCGCGCTGCTCGCCGCCGTGGGCTTCCTCGCCATCGCGCTGGCACCGCACCAGCCCGCCGCCGTGCTGGTCGGCGCCGTGCTCGCCGGCTCGATGACGCCCCCGCTGGAGCCCTGCCTGCGGGTGCTCTGGCCCGCGATCACCCCCGCCGAGAAGCTCGAATCGGCGTACGCGCTGGACTCCAGCGCCCAGGAACTCGTCTTCGTGGCGGGCCCCTTGGTGGTCACCGGCAGCGTCGCCCTCTGGTCGCCGACGGCCGCGCTGTGCGTCCAGGCGCTGCTCGGGCTGTTCGGGGTCGCGGTGGTGGCCAGCGCCAAGCCGTCCCGGGAGTGGCGGGCCGAGGCCCGCTCGACCGACTGGCTGGGCCCGCTGCGCAGCGGCCGGCTGGTCACCCTGCTCAGCGCGCTGATCGGGGTGGGCTTCGCGATCGGCACCCTGAACGTCCTGGTGGTCTCGTACGCGGAGCGCTGGCACGTGCCCGGCGGCGCGCCCTCGCTGCTGGCCCTGAACGCCTTCGGGTCGCTGGCCGGCGTGCTGGTGTACGGCTCGCGCCGCTGGCCGGGCACCCTCGCCAACCGCGGGGTGCTGTTCGCGGGCGGCCTGGTGGTCGGGTACGGACTGCTGGTGCTGGTGCCGCCGCCGGGCTACATGGCCGTACTGATGCTGCTCACCGGCGCGTTCCTGGCCCCGATGCTGACCGTCACCTTCGTGCTGGTGGGCGAGCTGGCGCCGCCGGGCACCACCACCGAGGCCTTCGCCTGGCTGGTGACGCTGTTCGCGGCCGGCACCTCGCTGGGCTCGGCGGCCGTCGGCAACGTGCTGGCGCACACCAACGAGCACTGGGCGGCGCTGTGCGGCACCGCGGGCGCCCTGGTCACCCTGACCATCCTGGCCCTCGGCCGCAAGGGCTTCGCCACCGGCCCGGCCACCGCCCCGGCCCCGGCCACCGCGGACGCGGCGCAGCGCTGAACGACCGGCACGACGACCGGCACGACGGCAACGACGGTGGGCCTCCGGAACCCTGGTTCCGGAGGCCCACCGTCGTTGTGCGGCACCGTCGTTGCGGGCAGGCGCCTCAGCGCGGCGGCACGGCCATCCCGAGGTGGTCGCGCAGCATCCGCCCGCCGTACTCCTTGCGGAACAGCCCGCGCCGCTGGAGCACCGGCACCACCAGCTCGGTGAACGCCGTGACGGACCCGGGCACGTACGCCGGGTAGATGTTGAAGCCGTCGGCGGCGCCCTCCTCGAACCACTCCTGGATCATGTCGGCCACCTCCTCCGGGTTGCCGACCACCGTGTACGAGAGCTGCGCGGGGGTGGCGTGCACGAGGTCCCCGTAGGTGATCCGGTTCGGCCCGTCCACGGTGCGCCTGGTCAGCCGGGTGATCTCGGCGAGCCGCCGGGCGCCCTCCTCGGAGACCGCGGCCAGGGTGCTCACCGGGACGGCGGCGGCCAGGTCGTTGCCGCGCACGTCCACCCCGAACACCTCGGAGGCGGAGGTGAGGTTGCGGCGGTGGCCCTCGCCGATGCCGCCCGCGCGCACGATGTCGCCGATCTCCTGCTCCGGGTCCAGCACCAGCAGCGCGTTGAGCCGGTCGTGCAGGGCGACCGCCTCCTCGGTGGTGGGCGCGACGATCGGGGTCAGGCCGGGCAGCACCGCGACGTGGTCGGCGCGGCCGTACCGGGCGGCCCGGGCCTTGATGTCGGCGTAGTACTCCCGGCGCTTGGCCAGCGTCGGCTGCGGGCCGGCGAACACGATGTCCGCGTCGCGGGCGCCGAGTTCGCGGGAGCGGTCCGAGGTGCCGGCGTTGAACACCACCACGTGGCCCTGCGGCGGCCGGGCGACGTCCAGCGGGCCGTCCACCGAGAAGTACTCGCCCCGGTGGTCGATCCGGCGGGCCCCGGTGCCGTCCGGCTCCGGGGCGGAGTCCCACAGCTCGCGGACCACCCGGAGGGTCTCCTCGGCCCAGTCGTAGCGCCGGGAGGTGTCCCAGTGGGCGTCCCGGCCGAAGTTGTGGGCCGCCGCCGGGTCCGCGCCGGTGACCAGGTTCCAGGCCGCGCGGCCGTCGCTGAGGTGGTCCAGCGAGGCCAGCAGCCGGGCGATGGCGTACGGGTCGGAGTACGTCGGGTTGGCGGTGACCACCACGCCGATGTGGGTGGTGGCGGCGGCGATCGCCATGGCCGTGCTGTAGGGCTCCAGCCGGGAGATCTGCGCCGGGTTGCTGTGCTGCAATGCCGGGTCGCTGGCCAGCCGGTCGCCGAGGAAGACGAAGTCGAGCTTGGCCCGCTCGGCGCTGCGGCTGACCTCCTGGATGAGGCGGATGTCGTAGGCGGCGTCGGCGGCCGCGTCGGGGTGGCGCCACCCGGCGGAGTGGGTGCCGGTCGCCCAGAACATCAGCCCGAGGTGGAGTTCTCGCTCGGACACGTCGTCAGCTCCTCTCCGCGCCGGCGGCGGTGAGCCGGGCGACGATCCGGTTTTCGGGCCGGGCCAGCCCCAGCTGCTCGCGCAGGGTGCCGGCCCCGGAGGCGCCCGAGTAGCGCCCGGCCGCCCGCAGTTCGGGCAGCACCAGGTCGGTGAACGCCGCGACGCTCCCGGCCAGCGGGAGCCGCAGCACGAAGCCGTCCAGCGGCGTGCGGTCGGCCCAGGCGGCGAGTTGCCCGGCGACCTCGGCCGGGTCGCCGACCAGCACCGCGTGCCCGTCGTCGGAGCGCGGGGCGCCCGCCTCCGCGTGCAGTGCGCGGGCCCGCTCCGCCGTCTCGGCGACGAACGGGGTGACTGTCCCGAGCAGCGGCCGGTCCGCGGCCACCGCCCGGTCGGGCGCCCCCGCGACCAGCACGTCCGCCTCGGCGGCGAGCAGCGGCTCGCCGGCCGGGGCCAGCAGCACCGGGTGGCCCTGCGGCGGGCGGACCAGGTTGAGCGGCCCGCGCACCCGCAGCACCGGGCCGGCGTGGTCGAGCACGTGGACGCGGTCCGGGTCGATGAACCGCCCGGTGTCCTTCTCGTGCACGAAGGCGCCGTCCTCCCAGGTGTCCCAGAGGTCGCGCAGCAGCGGCGGGAACTCCGCGGCCCGGGCCTCCCGGCCGTCCGCTGGGTCGACGCCGTCCCGGCGGTGGTTGGCGTCCGCCTCCGGGTCGGGGCCGGTCACCACCCGCCAGCCGGCCCGGCCGCCGCTGATGTGGTCCAGCGAGGCGACCATCCGGGCCAGGTTGTACGGCTCGCAGTAGGCCGGCGCGGCGTCCATCACCAGGCCGATCCGCCGGGTGCACACCGCGAGCATCGACGCGGCGACGATCGCGGCCGGCGGGGCGGGGCGGCCGGGCCGGGCGGCCGGGCGGTCGCCGAGGAGCAGGGCGTGCACCCCGGCCTCCTCGGCCCGCCCGGCCGCCGCGACGATCCCGGCGGCGGGCCCGGCGAGCAGGTCCTCGGGCAGCTGGTAGACCAGCACCGGTCCGGTCACGACCGGCCCCCGCTCGCCTCGAACAGCTCCGCCACCGAGGCGTCGTACGCGCTGCTGATCCGGAACGCCTTGCCGGCCAGCGCCAGCCGGCGCTCCACCGGGACGGCGTCCGGCCGGCCGTCGCCCTGCTCCAGCAGCTTCAGCACCTCGTCGTAGTCGTCCGGGTCGCTGAGCGGGATGACGTGCTCGAAGTTCTTCGCCGCCCCGCGCAGCATCGCGGGCCCGCCGACGTCGACCTTCTCCCGGAAGCCGGCCGGCTCCAGGCCCGGCTGCGGCTCGGGCAGCAGGTAGTAGTTGTTGCAGACCAGGTCGATCCGGGGGATCCCGTACTCCGCCATCTCCCGCAGGTCGGACTCGGTCTCCCGGGCCAGGATGCCGCCCATCACGGAGACGGTCAGGGTCTTGACCCGGCCGCCCAGCAGGGTCGGGACGCCGGCCAGGTCGGCGATGTTCTCGACCCGGTGGCCCGCGTCGCGCAGCAGCCGGTAGGTGCCCTCCGTGGCCGCGACCCTCCAGCCGAGGCGGAGCAGTCCGGCGGCCAGCGGCTCGATGTTCCGCTTGTCGCTCACCGCGAGTACGGCCAGCATGTCAGCGATCCTCCTTGAGTGGTCGTCCTTGAGTGGTCGTCTACTTGATCTCGATCAGCGCGTCGCGGTGGGAGCCGACCGACACGTGGCGCACCGGCACCCCCAGCAGCTCCTGGATCGCCTCGACGTACTGCCGGGCGCCGGACGGGAGTTGCTCGTAGCTGCGGACGCCGGAGATGTCCTCGTCCCAGCCGGGCAGGGTCTCGTACACCGGGGTGCTGGCCTCGAGTTCGGCCGGCCGGGGGCTGAACTCCCGTACCGTGCGGCCGTCCCGCTCGTAGGCCACGCACAGGTCCAGCTCGCCGGTGCCGCTGAGCTGGTCCAGGTTGGTGACGGCGACCTCGTCGGCGCCCTGGACGCGCACGCCGTAGCGGGTCGCCACCGCGTCGAAGGCGCCCAGCCTGCGCGGCCGGTTGGTGGTGGAGCCGTACTCGCCCCACTGGCGGCGCAGCCGGTCGGCGCGCTCCTCGTCGAACTCCGTCACGAACGGCCCGGCGCCGACGCACGAGGAGAAGGCCTTCGTCACGCCGACCGTGCGGTCCACCCGCGCCCACGGGACGCCGATGCCCACCGGCGCGTGGCCGGCCAGGCAGGTCGACGAGGTGGTGTACGGGTAGATGCCGTAGTACAGGTCCTTGAGGGCGCCGAGCTGGCCCTCGGCGATGACGGTGGCGCCGTCGTCCAGGGCCTTGCCGAGCAGGTCGGTGGCGTCGACGACGTGCGGCTCCAGCCGCTCGGCGACGTCCGCGGCCCAGCGGGTGACCTCGTCGAGGGAGAGCGGCGCCCGCCCGTAGACCCGCACCAGCCGCTCGTTCGCCCAGTCCAGGACGGCCGCCAGCCGGGCGGGCAGGTTCTCCCGGTCGAAGAGCTCCCGCACCAGCAGGGTCTTCTTCATCACCCGGTCGCCGTAGGCCGGCGAGATGCCGCGCCGGGTCGAGCCGTACCGGCCGTCCGAGAGCCGCTCCTCCTCGGCGCCGTCGAGGTCGCGATGGAACGGGAAGCAGACCGAGGCGGCGTCCGCCACCAGCAGCCGGTCGGCCGTCACGCCCTCGGCCCGGATCGCCTCGAACTCGCCCAGGAAGCCCTCGACGTCGACGGTCATGCCGGGGCCCAGCACGCCGGTCACGGTGGGGCGCAGCACGCTGCTGGGCAGGCTGTGCAGCTTGAACTTGCCCCGGTCCGTGTGGATGGTGTGACCGGCGTTGCTGCCGCCGTGGTAGCGAACCGTGTAGTCGGCCTCGGCAGAGAGGTTGTCGACCATTCTTCCCTTGCCCTCGTCACCCCAGTTGAGGCCCACGATTGCCTTCAGCACGACGAAACTCCCTCAGCTCGGCGTCGGTACGGTGGTCAGGCCAGCAGGGCGCGGCGGCGCTCGGCCGCCTGGCCCCAGACGTCCGGGTTGAGGACGGCCGGCGGCTGCTTGCCCTCCAGCGCGAGCAGCAGCTGGGTGGCGGCGGAGAGGGCCAGGGCCCGCTTGGTCTCCACGGTGAAGTCGGCGATGTGCGCGCTGAGCACGAGGTTCTCGATGTCCAGCAGCTCGCTGTCGGCGGGCAGCGGCTCGTCCTCGTAGACGTCCAGGGCCGCGCCGCCGAGGTGGCCGCTGCGCAGTGCCCGGGCCAGCGCCGCGCCGTCGACGACCCGGCCGCGCGAGGTGTTCATGAAGTACGCGCCGGGCTTCATCTGCGCGAACGTCTTGTCGTTGAACATCTGCTCGGTCTCGTCGTTGAGCTCCGGGTGGCAGGTGACGAAGTCGGCGCGGGAGAGCAGCTCCTCCAGCGTCTCGACCTTCTCGGCGCCGACCTCGGCCATCTTCTCGGCGGAGACGTAGGGGTCGTAGGCGAGGACGCGCATCAGGAAGCCGCCGTGCGCCCGGCGGGCCATCCAGCCGCCGACGTTGCCGAGGCCGACGATGCCGAGCACCTTGCCGGTCAGCTCGACCCGGTGGGCGGTCAGGCGGGCGTCCCAGGCCTTCTCGATGCCGTCCCGGCTGATCGCGGTGAGGCCGCGGGTGACCATCAGCAGCAGGCCGAGGGCGTGCTCCGAGACCGGCTTGCCGCCGAGGCCGGGGTTGTTGGCGACGACGACGCCGGCCGCGCTGGCCGCGTCCAGGTCGATGTTGTCCACGCCGCGGCCGCTGGAGAGGACGGCGACCAGGTTCGGGGCGGCGGCGATCAGCTCGGCGTCGATCCGGGCGGGGTAGCGGGCCACGATGCCGTGCGCCCCGGCGACGGCGGCGAGGATCGCCGGCCGGTCCTGGTCGTCCACCCGGCGGACGTCGGCGTGCTGCTCCAGCAGTTCCTCGGCTTCGGGCGCGTACATCGAGCCGATCAGGACCACGGTGGGTCGCATGGCGGGGTCTCCTCAGGCAGGGGGGTGGAAGGGTGGTGGTGCCGCGTCACGCGGCCATGGCGGCGGCGAGCAGGTGCTCCAGCGGCTTGAGTTCGCCGCCGCGGCTGGCGGCCAGGAACCGCCGGGTCAGCTCGGTGCGCTCGGTGGGCGCGGGGGTGAAGCGGGAGCGGTCGGCGGCGAGGCGGTCGCAGGCCCGGCCGTACAGCTTGCGGCTGTAGGCCTCGCTGATGCCGAGTGCGGCGGCGATCTCCCGGTGGCTGTAGTCGAAGGCGCGGCGCAGCAGCAGTACGGCGCGTTCGGCCGGGCTGAGGCGTTCCAGCAGCCAGGTCATCCGGCCGCGCAACGCGTCCTCGTCACCGACCAGTTCGTGTGGTTCGCCGACGCTCGGCAGGGCCTCCTCGGGCACCAGGGCGCCGACGTAGGAGACCTTCCGGGCGTGCGCGGACTTCAGGTGGTCCGCGCACAGCCGGCTGACCACGGTGGCCAGGAACGCGGCATGGTTCTCGATGTTCGTCGCGGCGGACCAGCGCAGCCACGCCTCGGAGACGATGTCCTCGGCCTCGGCGACGGATCCGAGCCGCCGGTAGGCGAGCGCCAGCAGCCGGGGGCGCTGGCTCTCGAACCGCTCGTCGTGCTGCTCGTCGGGTGCTTGTTCTCGCTCTTGGACGGGGCGGGACAACGGTGCTGCCTCCCAGGGCTGTTCCGGTGCGGGGCCGCGGTCGCGGCCCCGCACCGGACGCAGGCTCGTGTCAGCGGCCCTCGGCCAGGACCTGGCCCAGGCTCTTGGCGAAGGCCACGGAGTACTCGGCGATCTCCTCCTCGCCCATCGGGGTGGAGACGCAGCCCAGGCCGCTGTCGCCGAGGTGGATGCCGTTGTCCAGCAGCTTCCAGTACAGGGCCTTCATCGCGGTCGCCGCGCTGTCGTACCCGGCGGGGGCGCTGTTGGCGACCACCCGGAACAGCGAGCCGAGGCCGTTGACCTCCCAGTCCAGGCCGGCCTCGGTGAGGGCGGCGCGCATCCCGACGCGGGCCTGCTCGCCGAGCTGGCCGATCCGCTCGTGCGCCTCCGGGGTGAGCAGGCGCAGCGCGGCGATGCCGGAGCTCATGCTGACCGGGTTGGCGTTGTACGAGCCCGAGTGCGGCAGGGCGGGCTTGCCCTTGCTGGGGTCGAAGACGCTCATGAAGCGGCGGCGGCCGGCCACGGCGCCGATCGGCATGCCGGCGGCGATGACCTTGCCCAGGACGGTGATGTCGGCCTCGGCGCCGAGCAGCTGCATGGCGCCGTGGTAGCCGACCCGGTAGGAGCCGACCTCGTCGGAGATCAGCACCGCCCCGCTGGCGTCACAGAACTCGCGCAGCGCGTCCAGCCACTCCTTGCTGGCGGGCAGCAGGCCGATCCGCCACGGCACCGGGTCGATCAGCACGCAGGCCAGCTCGTCGGCGTGCTGGCGCAGCACCTCCAGCGAGCCCTCCGGGTCGTTGAACGGGATGACCACGGTGTTGCCGACGACGCCCTGGGGGTTGCCGGTGACGGCGTGGCTGATCAGGTTGCCCGAGCCGTCGTTGTTGACCGCGACGGCGTCGTAGGCGCCGTGGTAGGCGCCGGCGATCTTGGCGATCTTCGGGCGCTCGGTGAAGGCGCGGGCGGCCTGGACGGCCATCATCACGGCCTCGGTGCCGGAGCTGGTGAAGCGGACGTGCTCGAAGGTCTCGTTGCGGGCCGACAGCGCCTCGGCGTACTCGACCTCCACCGGGGTGGGCATGCCGAAGCTGGTGCCGTGGCCGACCGCCGCCGCGATGGCCTCGACCATCTCGGGGTGGGCGTGGCCGTGGATCAGCGTGGTGCTGTTGTTCAGGAAGTCGATCCGCTCGACACCGTCGACGTCGGTGACCCGGGCGCCGCTGCCGGAGCGGACGTAGACGGGGTAGGGCGAGCTGTAGACGGCGGTGCGGCTGTTGCCGCCGGGCATGACCTCGACCGCGCGGGTGTACAGGGCGGCGGACTTCTCGGTGTTCACGGGCAACCCTTCGGGACGGGCCTGGACGGCCTTCGGAATCGGCGGGGAACAATCGGGCGGGGCACAGGTGCGCTCGGCGCGGCGTGTGGCGGATCGCCGGCCGGCGCGCCGGGCCGGATGCGAGGGGTCAGGTGGGCGACGGGCGGGCCAGTGCGCGGGGCCGGGTCAGTGCGCGGGGCCGGTCGGCGAGTCCGCGGTGAAGTACGGCCCGGCCAGGGCGACGGCGGTGCCGGGCGCGACCCAGCGCACGGGGGGGTCCCCGGCCGCGGGGGCGCTCTCCCCCAGCTGGCCGGCGAGGCGGGCGGCCAGCTCCGGCAGCAGCGGCGCGGCCGCCACCGCCAGGGCCCGGACGGCCGTCAGTTCCAGGGCCATGCAGGTCCGCGCGGTGGCCGAGACCGGCTGCACCAGGAGGACGTCCTCGCAGACCTCGGTGAACCGGCGGGCCTCGGCCACGAACTCGCGCAGTTCGCGGGCGGCGGTGCGGGCGGAGAATCGTTCCGGCTCCAGGGCGTTCGCCAGCCGGGCGGCGAAGGCGCGGATCCGGCCGTAGAACTGCTCGGCCTCACCGTTCCAGCTGCCCGCCTCCGGCGCCACGCCGTCGAAGTGCTTGCGCAGCCGGCCGTCGACCGAGGCCAGCCAGCCCTCCCACTCGCCGAGCAGCTCGGTACGGACGAACTCCCGGTAGTCCGCGACGACGAAGTCCCGGCGCCGGATGTCCGGGCTGGTGGCGGCCAGGTAGAGCCGCAGCTGGTCGCCGGTCTCCGGGCGGAAGGCGTCCCGGCCCCAGATCGCGTGCTTGCGCCCGGTGGAGAACTTCTGCCCGTCGAGCAGGTAGAACTCGTTGCACACCATGGTGTCAGCGAGCGCCAGCTTGTCGGTGAAGGCCCCGAGGACGGCGGGGAAGACCACCGCGCGCAGGAAGGCGTTGTCGAAGCCGAAGAACAGCACCGTGCGCGGTGCCTCGGCCTCGGCGTACTCCTCCCAGCCGGACAGGCCCTGCTGACCGGCCAGGTCGTCGATCGCGGTGAGGAAGCGCGCGGCCAGTTCGAAGGCCGAGTACATCCGCTGGCCGTCGGTGGCGCCGGACGGGTCGGCGGGCAGCAGGATGCCGTCCGTGGCGACGGTGCTCACCGGCAGGTCGGGCAGCGGGGCGGCCAGCACCCGGTCCACGTAGGACCGCAGCCGGGCGCTCATCGAGACCGACCGCAGGTAGCCGGTCAGCCGGGCCCGCAGCGGCTCCAGCGGCATGTAGTAGCGGGTCAGTTCGCGCTGCTCGGCCGGCGTCCCGCAGGAGCGGCAGCTCGGGTCCAGCAGCTCGTCGTCGGCGAAGGGCAGCGCGCAGGCCTCGCACTCGATGCCCGCGGTGTCCCGCGAGCCGCAGTGCGGACAGGCCCCCGCGACGAACGCCTCGAACAGGTAGGTCCCGCACGGGGCACAGTAGTTGGCCTGAACGGTCTTGGCCACCACCGTCCCGTCGGCGCGCAGCCGCTCGAACACCTCCAGGGCCACCTGCGGGTAGCGCGGGGAGGACGGCCGGACGAAGACGTCCCACTCGACCCGGGCGGCGGCCAGCGCCTCCTGGATCGCGTCGGTGTTGCGCTCGGCCAGCTCGTAGAACGTCAGCCCCTGCTCCTGGGCGGCGGCCGCGACCTGGCTCTGGTGCCCGACCGTGCCCAGCAGCAGCCGCACCGGGGTGCCCCGCGCGATCAGGCCGCGGCGCAGCAGGTCGGCATTGAGGAACGGGCCGGCCAGGTGGCCCAGGTGGAGCTCGCCGTTGGGCGTCGGGAAGGAGGGCAGCAGTAGGACGGGACGCCCGGCCTGCGCGGTGCGGGCGGCGCGCCGCTCGTGCTCGGCGTCCAGCGCGGCCAGGTCCTCCCACCAGAAGGTGAGGAAGGACAGCGGCCGGTCCTCGGCCGGGTTGTGCAGGGTGTGCACGCCCAGCGGCGGGATGCGCAGCGCGTCGCCCGCCGTCACCGGCACGGTCTCGCCGTCCGCGGTGACCTCGCCGCTGCCGTCGAGGATCACCCAGACCTCGATGTCGTGGTGGTTGTGCGGGGCCGTGGTCTCGCCGGGCCGCAGGGTCACCCTGCGGACGTTGACGGGGAGTTCGGGGTTCTGCGCCCAGGCCGGCTGGACGCTGCGGACGAAGTCCGGCAGCCCCATCTCATTGACGGTGCGTGGAACGGTCACGATGTCCATCGTGTGGTGGGGGTGGACTCGCCCCCGGCTCCTCTCCCGGAGTCGTTGGTGCTCGGTCGGTGCCCGGTGTCGGCTCGGTGGCCGGTGCTGCTCGGTGGCCGGTGCTGCTCAGTGGCCGGTGCTGCTCAGTGGCCGGTGTCGCTCAGTGGCCGGTGTTGAGGGCGAGTTCGGTGAGTGCGTCGCCCGCCTCCTGCGGAGCGGCGGACGGCCAGTCCAGCGCCGTGCTCACCGATCCGGTGTCGTAGCGCGGGCGGCCGAGCAGGCTGTTGGTGATCACCGCGCTGCGCCAGGCGAGCAGGCTGAGGTTGGGGTCCGCGACCCCGTACTCCCGCCGCGCGGCGTTCTGGACGAAGATGCGGTTCTCCGCCGGGCCGTCCCACTGGAGGCTGAAGTCCGGCCCCACCACCGGCAGGCCGTCGCTGATCGCGAGCCGGTCCTTGAGGCCGAGCAGCAGGTCGGGCATGGCGTGCTCGTAGCCGGTGGCGCAGATGACGATGTCCACCGTCTCCCGCACCGGCGCCCCGCCGCGGGCCGGACGCCAGCTGATCACCAGACCGTCGGCGGTCTCCTCCAGGTCCTCCAGGGTGTGGTCGAGCAGGATGCGGCAGCTGCGGCCACGCCCCTCCAGGAGGTCCAGGTCGTAGAGCCGGCGGTAGAGGTCCTCCAGCAGCGGGATGGAGATGCCGTCGCTGGTGAGGCGCAGCCGCTGGACGATCTCCTCGCGCTGATCCTCCGGCAGGCCGTAGAAGTGGTGGCTGTAGTCGGGCAGGTAGAGCTCGTCGACGAACGGGCTGTCGTCCAGCGGGAGCAGGTTGGTCCGCCGGGTGCCCCAGAGGATCTGCTCGGGGCGGCGGTCCTCGCCGGCCAGCAGGTAGTTGACGACCTCGGCGCCGCTCTGCCCGCCGCCGACCACGGCGACCCGCTTGCCGGCGAAGTCGCGCGGCCGGCGGAGCAGTTGGTCGGTGTGGAAGACCCGCTCCGGGTCGTGGCCGCGCAGGCTGTGCGGCAGGCGCGGCGACAGGCCGGTGCCCACCACCAGGTTGCGGGCCTGGAGCAGGCCGTCGCTGGTGTGGACGACGAAGGCGCCGCCGTCCCACTCGACGTTCTCGGCCCGCACGCCGAAGCGCAGGTTGTCCAGGCCGGCCACCGCCCACTGGCAGTACTGCTCGAACTCCCGGCGCGGCACCTTGGACCGGCCGGTCACCAGCAGGCGGTAGAGCCGCTTGGTGTCCACCTGGAAGGCCAGGAAGGAGAACGGATTGGTCGGGTCGACCGGGGTGACCAGGTCCTTCAGGAAGTGGACCTGCATCTGGGCGTCCGGCAGCATCAGGCCGGGGTGCCACTCGAATCGTTCCTTGTGGTCGACGAAGACGGTCGACAGGCCCGGTTCCCCCGACGTCAGTGCCGCGAGACTCA
This sequence comes from Kitasatospora sp. NPDC023176, assembly GCF_055560495.1. Taxonomy (NCBI): domain Bacteria; kingdom Bacillati; phylum Actinomycetota; class Actinomycetes; order Kitasatosporales; family Streptomycetaceae; genus Kitasatospora; species Kitasatospora sp. NPDC023176. The sequence continues at coordinate 131,183 of NZ_JBVHIP010000019.1, read as the reverse complement.
GATTCGAGGGACCTATGCCGACACCCACCAGATCGAAAGTCTCCGGCATCTCACTCATGCTGTCTCTCCCGTTGTCACTAGGGTGCTGGGTCAGCCGATCTCGTGCGCCGGTAGCCAGGTCACTCCCCGGGCGGTGAGTGACCCCATCAGTCCGTCGAACTGCTCGGCGGACAGGGTGCGGTGCGGTTTGTGCCAGCCGGGGCCGGTGACCGACCGCCCGGCGAGCAGCCCGGTCGCCCCGGCCAGCGCGAACCCGGTGGTGCGGGCCATCGCGGAGAGGCCGGTCGCCTCGTCCGCGGAGTCCAGGACGGTGCTGCGCAGGCTGGCCGGCGCGCCGGCCAGCCGGCCGTGCGCGGTCACCTCCAGGACCACCAGGTCCCGGTCGCCGGAGCGGGCGCGCACCTGCGGGGCCAGCACCCGTTCGACCACCCGCTTGGGCGGCACCTCGACGCCGTCGACGTCCACGGTGTCCTCGGCCAGCAGCCCGAGCCGGGCCAGGTCGGAGACGGCCTGGGCGAAGCCGGGCCAGCGCAGGGTCTTCTGGGTGCAGTCGGCCCCTCGCAGCAGCGGGTGCTCGCCGAGCCAGGGGGCCATGCCGTCGTGGTAGGCCTCCAGCCGGCCGACGCCGTCGACCTCCCGCGTCTCGACCCCGGAGAAGCGGGCGTGCCGCACCCTGCGGCCACCGCTCAGAGCCAGTGCCTCGCGCTGGGCGATCGGCAGGTGGTGGTCGTTCTCGCCGCCGAAGAAGGCGGTGTAGCCGAGCGGTTCGCGCGGCTGCTCGGGCACGCCGCCGCAGCAGATCTCCAGCGTCTCGACCTGGTCCAGGCGCTGGGCCACGTGCACCGCGAGCAGCTCGGTGAGGCCCGGTTCGAGCCCGAGCGGCAGCAGTACGGTGGCGCCGGCCGCCCGGAACCAGGCGTCGAGGCCGGGGAGTTCCTCGGTCGGCGGCCGGGTGATGCTGGCCACCGGCACCCTCGGGTCGGTGCGCACCACGGTGCGGATCACCGCCCGGGTCGCCGCCCACGGCAGGGCCGTGGCGACGGCGTCCCGCCCGGCGAGCGCGTCGGCCGCATCGGTCTCGACCCGGACCGGGCAGTCGCCGAACCCGGCCAGCCAGCGGGCCAGTTCCTCGGCCCGCTCGCGGTCCCGGTCGACCAGCGTCAGCTCGGTGGTGTCCGGGCCGGTCGCCAGCGCGTACGCGGCGGCCCGGCCCATCTGCCCGCAACCCACCAGCGCCGCCCTCACGAGCGCCGCCCCCGCGCCACGACGCGCACTGGGGTCGCCACGGCGTCTACTCGCCGTCGGCCGCGGTCACCCGGGCCACCGCCTCGGCGGGCACCCGGCCCAGCAGGTCCTCCAGGCCGGCCCGGGTGACGTGCCGGGCGAGCACCGCGGCGACCCGCTGCTGGCCGAAGTTCTCCGGCGGCAGGGCGACTTCGGTGCCGGCCGGGACCTCGTAGAAGACGTGGTCGAAGCCCGCCTGCTCGCAGATCGCCTGCAGGCCGCCGACCTCCTCGAAGCGGCCGGCCCGCTCGGCGAGCACGAACCGCAGGCCCGCGTTGAGCTGCCGGTCGTGCTCCAGCCGCAGCGGGTCGCCGGTGGCGACCCGGATGACGTTCTCGAAGTAGTCGACGCCGGTGGCCGCCGGCACCAGGTGCGAGCCGATGTAGTCACCGGCCGGGCGGGCGGCGATCTCGATGAACCGCAGGCCGCGCTCGCTCCACTTGGCCTCCAGGTGGAAGGCGCAGTGGTCGAAGCCCAGGCCGGCCACGATGTCCTTGGTGGTCGCGGTGATCTCCGCCCAGGCGTCGGCGGGCAGCGCGCTGGGGACCTTGTGGCACAGTTCCAGGTGGTACGGGACGCTGGTCACCTTGTCGGTGACGGTGACGACGTGCACCTCGCCGTCCGAGACGAAGCCCTCGACGCTCAGCTCGTCGCCCTCCAGGAACTCCTCGACGATGAACTCCGCGCCGAACTGGCGGAACACCGGGTCGAAGTCCGGCCGGGCGATGCCGGCCAGGCGGGCCATGGCCGGTTCGAGGTCCGCCTGCTCGCGCAGCTCGAAGATGCCCTTGGAGCCGGAGGCCCCGGTGGGCTTGACGACGGCCGGCAGCCCGACCTCGTCCAGCGCGGTGCGCAGCTCGTCCAGGCCGGTGACCCGGGCGAAGCGCGGGAGCACGCCGCCGAGGTGGCGCAGCGCCTCCTTCATCGCGTACTTGTTGCGGGCCCGGAGCGCGGCCGTCTCGGACATGCCGCGCAGGCCGAGGTCGGCGGCGATCGCCGAGACCAGCTGGACGTCGACCTCGGTGAAGTTGGCGACGCCGGCCAGGTCGTAGCTCTTGGCGAGCTCCCGGGCGGCCGTCAGCGAGGCCTCCCGGTCGTAGGTGTCGACCTGGCGGAATTCGTCCACGAGCGGCTTCGCGAATTCCGGGACGGAACGGCCGAGGAGCACCACACCATATCCGAGACGACGGGCCGCGAGAAGGGACTCGAGACCCTCTCGCTGAATCCTCCGCAGGTTCACGAAAAGAACATGGCGCTTCGCCACAGGACCCTCCACTTTGCCTTGCCGGATGAGAAAGCCGAGCAGATCCAACGATGACCAGAGAGGCCTTCGATTGCCTCTCCGGCCTGACCGGTGGTCAAACCTGTCCGGTTACGGGGAATGTGCGCAAGTTCCGCACGGTAAACCGGTCACGCTCACAGGAAGTTCCGCGCACGACGCCGCGGGCCGCGTCGGAGTGGCACGCGACCGATTGCGGAGAGGAGCACGGAAGAATTGACGGGAATCCCGAGTCGGCGGCATGGGTACCGCCGCGCAACCCCCGGCCCCGGACCGGGTTTCAGGATTCTCCAGTAACACGGGCACCGTCGACAACGCCGCCCTCGGGTTCACCACCAGCATGATTTGCCCACTGAGACATGTCAACCGGTCGCTTCAGGTCAGCGCCGAAGCTCCGACGATCATCGGTCACTTCCCGGGCGACACCCGTCGACACCTGCCGTTCCACCGTCAAGGGCCATCTGTTGCACGCGAGTTAGCGCTTTCTCCGATCCCGGGTGGAACGCCCCCCGGCCCCGGCGTCCGGGTGCCCGGTGCCCTGGTCCGGCCCACCTTTCGAGCCCGCTTGGCCGAAATCCTTCCCTCCGGTAGAAACTTGTCCGGACCTCGGGCGGGGCCGGTCGGCCTCTGGCAGGATGATCAGTCCGACCGGGGCGGCCCCGGGTGGCATCCCGTTCCGGCCGTCCGCCTCTTCGACGTCACCGAACCCGCCTGTGGCGCAAGCGACTTGAGTCGCGCCCGGGCGGTGCGCCCGCCGGCCCCGCCCGGGCACTCCGGCCCCCGGTCCCCGTTCCCGACCCGGCCCCCCTGACTGCCGAGGAGAACGCATGGCAGACCACGCCCGAAGCGCGCCGTACGGCACCTGGCCCTCCCCCGTCACCCCCGCCGACGTGGTGCGCGGCGGGGTCCTCGTCGAGTGGGTCGGCTTCCTGGGAGCCGACCCCTGCTGGACGGAGGTGCTCCCGGAGGACGGCGGGCGCAACGCCCTGATGCGGCGCGGCCCGGACGGCGCCGTCGTCCAGGTGCTGCCGCCCGGCTGGGACGTGCGCAGCGGCGTCATCGAGTACGGCGGGCGGCCGTGGACGGCGGTGTCGGACCGGGCCGAGCACGGGGTGGTCTTCAGCCACCGCGGCGACCAGCGGCTCTACCGGTGGTCCCCCGGGCGGGAGCCCGTCCCGCTGAGCCCCGTCCCGCCGCCCGGCACCCAACTGCGCTACTGCGACTTCACGGTGCGCGGCAACAAGGTGTGGACGCTGCGCGAGACCGTCCTGAACGAGGCCGGCACCGAAGCCGAACGCCACCTGGTGGCCCTGCCGCTGGACGGCGGCGCGGCCGAGGACCCGAAGGCCGTGCGCGAACTGGCCGCCAGCCACGCCTTCCTGACGGGGCCTCGGCTGTCGCCCGACGGCCGCCGGGTGTGCTGGCTGGGCTGGGACCACCCGAACATGCCCTGGGACGGCACCGAGCTGATGACCGCCGACATCGGCCCGGACGGCACGCTCGGCGAGCCGCTGCGGCTGCTGGGCGGCGACCGCGAGGCCGTGGTGCAGGCCGACTGGGCGGCCGACGGCTCCGACCGGCTCTACGCGGTCGCCGACCCCGGTGGCTGGTGGAACGTCCACGAGCTGGGCCCGGACGGCGCCGTCCGCGCACTCCACCCGGCCGAGGAGGAGTTCGGCGAGGCCCCGTGGCGGATCGGCCTGCGCTGGCTGCTGCCGCTGCGCGACGGCACCCTCGCCACCGTCCACGGCACCGGCCGGCGCCGGCTCGGCCTGCTCGGCCCGGACGGCGGACTGACCGACCTCGACCTCCCGTACACCGAGTGGTCCTCGGTGGCCACCGACGGCCGGCGGATCGCGGCCGTGGTCGCCGGCCCGGAGCACCGCCGCACCGTGGTGCTGGTCGACCCGGCCCACGGCACCGCCGAGGTGGTCCGGGCGCCGCTGCGGGCCCACGAGGAGTACGCCTCCCGCCCGGTGGTGCGGACCTTCCAGGGCCCGGACTCCCCGGTGCACGCCTACGTCCACCCGCCGTACCACCCGGAGTTCGAGGGGCCGGCCGGCGAGCTGCCGCCGTACCTGGTCTTCGTCCACGGCGGGCCCAACAGCCGCAGCCAGCCGGTGCGCAACCAGGAGATCAGCTACTTCACCAGCCGGGGCATCGGCGTGGTGGACGTCCAGTACGGCGGTTCCAGCGGCTTCGGCCGGGCCTACCGGGAGCGGCTGCGCGGCCGCTGGGGGCAGGTGGACGTGCGGGACTGCGCGACGGTGGTGCGCGCCCTGGTCGCCGAGGGCCTGGCCGACCCGGCCCGGATCGCCATCCGCGGCGGCAGCGCCGGCGGCTGGACGGCGATCCTGTCCGCGCTCGCCGAGCCGGAGCTGTACCGGGCGGCCGGCCTCTACTTCCCGGTGCTCGACCCGGTGACCTGGCGGGCCGGCGGCACCCACGACTTCGAGTCCCGGTACGCGGACGCCCTGATCGGCCCGTGGCCGCAGCAGCGCGCCGCGTACGAGGAGCGCTCGCCGGTACGGCTGGCGGACGGCCTGGATGTCCCGGTGGTGCTGTTCCAGGGCGAGTTGGACACCATCTGCCCGCCCGCCCAGGCGGAGCGGCTGGTGGAGCGGCTGGTCCGGGCCGGCATCCCGCACACCTACCTGCTGTTCCCCGGGGAGCGCCACGGGTTCCGCCGCCGGGACACCGTGGTGCGCTGCCTGGAGGCCGAACTGGAGCTGTACGGGCGGGCGCTGGGCTTCGCCCCGGCGTGAGCCGGGCGGGCACGCGGCTGAGCCCGCGGACCCCGGGCGGGGTCCGCGGGCTCAGCCGCAGCCGTGCTCCGGAACGTCAGACCGTGTCCAGCAGCCGGCCGGCCCGGTCGAGGGTCTCGCGGAAGTTCTCCTCGGTGGTCCGCTCGCGGGCCTGGGCCACCGTCAGCCACTCCAGCGGCGACTCCGGGTTCTCCGGCCGCGCGTCCTGCGGCCTGCCGGTGGCCAGCAGGAAGCGCAGGTCCGCGTGCTCGTGCGCGGGCTCGCGCGACGAGGCCGGCACCGGCACCACGGTGAGGTGCACCAGCGCGGCGTCCGGCCACGGCACCAGATCGGTCAGGTGGGTCTCCTCCAGCCCCTCCCGCAGCGCGATCTCCAGCGGCAGCGTCTCGCCCGGGTCGCCGTGCCCGCCGACCTGCAGCCAGGCCTGCTGGCGGACGTGCCAGCGCAGCAGCACCCGCTTGGTCTCCGGGTGGACGATCAGGGCGGAGGCCGTGAAGTGCAGCGGGGTCGCGCGGTCCCAGGCGTCGGGCTTGCCGACCAGGCCCAGCAGCCGCTCGTGGTCCGCCGTCTCGGCCGCGCCCTGGGGCCGGTACCGGCCCAGCAGCTCGGCCAGGCCGGGGGTCTGCGTCCCGCTCGTCATCCTCAGCACTCCTCGTTCCGTGTCGTTCCGTCTCGCACCGTCCCGCACCGTCCCAGCCGGTCCCGGACCGCCGGGTCCGCTCCATCGGCGGTGCCCCGCAGGGCCGTTGGACCCGTCCGTGTCCCGCGTGGGGCGAACGGGCCCACCCTACCCGGTGATCGCGCGGCGGCGGTCGGTGAGCACCGCGGGCCGGGCGGCCCGGGGGGTGTTGCGGCTGGCCAGGAAGCGCACCTCGCCGGCCGTCACGACCGCCGAGATGCCGGGCATGTCGCCGATCGCCAGGGCGTCCAGGGCGGTGCCCGCCGCCGAGCCGCGCGGCGCGTCGAGGAGGACGAGGTCGGCCTCGTCGCCCACCCGCAGCCGTCCGGCGGGCAGGCCCCAGACGTCGGCGACGTTGCCGGTGGCGAGCGCCCAGACCCGGGCCGGCTCCACCGGGCCCAGCGCGGACAGCTCCACCACCGTCTTCAGCACCGCCAGCGGGATCACCCCGAAGCCCGACGGGGTGTCCGAGCCCAGCACGATCCGCTCCAGCGCGCCCTCCTCGACGGCCCGCCGCACGATCCGCAGGCCCGCCCGCAGGTTTCCGGCCTGGACGATCTGCAGCGCCATCCGGCTCTCGGCCAGCAGCCGGTCCACGGCGGCGTCGGGCAGCGCGGTGGGGCCGCCGTTGGCGTGCCCGCAGACGTCCGGGTCGAGCGCCAGCAGGTCGTCCGCGCCGAGCGAGGCGGAGCCGGCCGCGCTGGCGCCCCCGGCGTGGCACATCACCGTCAGGCCGTGCGCCTTGGCCCAGCGGATCTGCTCGACGCCGTCCACGGCCTTCTCGTACGCGCCGAAGCCGAACTTGGCCAGCCACACCCCGCAGCTCGCCAGCTCCGCGAAGTCGGCCTCGTCCAGGGTGGGTTCGAGCAGCACGTTGCCGGCGTGCACCCGCATCCCGCCGGGCCGGAAGTTGTCGTAGGACGCCCGGGCGGCGACCGCGAGCGCCTTGACCCCGGCCCGGTCGCGCGGGCGGCCGGGGACGTGCACCTCCCCGGCCGAGATGGTCCGGGTGATGCCGCCGTGGACGTACCCCTCCAGGTAGTCCACGGCCTTCTGCCGGGGCGAGTAGTCGCCGAAGGCGACGTGCCCGTGCGAGTCGATCAGGCCGGGCGCCACGGTGGCCCCGGCCGCGTCCAGGACCAGCTCGGCGGCCGCCAGTTCAGCCGCCAGGTCGGCGGCCCGGCCCACCGCCGTGATGAGGCCGTCCACGCACAGAACGGTGTCCGCGCCGTCGACCAGCGGAGCGGTGAGATCACCGGAGACCACGCATCCGGCCCCCGTGACTGCCAATGTGCCCACGTCCTCGTCCTCTCCTCGTCCTGTCTCACACCGCGGCGAAGCGCTCGGGCCGGAACGCCGCCGCCAGTTCGGACGGCTCGCCCAGCACCTCCCGCGCGACGATCTCCCCGAGCACCGGCGCCAGGGTGAGACCGCTGTGGGTCACGACCACGTACAGCGAAGCGGCCCCGGGCACCCAGCCCAGCACGCTCATCCCGTCCACCGGCATCGGACGGACCCCGACGAAGGCGTCCTCCACCGTGACGTCCGCCCCGGCGGTGCCGGGCAGCACCTGCGCCAGGCGCGCCAGCACCTTCTCCGCCGCGGCCGGGCCCTGCGCCTCGTCGGTCAGCTCCTCGTCCACGTCGTGGCAGTGCAGCACCAGCCGCCCGCCGCTGTGCGGACGGATGCTCAGGTGCGGCGCGTGCAGCACCCGCTCCACCCGGACGGGCACCGGGGAGGTCCGCACCAGCAGCCCCATCACGGTGGTGCCGGAGTCGTCCCCCGGCTCCACCAGCGGCACGTCGGCGCCCGCCCGGCCGAGCAGTTCCCTGGTGCCGCGCCCGGCGCAGCTCACCACGGCGTCCGCCTCGATCTGCTGCCCGGAGGCCAGCCGGACGCCGCGCACCCGGTCGGCGCCGAGCAGGCCGGTGACGGCGTCCCCGATCCGCAGCCGGACGCCCAGGTTCCGGGCCCGCTCCTGGACGGCCGCGACCAGCCGGTCGCTGACCACGTGGGCGTCGTCCGGGTAGTACCGCAGCGGCCCGTGCAGGCCGTCGAGCGCCAGGCCCGGCTGGAGTTCGCGCCGGGCCCGGTCGGCGTCCAGTTCCTCGACCGGGTAGCCCTTGGCCCGGTAGCCGTCGGCGATGCCGGCCAGCCGCCGGTCCCCCTCCGCGCTGTCGGCCCAGTGCAGGTTGCCGCGCCGGAAGAACCAGGGCTCGCCGCCGGTCGCGGCGGCCAGCCGCTCGTGGGCGCGCAGCCCCTCGGCCGAGAGCCGGTAGTAGGGGTCGAACCCGTTGTCCACCGCGTTGACCCAGCCGAAGCCGTGGGCGGAGAGCCCCTCGGCGGGCTCCCGGGCGTCCACCAGGACGACCTCCGCGCCCTGTTCGGCCAGCCGCAGCGCGACACAGCTGCCGATAGATCCGGCTCCGACGACGACGATCCTGGTCACCGCTGCTCCTCCTTGCCGAGCGCCGTCCCGCACAGGTAGCCGCCGACCAGCGCCGGCCCGAGGGTGCCGCCGGAGCCCGGGTAGCCCGGGCCCATCACCGGCGAGGTGACGTTCCCGCAGGCGTACAGCCCGGGCACGGGGGTGTCGTCGTGCCGCAGCACCCGGCCCCGCTCGTCGGTGACCAGGCCGCCCTTGGTGCCGAGCATGCCCGGCTCGACCCGGACGGCGTGGAACGGCGGCTCCACCAGCGGCGCCAGGCAGGGGTTGGGCTCGTGCAGCGGGTCGCCGTAGTAGCGGTCGTGGCTGGTGGTGCCGCGGCCGAAGGCGGTGTCGACGCCCCGGACGGCGTCCGGGTTGAAGACGGCCAGGGTCTCGGTCAGGCCCTGCTCGTCCACCCCGATCAGCCGGGCGAGTCCGGCGGGGGTGTCGGCGCTGGTGTACCAGCCTGGCACCGGGCCGCCCGGCCGCGCGCCGGCGATCGGATAGGTACGGCGGAACGCCTCGTCGAAGACCAGCCAGGCGGGCAGGTTGGGGCGCTCGTGCCGGGTGGGGTCGAAGGCCAGGAAGGCCTTGGTGACGTCGTTGTAGTTGACGGCCTCGTTGACGAAGCGCCGGCCGTGCCGGTTGACCATGATCGAGCCGGGCAGGCAGCGCTCGCCGACCAGGTGCCGGGACATCGGCACCCCGTCGTACTCCTCGCCCTGGCCGGACACCGCCGGCACCCACCAGGCCTGGGACATGGTGCCGAGCGCCGCCCCGAGGGCGGTCGCCATCAGCAGGCCGTCGCCGTCGTTCCACGGCGGGCTGACCGGGCGCGTCCCGGCCAGCCCGAGGTGGGCCCGCTTGAGCCGCTCGTTCCACTCGAAGCCGCCGGTGGCCAGCACCACGCCGGCCCGCGCCCGGTACTCCACCGGGCCGTCGGCGGTCTCGGCCCGGACGCCGACCACCCGGCCGTCCTCGACCAGCAGCCCGGTGGCGCGCACCCCGGTCCGGTAGGTCACCCCGCGGTCGTCGCAGGCCGCCACCAGGCCGGCCACCAGCGCGGCGCCCACCGTGACCACGCCCTCGGCCTTGCGGCGGGCGACCAGCTCGTGGTCGTAGCGCCCGGGGATCTGCCAGCGGTGCCGCTCGTCGTAGGTGACGGCGTCGAAGTGGCTGCCCTTGCGGATCCGCTCCAGCAGACCGGGGCGGTCGGTGGTCGGGAACGGCACGTTGTCGAGGGTGCGGCCGACGTCCCGGGCGCCGGGCCAGTCCGAGTGGTAGTCGGGCCGGTCGATCGGGAACAGCCGGACGGGCGTCTCGGCGTGCAGGTAGTCGACCACCCGCGGCGCCACCTCGACGTACTGTTCGAGCCGCCACCGCTCGGTTTCGCCCTCGGTGACGAGCTCCAGGTAGCGCAGCGCGTCCTCGGCGGAGTCGGGCATGCCGTGCTCGCGCATCACGGAGCTGTCGGGCACCCAGATCATGCCGCCGGACACGGCGGTGGTGCCGCCCAGCACCGGGGTGCGTTCGAGGACCAGCACCCGGTGCCCGGCGTCGGCGGCGCGGCAGGCCGCCAGCAGTCCGGCGCCGCCGGAGCCGATCACCAGGGAGTCGGTTTCAACCTGTCGCACGGCAGTCCAATCCTCGGGAGTCAAGCGGGCTCTGGGTCCAGCGGACCCAGGAGTCGGTACGGCTCAGGAGTCGGTACGGCTCAGGAGTCGGTACGGCTCAGGAACGGGGAAGTCAGAGCAGCGGGGCGGGCCGGTAGCCGGACCACTCGGGGTGCCGGGCGGCCAGCTCCTCGATCCGCGCCACCACGGCCGCGACCTGGTCGGTGGCGGCGCCGGTGAAGCCGATCCGGTCGGCCAGCAGGGCGTCCAACTGGGCGCGGTCCAGCGGCAGTCGGTCGTCCGCGGCGAGCCGGGCCATCAGGTGGTTGTCCACGCCCTCCGAGCGCATGTCCAGGGCCGCGCCGACGGCGTGCTCCTTGATGATCTCGTGCGCGGTCTCCCGGCCGACGCCCGCGCGCACCGCCGCCATCAGGATCTTGGTGGTGCCCAGGAACGGCAGGTAGCGCTCCAGCTCGGCGCCGACCATCGACGGGAAGACGCCGAACTCGTCCAGGACGGTCAGCAGCGTCTCCAGCATCCCGTCGAAGGCGAAGAAGGCGTCCGGCAGCGCGACCCGGCGCACCACCGAGCAGGACACGTCGCCCTCGTTCCACTGGTCGCCGGACAGCTCGCCGGCCATCGACGCGAAGCCGCGCAGCACGATCATCAGGCCGTTGATCCGCTCACAGGAGCGGGAGTTCATCTTGTGCGGCATCGCCGAGGAGCCGACCTGGCCCTCCGCGAAGCCCTCGGTCACCAGCTCGTCGCCGGCCATCAGCCGGATCGACTTGGCCAGCGAGGACGGGCCGGCCGCCAGCTGCACCAGCAGGCTCAGCACCTCGTAGTCGAGCGAGCGCGGGTAGACCTGGCCGACACTGGTGAGCCGGTGCGCGAACCCGAGGTGGCCGGCCACCCGGTCCTCCAGCTCGACCAGCCGGGCGCGGTCCCCGCCGAGCAGGTCCAGCATGTCCTGGGCCGTCCCCATCGGGCCCTTGATGCCGCGCATCGGGTAGCGCTCGATCAGCTCCTCCAGCCGCACCAGGGCGGCCAGCACCTCGTCGGCCACGGTCGCGAAGCGCTTGCCCAGCGTGGTGGCCTGGGCGGCCACGTTGTGCGAGCGGCCGGCCATCACCAGCTCGGCGTGCTCGGCGGCCAGCGCTCCCAGCCGGGTCAGCAGCGCGACGCAGCGGCCACGCACCAGCACCAGGCTCTCCCGGATCTGCAGCTGCTCGACGTTCTCGGTGAGGTCCCGGGAGGTCATCCCCTTGTGGATGTGCTCGTGCCCGGCCAGGGCGTTGAACTCCTCGATCCGGGCCTTCACATCGTGCCGGGTGACCCGCTCGCGCGCCTCGATGGAGGCGTGGTCGATCCGGTCGAGGACCTTCTCGTAGTCGGCCACCACGCCGTCCGGGACGGCTATGCCGAGGTCGCGCTGGGCGCTCAGCACGGCCAGCCACAGCCGGCGCTCCAGCACGATCTTGTGCTCGGCCGACCAGAGTTCGACCAGCTCGGGCGAGGCGTAGCGGGCGGCCAGGACGTCGGGGATGTCGGTCTTCATGGCCCTGCTTTCGGGTGGGGGGTCGTCCGCGCGGTCTTCCGCACGGTGTCGTCCGAGGCGGCGGGGTGCCGGATCGGGAGTGCCGGGTCAGGAGTCCCGGGTCAGGAGACCGCGGTGGTGGTCAGGCCCTGGTTGTTGGCCCGGGTGAACCAGAAGTCCCGGATCAGGCCCCGGTTCTTCAGCTCCCAGGCCCACCGCTCGGCGTCCTGCGGACGCCGGGTGAAGGCGAAGCAGGCCGGCCCGGTGACGCTGAGCGCGATCGCGTCCACCGACGGGGCGGCCCGGCCGGCCTCCAGCACGCTCGCCACCGACTCGCCCTGGAAGGCGATCTGGGCCTGCTTGAAGTGGCCGGTGAAGGTGATCTCGTTGACCGCCGCGCAGAACGCGTCGAAGTCCTGCTCCAGGACGGCCGGGGCGAGCCCCATGAAGACCAGGTGGGAGGTGCGCCAGGACTCCTCGGCCGGGATCGGCGTGACGGAGTGGAACCAGTCCAGCTCCTCCTGGCCGCCCAGGTGGCGTCCGTGGGTGAGCAGCACCAGGATCGGCCAGTTCGGGAAGTCCAGCCGGACCACCGGCTTCGGCGGCGCGACCTGCTGGGCGAAGCGGCTGGGCCGCAGGTACTTCTGCGGCTGCTCGGCGAAGTCCGGCGGGTTGACGTGACCGCCGTCGACCAGGAAGCCGCCGTACGCGGACAGCCCGGTGCTGGCGCCGGAGGTCCGGCCGCGGCCGAGCGCGCGGGCCAGCTCCCGCTGGTCCGGCTCCACCCCGCACAGCCGGCCGTAGGCGTGGCCGACGGCCAGCAGGGTGCTGGTCTTGGAGCCGAAACCGCTGTGCTGGGGCAGCGCTTCGAGGACGTCCACCCGGGCGGCCGGGCCGTCCCACAGCTTGCGCAGGGTCTCCAGGGCGGCGGTCAGTTCGCGCGCCGTCTCCTCGGCGGTGCCGGTCACCGCGACGATCCCGTCCGCGGCCTCCCGCACCTCGGCGGTCAGACCGGGCCGGTCGACGGCCATCGCGGCGATGCCGTTGCGGCGCAGCGAGCTGCCGTCGAGGCTGATCAGGGTGAAGCTCAGCCGGGCCGGAGCGGACACTCGGACGGCACCGCTTCGGTCGGGTCGGTCAAGTGCCATGGTGGGACCTCCGATTGATCGTCGATCACGGTCACGGGCGCGCCGGTCCGCACGCGGAACACGGGGTCCGGGGGTCGCTGGGTTCGGGGGGCTGGTTCCGGGGGCCGGTCGTCGGCGCGTCACGCCCCTGGGCAACCGGCATCGGCTGCGGGGCCCGCGGCGATGCAATCTTGGACCGGTTCCGGACGCACCGTCAATCACCGTATTCCGTCCGACCGCTCCTCACCTGGGGTGTCACATCCGCGATCGCCGATTCGTCTCAGGAGTGGAAGCCGATCATCGCGATCGCAGGTCGCGACCACCGAAACGGAGGCCACCAGTGGCTACGCGGAAGGTCAACGAATCCCTGACCCGGGTCGGACCGGGCACGCCGATGGGCCGGATGCTCCGCGAGTACTGGCTTCCGGTGATGCGCAGCGAGCGGCTGGCCGAACCAGGCGGCGCGCCCGTCCCGGTGGAGCTGCTCGGCGAGAAGTACGTGCTGTTCCGCGGCGCGGACGGCCGGGTCGGCTGCTTCGACGAGGCCTGCCCGCACCGGGGCGCCTCGCTGGCGCTGGCCCGGAACGAGGACTGCGCGCTGCGCTGCGTCTACCACGGCTGGAAGTTCGACGTCTCCGGCACGGTGCTGGACACCCCGTCGGAGCCCGAGGACGGCGGCCGGTTCGCCTCGCGGGTCTCGCTGAAGCACCACCCGGTGGTGGAGGCCGGCGGGGTCATCTGGGTGTGGCTCGGCGGCACCGGCCGGGAGCCCAACGCCTTCCCGGCGTTCCCGTTCACCAAGCTCCCGGCCGAGCAGGTCTTCGCCACCGTCGCCCTGGTGGACTGCAACTGGTTCCAGGGCGTCGAGGCCGACATCGACTCGGCGCACGTCTCCCTGCTGCACGAGACCGAGGCCCGCAACGGCCCGCTGCGCGACCTGCTCGACGACACCGCCCCGCGCGACGAGATCGACGAGCAGCCGTACGGGCTGCGCTACGCCGCGATCCGCTCGCTGTCCTCCGGGGACTCCCTGGTGCGGATCAAGCCCTTCGCCATGCCCTGGTACACCGTGGTGCCCGAACTGCCCACCGGTGACCGGCTCTGGCACGCCTGGGTGCCCGTCAACGACCACCAGACCATCATGTGGTACCTGTGGTGGAACGACGACAAGCCCGTCGACCCGACGTACTTCGCCGAGCAGTTCGGCCTCGACCTCGACCGGCTCAACCCCGACAACATCCGCGAGGGCTACTCCCGCGAGAACCTGTGGGGCCAGGACCGCGCCGCGATGGCCGACGGCCGCAGCTTCTCCGGGATCCGCGGCCTGGTGCTCCAGGACGTCGCCGTGCAGGAGAGCATGGGGCCGATCGTCGACCGGACCATCGAGAACCCGGGCAAGAGCGACCGCGGCATCGTGCGCGCCCGCCGCTACATGCTGGACGCCCTCGACGCCCACGCCAGTGGCGCCACCCCGCCCGGGCTCGGGCCGGACGCCGACTACGGCAAGGCGACCTCCGCCAACATGGTCGTCCCGGACGGCACCGACTGGCGCGGCCTGGTGGGCTGAGCCCGCCTCGCGCCCAGCCCGCTCAGTCCCGCAGCCGCTCAGCCACTCAGTCCCGCAGCCACTGAGCCCCTCAGCCGCTCAGTCCCGCAGCCATTGAGTCACTCAGCCACTCAGCCACTCGGAGGAGGATCTGCCATGGCCCACGTGCTGTCCCTCTCGGGAAGTCCGTCCGCGACGTCCCGCACCACCGCCCTGCTGCGCCACCTCGGCACCCGTCTCACCGCCCACGGCCACCGGGTGACGCCCCTGGAGGTCCGGTCCCTGCCGGCCGAGGCACTGCTCGGCGCCGACCCCCGGCACCCCGCCATCGCGGCGGTGGCCGAACTCTTCGAGGCGGCCGACGGGATCGTGGTCGGCACGCCCGTCTACAAGGCCGCCTACTCCGGTCTGCTGAAGTCCCTGCTCGACCTGCTGCCGCAGTACGCCCTCGCCGGGAAGGTGGTGCTGCCGCTGGCCACCGGCGGCACCACCGCGCACGTGCTGGCGATCGACTACGCGCTGCGCCCGGTGCTCACCTCGATGGGCGCCGCGCAGGTCACCCCCGGCTGGTTCACCCTCGACCGCGAGATCACCGTGCGCGAGGACGGCACGGTGACGGTCGCCGAGCCGGCCGCCGACGCCCTGGCCCAGGTCACCGACCAGTTCTCCGTCGCCCTCGGCGGGCGCGCCGCGCTGTCCGCGGCCTCCGCCTGAGCCCGCCCCTATCTGTTGGAGTACCTGTGAAGCGCTGGTCCACCAAGGACTTGGAAATCCTCCGCCCGCCGGCCGACGGCCGCCCCGGTGACGGCATCCTCACCTTCACCGACCGCTACTCGGTGTACGACTTCGGCGTGATGCCGGACGAGATCCCCGGCAAGGGCATCGCCTCCGCCACCATGGCCGTCCACTCCTTCGGGCTGCTCGAAGCGGCCGGCGTGTCGACCCACTTCGTGGAGCAGGTGGACGAGCGCTCGCTGCGCATCCGGCTGCTGGACATCGACCTCCTGGGCCGCCACGCCGCCACCGGCCCGGCCGGGATGATCCCGCTCCAGGTGGTCTACCGCAACGCGCTGCCGCGCGAGTCCTCCGTTCACCGCCGCACCGCCGCGGGCACCCTGGACCGGGCGCTGGTGCCCCCGTACGGCGCCGACGGTGCGCCGTGGCTGGCCGCCCCGATGGTGGAGTTCACCACCAAGTTCGAGGAGACCGACCGCTTCGTCACCGCCGAGGAGGCCGCCCTGGTCGGCCGGGTCACCCCCGGTGACCTGGCCGGGATCGCCGAACTGACCCGCACCGTCGCCGGGGTCCTGACCGCCCACGCGGACGCGGTCGGGCTGCGGCTCGCGGACGGCAAGGCCGAGTACGGCTTCGACGAGCACCGCCGTCCGCTGCTGATCGACCACGTCGGCACCCCGGACGAGAACCGCTTCTACTTCCACGGGACCCCGGTCTGCAAGGAGTTGCTGCGGCTGCTCCACCCCGGGCTGCGCGACCAGGTGCAGGAGGCCGTGCGCAACGGCACGCCCCGCTCCGAGTGGCCGCCCCCGGAGCCGCTCAGCGACCGGCTGGTGACGGCAACCGCCGAGGTCTACCATGCGCTCACCGCGCTGTGGACGGGCGGCCGCCCGGACACCCCGCAGCCCGAGCGACGGCTGGCCGCGGCGGTCGAGGAGTTCCACTCCTCGCTGCCCGCACCGCAGTTGCTGGAGCGGGTCGGGCTGGTCGGGACTTCGAACAACTAGGGTACGGAACATGAGAGTTGGGGACGTGGCCGAGCCGGGGGACGTGGCCGAGCCGGGTGAGGTGACCGCCGCACTCCGCCGCGCCGGGGTCGAGGCGGACGGCTCCACGCGCCGCCGGGCGGAGTACTCCAGCGACGCCTCGCTCTACCGGATCGTCCCCGCCGCCGTCGCGTTCCCGCGCGGCGCCGACGAGGTGGCGGCGGCGCTGGACGTCTGCCGCTCGCTCGGCGTTCCGCTGACGGCCCGGGGCGCCGGTACGTCGATCGCCGGGAACGCGGTCGGCCCCGGCGTCGTCCTGGACTTCTCCCGCCACCTCAACCGGGTGCACGGGATCGACCCGGAGACCCGAACCGCCGTGGTGGACCCGGGAGTCGTCCTGGACGACCTGCAACGGGCCGCCGCCGCCCACGGCCTGCGCTTCGGCCCCGACCCGTCCACCCACAGCCGCTGCACGATCGGCGGGATGATCGGCAACAACGCCTGCGGCTCCCGGGCGCTCGGCTACGGGCGCACCGCCGACAACGTGGTCGAGCTGGACGTGGTCACCGGCACCGGCGAACGCCTCACCGCCCGCAAGGGCGCGGACCCCTCCGGCTCGCCGACCCTCACCGCGCTCTCCCGCGTGGTGCAGGGCCGGCTGGCCGTCATCCGCACCGAACTCGGCCGGTTCGGGCGGCAGGTGTCCGGCTACTCCCTCGAACACCTGCTGCCGGAACGGGGTTTCGACCTCCCGGCCGCCCTCACCGGCTCCGAGGGCACCCTCGGGGTGCTGCTCGGGGCCCGGCTGCGGCTCACCGCCGTCCCCGCCGCGACCGCGCTGGCGGTGCTGGGCTACCCCGACATGGCCGGCGCCGCCGACGACGTCCCCCGGCTGCTGCCCTGCGAGCCGGTCGCCGTCGAGGGCCTGGACCGGCGCATCGTCGACATCGTCCGCGGTCTGCGCGGCTCCGCCGCCCTGCCGCAACTGCCGCGCGGCGGCGGCTGGTTGCTGGTCGAGGTGGCGGGCGACACCGCGGAGGAGGCCCGCGCGGGCGCGGCCCGGGTGATCGCCGCCGCCGGGGCGCTGGACTCCCGGCTGATCACCGACGCGGCGGAGGCCGCGGCGCTGTGGCGGATCCGCGAGGACGGCGCCGGCCTGGTCGCCCGCACCGGCCGCGCCCACCCCGGCTGGGAGGACGCCGCCGTTCCGCCCGACCGACTCGGCGCCTACCTGCGCGAGTTCGAGGCACTGCTGACCGACCACGGCCTCACCGGCATCCCGTACGGCCACTTCGGCGACGGCTGCGTCCACGTCCGGCTCGACTTCCCGCTCGAACGGCCGGGCGGCCCGGCCGTGTTCCGGGCGTTCCTGGAACAGGCCGCGCAACTGGTCGGCCGGCACGGCGGTTCGATGTCCGGCGAGCACGGCGACGGCCGCGCCCGCGGCGAACTCCTGCCCCACATGTACTCCCCCGCCGCACTGGAGGCCTTCGGCGCGGTCAAGGCCGTCTTCGACCCCGACGGCCTGCTCAACCCCGGCGTCCTGGTGCACCCGGCCCCGCTGGACGCCGACCTCCGCCTCCCCGCCGCCGCCCCGCTGCGCATCGGTCTCGGACTCGCCCACCACCGGGACGACGGCGACTTCACCCGGGCCGTCCACCGCTGCACCGGCGTCGGCAAGTGCCGGGCGAGCAGCCCCGCCCCGGACTCCGTGATGTGCCCGAGCTACCTGGCCACCCGGGACGAGAAGGACTCCACCCGGGGCCGTGCCCGGGTGCTCCAGGAGATGGTCAACGGCACGCTGGTGCAAGGCTGGCAGGCCCCCGAACTCGCCGAGGCGCTGGACCTCTGCCTGGCCTGCAAGGGCTGCTCCTCCGACTGCCCCAGCGGCGTCGACATGGCCTCCTACAAGGCCGAGTACCTCCACCAGCGCTACCGCGGCCGGCTGCGCCCCGCCTCCCACTACTCGCTCGGCCTGCTCCCGTACTGGGCCCGCCTCGCCGCCCTCGCCCCGGGGCTCACCAACCGCGCCCTGGCCGGGCCGCTCGGCCGGCTGGGCCGACGGGCCGCCGGAGTGGACCCGCGCCGGGAGCTGCCGCGGTTCGCCCCGCGCACCTTCCGCCAGTGGTTCGCCGCCCGCCCGCGACCGGCGTCCACCGGCGACCCGGTGCTGCTCTGGGTCGACACCTTCACCAACCACTTCGCCCCGCAGGTCGGCCAGGCCGCCGTACGGGTCCTCGAAGGGGCCGGCTACCAGGTGCGGATCCCGGACCGGCAGCTCTGCTGCGGCCTCACCACCATCAGCACCGGACAGCTGGACCTCGCCCGCCGCACCCTCGGCCGCAGCGTCGCCGCCCTGGCCCCGCACGCCGAGGCGGGCATCCCGGTCGTCGGGCTGGAACCGTCCTGCACCGCGGTCTTCCGCGGCGACGCCGCCGAACTCCTGGGCGCCACACCGGCCGTGGCGGCCGTCGCGCGCGCCACCCGCACCCTGGCCGAGCTGCTCACCGACACCCCCGGCTGGACGCCCCCGCCGCTCACCGGCACCCAGGTCGTCGCCCAGCCGCACTGCCACCACCGCGCCGTCCTGGGCTGGTCCGCCGACCGCGAGCTGCTCACCCGGGCGGGCGCCACCGTTCAGGCGGTCGACGGCTGTTGCGGGCTGGCCGGGAACTTCGGCGCCGAGCGCGGCCACTACGAGACCAGTGTGCGGGTCGCCGAGACCTCCCTGCTGCCCGCCGTCCGCGCCGCCGGGCCGGACACCGACCTGCTCGCCGACGGCTTCTCCTGCCGCACCCAACTCGACCAGCTCGCCCACCGCGAGAGCCTCCACCTCGCCGAACTTCTGGACCGCAGATGACCACCGAGCGCCCCCTGCTGATAGGCACCGTCACCCTCGACTACCTCCACGAGGGCCCGATCGGCCGCGCCCTGCCGCCCGCGGCCCTGCAGTGGGGCGGCGTCATCCACAACGTCGCATGCGCGATGGCCGCCCGCGGCAGCGACCCGCTCTTCCTCACCGCCGAGTACACCGGCGACCTCGCCCCCGCCGTGGACGCGCACCTCGCCGCCCACGGCGTCGAGCGGATCGCCCTGCCCGCCCCGACCCCGCTGCCCCTGTTCGAGGCCCAGCTGGTGGACGGCTCGGTCATCGACATGCACTTCGTCGGCCAAGCGGCGCTCGACCTGCTCACTCCCGAACTGCTGGGCGCCCGGCCCGAGTTGTTCGACCAGGCCTCGGTCATCGTCTCCGGCACCGACAGCCACCCCGCCACCCTGGCCTGGCTGTGCGCCACCGCCCGCGAACGCGGCATCCCGTTCTGGCTGCTCTCCGCCGACCCGACCGAAGTCCACAAGCTCGTCCCCGACGGCGAACAGGCGACCTTCGTCTCGCTCAACGCCCGTGAACTCTCGCTCTGGGCCGGCACCGAGCTGCCCGGCCTGCCCGGCCTGCCCCACGGGTCCGACCTGTCCGACCTGTCCGCGCACGAGGCGATCGCCGCCGCCCGCAAGCTCGTCGACTCCGACGGCCACGTGCTCGTCACCCTCGGCGCCCAGGGCTCCGTCCTCGTCCCCGGGGACGGCGGCGCCCTGCTGCACCAGCCCGCTCCCACCGTCAACGGGCAGCCGCTCACCGTCGGCGCCGGCGACATCCTGTTCGCCTGCCTCCTCGCCGCCCGGCTCGCCCCCACCCCGTGGGCCGAGGCGCTCCGGGAGGCCGCCGCCCTGACCACGGCGTACCTGACCACGCCGACGTACGCCGCGCTGCGGCCGTAGGGCCGGCCCCCAGGGGGGCCGGCGCCCGCCCCGGCGCCCCCGACAAACGGCACTTTGACATTCCGCTTTTAGTCGTACAGTCTTTTCGGCATGTCCGACCGTCACCCGATCCGCTGCGCCGCCATCGAGCTGGCGCTGATCGGCGTGGCCGCGCACTGCGTCGCCGACAACCTCTGTCGCTGAACCCGCCTGTCCCGAAGCGTTGCGGTGATCGCCGCCTCGGGGCGTCGCCCCTTCCCGCGGGCGCGGTGCCGTTCCCCTTTTCCCGAGGCCTCACTGCCGCCCGCCTTCCTCCGTACACCATCGGTAGCGAAAGGCCCCCTTTCCGATGTCTCGAACCACCTTCAGCCCCCGCCGCCTCGCCGCGGCGACCGTCACCGTCGCCCTGGTCGCCGGAGCGGCGGCCTGCGGACCGAAGGCCGACGGCGGTGGGAGCACCGGCAAGGACGCGGCGCCGAAGCCGGGCGGCACCCTCACCGTCCTGAACCAGAACCCCCAGGACCAGTTCGACCCCGCGCGGCTCTACACCTCCGGCGGCGGCAACGTCCCCTCGCTGGTCTTCCGCACCCTCACCACCCGCAACCGGGCCGACGGCGCGGCCGGCACCAAGGTCGTCCCCGACCTCGCCACCGACACCGGCACCTCCTCCGAGGGCGCCACGGTGTGGACGTACCACCTCAAGGACAACCTCAGCTACGAGGACGGCTCGCCGATCACCACCGCCGACATCAAGTACGGCATCGAGCGCTCCTTCGCCCCCGAACTCTCCGGCGGGGCACCCTATCTGAGGGACTGGCTGGTCGGCGCCGCCGACTACCAGGGTCCGTACCAGGGCGGCCGCGGCCTGGACGCCATCGAGACGCCGGACCAGAAGACCATCGTGTTCCACCTGAACAAGCCCGAGGGCGACTTCCCCTACCTGGCCACCCAGACCCAGTTCGCCCCCGTCCCGCAGGCCAAGGACACCGGGACGAAGTACCAGGACCACCCCGTCTCCTCCGGCCCCTACCAGGTGGTCAAGAACGAGAACGACGGCACCCACATCGTCCTCAAGCGCAACCCCCACTGGTCCACGGCGACGGACGACCAGCGCAAGGCGTACCCCGACACCATCGACGTGCAGTCCGGCCTCGACCCGGCGGTGATCAACCAGCGGCTCGCCTCCGGCACCGGCGCCGACGCGGCCGCCGTCACCACCGACACCAACCTCGGCCCCTCCGAACTCGCCCAGGTGAAGGACGACAAGGCGCTCGCCGCCCGGGTCGGCACCGGCCACTTCGGCTACGTCAACTACCTGGCGTTCAACCCCAAGGTCAAGCCCTTCGACAACCCCAAGGTCCGACAGGCGATCGCCTACGCGCTCAACCGCACCTCGGTGGTCAACGCCGCCGGCGGCTCCTCGCTCGCCGAGGCCGCCACCACCTACCTGCCCGCCCAGGAGACCTTCGGGTACACGCCGTACGACCCGTTCCCGGCCGGCGCCACCGGCAACCCGGACAAGGCCAAGGAGCTGCTGAAGGAGGCCGGCTACCCGGACGGCCTGACCATCACGCTCACCCACTCCACCGAGTCCGGCAAGGGCTACGGACCCAACCTGGCCACCGCCGTCCAGGACGGTCTGAAGGCCGCCGGGATCACCGTCCAGCTCGACGCCCTGGACGGCACCCGCTACTCCAAGACCATCCACACCGTCGGCACCGAGCCCGGCCTCTTCCTCTCCGGCTGGGGCGCCGACTGGCCGTCCGGCGGCCCGTTCCTGGCGCCGATCTTCGACGGCCGGCAGATCGTCACCGACGGCTACAACTTCAACTCCGCCCAGCTGGACGACCCTTCGGTGAACGACGAGATCGACCAGATCAACAAGATCACCGACCACGCCGAGGCCGCCAAGCGCTGGGGCGCCCTGGACCAGCGGATCGGCGACCAGGCCCTGACCGTCCCGCTGTTCCACCCGGTCTACAAGCGCCTCGCCGGCAAGGACGTCCGCAACGTCGTGATCAGCGACTGGACCGGCGTGCTGGACATCTCCCAGGTCGCGGTCAAGTAGCGGACGGCGACGGACGGATCGGTCGGACCACCATGGCTCCACAGAAGCCCACCACCGGGGAGGCCCTCACGGCCTCCCCGGCCGCCGGGGGACGGCAGGTGTGGCGGCGGCTGCTCGCGCGGCGCACCGTCCGCGCCGCCGGCCTCGTCATCGTCCTGCTCGCCCTGATCGCGGCGGCGGCACCGCTGCTCAGCGCGCTCGAAGGCCAGGACCCCACCGGCTACCACAACGACCTGCTCGACTCCGCGGCCGGCGGAGTGCCCACCGGCCCGCTCGGCGGGGTCAGCGCCGAGCACTGGCTCGGCGTCGAACCGGGCACCGGGCGGGACGTGTTCGCCCGGCTGGTGCACGGCGCCCGGATCTCGCTGCTGGTCGCCGTCGGCGCCACCCTCGTCCAGGTCACCCTCGGTGTGCTGCTCGGCCTCGCCGCGGGCCTGGGCAGCCGGCTGCTCGACCAACTGATCGGCAACACCACCGAGGTGATGCTCGCCCTGCCCTCGCTGGTCTTCGCCATCTCGCTGATGGCGATCGTGCCCTCCGACTTCCCCCGCCCGCTGCTGCTGACCCTGGTCATCGGGCTGCTGGGCTGGGCCGGCACCTCCCGGCTGGTCCGGGCCCAGACGCTCAGCCTCCGCCAACTCGACTACGTGGCCGCGGCCCGGCTGGCCGGCGCCTCCCGGTGGCGGATCGCCCGCCGGGAACTGCTGCCCTCGCTGGCCGCGCCGGTCATCACCTACGCGGCGGTGCTGCTGCCCGCCAACGTGGTCTCCGAGGCCGGGCTGTCCTTCCTCGGCGTGGGCGTCAAGCCGCCCACCTCCTCGTGGGGGCAGATGCTCTCCGGCGCGACCACCTGGTTCCGGGCGGACCCGATGTACGTCCTGCTGCCGTCCGCGCTGCTGTTCGTCACCGTGCTCGCCTTCACCGTGCTCGGCGACGCCGTCCGCACCGAGCTCGACCCGCGCGCGGCCTCCCGGCTGCGGGTCGGGACGCGGAGCGGGACCACGTCGGGCGCCGACCCGTCGGGCGCCGCCACCGAGGAGGCCACCGCATGACCCGCTTCCTGCTCCGCAAGGCCGTCGGCATGCTCGGCGTGCTGCTCGCGCTCTCCCTGGTCGTCTACGCGGTGTTCTACCTCGCCCCCGGCGACCCCGCCCAGCTCGCCTGCGGCGAGAAGTGCAGCCCCGCCCAGGTCCTCCAGGTGCGCGAACGGCTGGGCCTCGACGCGCCGGTGTACCTGCAGTACGCCCACTTCCTCCAGGGGATCGTCGCCGGACGCGACTTCAGCGCCGGGACCGGCCTGCTGCACTGCCCCGCGCCCTGCCTGGGCGTCTCCTACCGCAGCGGCGAACAGGTCACCGACATGATCACCGCCCGGCTCCCGGTGACGGCCTCGCTGGCGTTCGGCGCCATGGTGCTCTGGCTGGCCCTCGGGGTCGGTGCCGGGCTGCTCTCCGCGCTGCGCCGGGGCCGGCTGAGCGAGCGGCTGCTGACCGCGCTGACCCTGGCCGGCACCGCCGTCCCGGTGTTCGTCATCGGCCTGGTGCTGCTGATCGTCCTGTGCGCCCAGCTCCAGTGGCTGCCCTTCCCCAGCTACGTGCCGCTGACCGAGGACCCGCAGCAGTGGTTCTGGGGCCTGCTGCTGCCCTGGGTCTCGCTCGCCCTGATCGAGTCCGCCAAGTACGCCCGGCTGACCCGCTCGTCCATGCTGGAGACCCTCGCCGACGACCACATCCGGACCTTCCGGGCGTACGGCGTCAGCGAACGGCGGCTGGTGACCCGGCACGCGCTGCGCGGCGCGCTCACCCCGGTGATCGCGCTCACCGCGCTGGACCTCGGGACGATGTTCGGCTCCGCCGTGCTGACCGAGACGCTCTTCGGCCTCCCCGGGCTCGGCAAGCTGCTGGTCAGCTCGGTGGGCCTGATCGACCTGCCCACCGTGGTCGGCCTGACCCTGGTCACCGGGTTCTGCGTCGTGCTCGCCAATGTCGTCGCGGACGTGCTCTACGCGGTGACCGACCGAAGGGTGGTCCTCGCATGAGCCCCGAACCGCTGGTGGACGTCCGGGACCTGGTCGTGGACTTCCCCGTCGGCGACGGCCACGTCCGCGCCGTCGACGGCGTCGGCTTCACCCTGGAGCCCGGGCAGGCGCTCGGCATCGTCGGCGAGTCCGGCTCCGGCAAGAGCACCATCGCCTACGGGCTGCTCGGCCTGCACCGCGGGACGGGCGCCCGGATCGGCGGCTCGGTGCGGGTCGCCGGGGTCGACGCGGTCACCGCCGAAGGCGACGAACTCCGCCGGCTGCGGGGCGGACTGGCGGCCATGGTGTTCCAGGACCCGCTCTCCGCCCTCGACCCCTACTACGCGGTCGGGGACCAGATCGCCGAGGTCGTCCGGGTCCACCGGCCCGTCTCCCGCCGCGAGGCCCGGGCCCGGGCCGTCGAGGTGCTCGACCGGGTCGGCATCGCCGACGCGGCGCGGCGCTGCCGCTCCCGGCCGCACGAGTTCAGCGGCGGGATGCGCCAGCGGGTGCTGATCGCGATGACCCTGGCCTGCGAGCCGCGGCTGCTGGTCGCCGACGAGCCGACCACCGCCCTGGACGTCACCGTCCAGGCCCAGATCCTCGACCTGCTGCACGAGTTGCGCACCGAGACCGGGGCCGGGCTGGTCCTGGTCACCCACGACCTGGGGGTGGTCGCCGGGAGCGTGGACCGGGTGCTGGTGATGAAGGACGGCCGGGCGGTGGAACACGGGCCGGTCGCCGAGGTACTGGGCGCGCCGCGCGAGCCGTACACCCGGGCCCTACTGTCGGCGGTGCCCCGGGTCGACGCCCCGGCTGTTCCGGCTGTTCCGGCTGTTCTGGCTGTTCCGGCCGCCCCGGGCGGACCTGCCGGGCCTGCCCGGCCCGCCGAGGGCGAGGTGCTGCTCGAAGCCGTCGACCTGCGCCGGGAGTTCACCACCCGCGGCTCCCTCGCCCGGCGCGCCGCCCCGGTGGCCGCCGTGGACGGCGTCTCGCTCACCGTCCGGGCCGGCGAGACCCTGGGCGTGGTCGGCGAGTCCGGCTCCGGGAAGACCACCCTCGGGCGGATGCTCGTCCGGCTGCTGGACCCGACGAGCGGCCGGCTCCACTACCGCGGCCGCGACATCGGGGCGCTCGGGGACAAGGAGCTGCGCCCGCTGCGGCAGGAGCTGCAGATGGTCTTCCAGGACCCGGTCTCCTCGCTCAACCCGCGCCGCTCCATCGGGGAGTCCGTCGCCGACCCGCTGCGGATCGCCGGCCGGACCGACGAGCGCCGGATCCGCTCCCGGGTCGGCGAGTTGCTCGAACGCGTCGGGCTCGACCCCGACTGGTACCACCGCTACCCGCACGAGTTCTCCGGCGGGCAACGCCAGCGGGTCGGCATCGCCCGGGCCCTGGCACCCGGGCCGCGGCTGATCGTCTGCGACGAACCGGTGTCCGCGCTGGACGTCACCACCCAGGCCCAGGTGGTCGAGCTGCTCGGCGAACTGCAGCGCGACCTGGGCCTGGCGCTGGTCTTCATCGCCCATGACCTCGCCGTGGTCCGGCAGGTGAGCGACCGGGTCGCGGTGATGCGGGCCGGGCGGATCGTCGAACAGGGCGAGGCCGACGCGGTCTACGACGCGCCCCAGCACCCGTACACCAAGGGCCTGCTGGCCGCAGTCCCGGTGCTGGACCCGGCCGAGGCGAGCGCCCGGCGCCACGCCCGGCTGGCCTCCGTCGGGGCCTGACCGGTCCCCCGCACCCTGACCGGGGTGCGGGGGCCTTCCGGGTTCAGAACGCGTCGTCGGGGATCTCGACCGCCGTCCGGTCCAGGCTCTCCAGCAGCCGGAACTGCGCCTCCGTCCTGGGCAGTTCCTGGCGGAAGAAGAACCGGCAGGCGTGCCGCTTGCCCTCGTAGAAGGGGCCGCTGCCACCCTCGGCGGCGAGGAACTGCTCCAGCCACAGCCAGGCGACCACGGTGTGGCCGACCGCCTCCAGGTAGCAACTGGAGTTGGCCAGGGCGGTCTCCGGATCGCCCGTCGCCCACAGCCGTCGGGTGACCGAGGCGATCCGCCGCACGGCCGCGTCCAGCTGCGCCGCGTACTCGCCGGCGTCACCGCCGAGGCCCTTGGCCCGGTCGACCGTCGCCGCGACGGTCTCGACCAGCAGCCGCAGCCCCGCCCCGCCGTCCATCACGACCTTGCGGCCGAGCAGGTCCAGCCCGTGGATCCCGTGGGTGCCCTCGTGGATCGGGTTGAGCCGGTTGTCGCGGTAGAACTGCTCCACCGCGTACTCGCGGGTGTAGCCGTAGCCGCCGTGCACCTGGATGGCGAGGCTGTTGGCCTCCAGGCACCACTGCGAGGGCCAGCTCTTGACTACGGGTGTGAGGACGTCCAGCAGCAGCTTGGCGCGGGCCCGGTCCTCGGGCGTCACGCCGGTGCGCTCCTCGTCCAGCAGCCGGCCGGCGTACAGCACCAGCGCCAACGCCCCCTCGGCGTAGCACTTCTGGGCCAGCAGCATCCGGCGGACGTCGGCGTGGGCGATGATCGGCACCTGGGGGGCGGCCGGGTCCTTGGCGCCGACCGGACGGCCCTGGGGGCGGCTGCGGGCGTACTCCAGGGCGTGCAGGTAGCCGGTGTAGCCGAGGGCGGCGGCGCCCAGCCCGACGCCGATCCGGGCCTCGTTCATCATGTGGAACATGAGGGCCAGGCCGTGGTGCGGCTCACCGACGAGCCGGCCGACGGCACCGGGCTCGCCGCCCGGCCGGTGGACGCCCTCGCCGAAGTTGAGCAGGGTGTTGGTGGTCCCCCGGAAGCCCATCTTGTGGTTCAGCCCGGCCAGGACCACGTCATTGCGCTCGCCGGGCGAACCGTCGGCGCCCACCAGCACCTTGGGCACGATGAACAGCGACAGGCCCTTCACCCCGGGCGGCCCGCCGGGGATCCTGGCCAGCACCAGGTGGACGATGTTCTCGGACAGCTCGTGGTCGCCGCCGGAGATCCACATCTTGTTGCCGAACAGCCGGTAGGTGCCGTCCGCCCGCGGCTCGGCCCGGGTGCGCAGGTCCGCCAGCGAGGACCCGGCCTGCGGCTCCGACAGGCACATGGTGCCGAAGAACCGGCCCTCCAGCATCGGCCGCACATAG
The DNA here is from genome assembly GCF_055560495.1 of Kitasatospora sp. NPDC023176. Taxonomy (NCBI): domain Bacteria; kingdom Bacillati; phylum Actinomycetota; class Actinomycetes; order Kitasatosporales; family Streptomycetaceae; genus Kitasatospora; species Kitasatospora sp. NPDC023176. Next base: position 104,236 of record NZ_JBVHIP010000019.1, on the reverse strand, counting down.
GTGTCGATCTGGTCCCGGCTGCCGTGCGCCAGCAGCAGGTTGGCATGGCCCGCGGTGAGGAACGGGTACCCGGAGGTGCCCGGGTTGGCGGCCTGGAACCAGGCGAAGCAGGCGTTGGCGACGACGGCGGGCAGCTGGGCCCCGCCCACCTCGTGGTCCATCGCGCTGCCCAGCAGCCCGGTGCCGGCGAAGACGTCCAGCGCCTCCTTCACCTCCGGGATGATGTGCACCCGCTCCCCGTCGAAGCGCGGCTCCTGCGCGTCGTTCTTCCTGTTGTGCGGCGCGAAGTGCCGGGTGGCGACCTGCTCGCTCAGCTCCAGGGCGGCGTCGAAGGTCTCCCGCGCGTGCTCGGCGTAGCGCGGCCGCTCGGTGAGCGCGGCCACGTCCAGCCACTCGTACAGCAGGAAGTCGAGGTCACGGCGGGAGAGCAGCAGGGACGTCATCGGGCGGCGCCTTTCGGGTCGTGGAAGCGGACCACGGTCGGACTCCTTCTTACCTCCTCGCGGATCCGCGCGGAACGCCTCCGCCGGCGCGGGGAGCCCGGTGGGCGGGTGTGCCCGCCGGGCCTCCCCGGGCGGGCGGGTCAGGCCTGGCGGCGGGTGGCGATGAGGGCCGCGCCGAGGACGCAGGCGCCGGCGGCGGTGGCGTAGGCGAGGTGGTAGCCGGTGAGCTGGTCGGTGCTGGTCGCGGCGACCAGGACCATCACGGCCGTGCCCACGCTGGCACCGATCTGCTGGGTCACCACGTTCACCGCCCCGGCGACGGCGTGCTGTTCGGCGGGGACGCCGGTGAGTCCGGCGGAGGTCATCGACGGGAAGTTGAGGCCCTGGCCGATGCCGCTGACCACCAGGCCGGGCAGCACGTGCACCAGGTAGCCGCCCTCGTGCGGGGTGGTCAGCCAGAGTCCGGCGCCGGCGCCGATCAGCACCAGGCCGACGACCATCAGGGTGCGCGCGGTGTAGCGGGCCAGCAGGCGGCCGGTGACGAAGTTGGCGGTGAGGAAGACGGCGGCGGACATCGGGACCAGCGCGAGGCCGGACTCCGAGGGCGAGTAGTGCAGCATGCCCTGGAGGTACAGCGGCGCGAAGAACAGCAGGCCGACCGAGCCCATGTACTGGAGGAACGCCGCCAGGCTGGCGGCCCGTACCGAGGCGAGCCGGAACAGGCCGAGCGGCAGCACCGGGTCCTCGGTGCGGCTCTCCCGCACCACGAACAGCACCAGGCAGAGCACCGCGACGCAGAGCACCGCCCACGCGGTCGCGCCGTCGCTGCTGACGCCGACCACGAGCAGGGTGAGGCCGAGGGTGCCGGACACCGCGCCGGGCAGGTCGAGGCGGCCGCTGTGCCCGGTGCCGTCGGGCAGTCCGACCCGGGTCACGGCGAGCACGACGACTCCGAGCAGCACCGAGAACCCCAGCACCGAGCGCCAGCCGAGGAACTGGGTCAGCACGCCGCCGAGCAGCACTCCCCCGCTGAAGCTCGCGGCGCCGACGGCCGCGTACACGCCGAAGGCCCGGTTGCGGGCCGGACCGGCCGGGAAGGTCTCGGTGAGCAGGGCCAGCGCGGCGGGCCCCGACAGGGCGGCGCCGATGCCCTGGACGGCGCGGGCGCCCAGCAGCACCCCGATGTTCGGCGCGATCGCCCCGACCAGCGCGGACGCGGTGAACAGGGCGATGCCGACCTCGAACACCCGCCGCCGGCCGAGCACGTCGGCGAGCCGGCCGCCGACCAGCAGGAAGCCGGCGAAGGTGACGGCGTAGGCGGTCATCACCCACTGGAGCGTGCTGTCGTGGAGTTGGAAGCGCTCTCCGACGGAGGGCAGGGCGGCGTTGAGCACCCCGAGGCCGCTCACGTCCAGGGCGAGTGCCCCGGCGAGCACTCCGAGGGCGAGTCCTGGCCGGCGCAGCAGCTCGACCGCGGTGTCGGTCATGCCGTTTCGCCCTCTCCGTCGCGGCGGGTGCGGGCACTGCGGGGGGTGGACACCGGGTGGTGTGGGGGGCGTTGCGCTAAGGAGCCGTCGGGCCGGGCTGACGCCGTATCAATATTCTCAACTGCCATGCTGATCAGATTGCAGTGGTCACTCAACTGCTGTCCACCCCGCCCGGGCCCGAACTACCACTCGGGCCACCTCCGTTGGGGCGTGCCCGGGCGGCGTCCGAGTCGTGACCGGGTGGCGGCCGAGCCGCGGCGGGCCGACCGCCGGCTGACGACTGGCTGACGGTTGGCTGACAACCGACTGACGGCCGACTGACGGCCGGCCCCGGCGACAGGTCGTGGGCGGCCGGTTCGCTACGGTACGCGTGTACCTGTCACCCGCTATCCTCCGTCCCCCGCCCGGGAGTTCCGGCCCGGCCCCGGAGGGCGCCGCCGACCTGGGCGGACGGCGACGGGGGGCGGCTCGGCGCGGCGGATCCGGCCGGGTCGGCGGGGGGCCCGCCGTGGCCGGGGATGCCTGGTTTCGACCGAGTAATCCGAAAGATTCCGAAAGATTCTGCGCATTTTTCGCGCCTGAAGAGGCTGATTCAGACACAGGCGAGATCAGAACTCGCCACGCCTCAACTGACCCTCAAAGTGCGCTTGTCTCACCATTCACAGGGTGGCACGCTGATGTCCGCCGATCAGGTAAGCATCAGGCAATCCGGCCTCCATTGAATCCGCATACTCGTTGCACTCACCTCTGCGACCATGCGTTCCCGCCCGCCCGGTTCCAGGGCGGACGAAGAGACCAGCGCCACGGATTCCCGCGCCCGAGCCACCCGCGCCCCGGCCCGCGCTTTCATTCGACTCTGTACGAAACCACGGCAGTCGACCATGCCCACCGCCACCCCCTGACCGCCCATTCCACCCGGCCCGCCGAGGGAGTCGCCATGCCCGAAGAACGCGCAGCGCGAGACCTGTCCGCCGTGACGGACTTCCTGCTATCCCGCGCCGCCGAGCTGTTGGCCGTGGCCCCGACCGCCCTGGACCGCCGGGCGCCGCTGCACCGCTACGGACTGGACTCCGGCAGGTCGGTGGCGCTCGCGGCCGCGCTGTCCGAGTTCCTCGGCCGGCAGGTGCCCGCCACCTGGCTGTGGCAGTACCCGACCGTGGACGAGCTGGCCCGCGCCCTGGTCCACGGCCCGGGCACCGCCGAAGCCGCCGCGGCCAAGGAGCGCCGCTCGCCCTCCCAGGAGCCGGTGGCGATCGTCGGCATCGGCTGCCGGTTCCCCGGCGGGCCGGACCCGTCCGCGTTCTGGCGGCTGCTGGTCGAGGGCGGCGACGCCGTCGGGCCGGTGCCGGCCGCCCGCCGCGAGCTGATGAACGACGCGGTGCGCTGGGGCGGGTTCATCGACGGCATCGACCGCTTCGACCCGCTGTTCTTCGGCATCTCGCCCCGCGAGGCCGTCCAGATGGACCCGCAGCAGCGGCTGGTCCTGGAACTGTGCTGGGAGGCCCTGGAGGACGCCGGCATCGCCCCGCACAGCCTGCTCGGCAGCGACACCGGCGTGTTCATGGCCTCCTGCTGGGGCGACTACGCCGCGCTGGCGCACTACCGCGGCCCGGACGCCCAGATCACCCCGCACACCGCGACCGGCATGCACGACGGCATCATCGCCAACCGGGTCTCCTACGTCCTCGGCCTCCAGGGCCCGAGCATGGCCATCGACGCCGCCTGCGCCGGCTCCCTGGTCTCGGTACACGTGGGCTGCCAGTCGATCCAGCTGGGCGAGAGCGACCTCGTCCTGGCCGGCGGGGTCAACCTCAGCTTCGTCTCCGACTACTACACCGCCATGGACCAGATGGGCGCGCTCGCCCCGGACGGCCGCTGCAAGTCCTTCGACGCCCGTGCCAACGGCTACGTGCGCGGCGAGGGCGCCGGCGTGGTGGTGCTCGCCCCGCTGAGCGTCGCCCTCGAACGCGACCTGCCGGTGTACTGCCTGATCAAGGGCAGCTCCTCCAACAACGACGGCCTGAGCAACGGCATGACGGCGCCCAACCCGCTGGCGCAGGAGAAGATGCTGCGCACCGCGTACCGGCGGGCGGGCATCGCCCCGCACCTGGTGGACTACATCGAGTGCCACGGCTCCGCGACACCGCTCGGCGACCCGATCGAGGCCAACGCCATCGGCGCCGTCCTCGGCGGCGACCGCGCCGAGCCGCTGCGGCTGGGCTCCGTCAAGTCCAACGTCGGGCACCTGGAGGCGGCGGCCGGCATCGTCGGGCTGGTCAAGCTGGCGATGTCGATGCGCAACGGCGTGCTGCCGCCGAGCCTGCACTACAGCGCGCCCAACCCGCAGATCATGTTCGACGAGTACAACCTCACCGTGCAGGACCGGCTGACGCCCTGGCCGCGGCGCTCGGACGCCCGCCGGGGCGGCGTCAGCTCCTTCGGCTTCGGCGGCGCGATCTGTCACGTCGCCGTGGAGGAACTGCCGCGCCCGGAGAGCTCCTTGCTGCTGCTGGCCGCCGACTCCCGGGAGGAGCTGGCCGAGCGGGCCCGGGCGGTGCGCGACGCGACCGACCTGCGCGCGCTCTGCCGCCGCACCCCCGGCGAGGGCCCGTTCCGGCTCGCGGCCGCCGCCCACGACCTGGCCGCGCTCCGCTCCCAGCTGGACGCCTTCGGCAGCGGCGTGGAGGCCGACGGGCTGAGCGTCGGGGAGGCCGCCGGGCGCCGGCCGCGGGTGGCGTTCCTGTTCTCCGGCAACGGCTCGCAGTGGCTCGGCATGGGCCGCCAACTGCTGGCCGGGCTGCCGGTGTTCCGCCGCTCCATGATGCGCTCCGACCGGCGGATGCGGGAGCTGCTGGGCTTCTCCCTGGTCGACCAGCTGCTGTCGCCGGAGGGCCGGCTGGACGACATGGACGTCTTCCAGCCGCTGCTGTTCTCGCTCCAGGTCGCGCTGGCCGAGGCCTGGCGCTCGCTGGGGGTGGAGCCGGACGTCGTGGTCGGGCAGAGCGTCGGCGAGTTCGCCGCCGCCCACGTCGCCGGGGCGCTGGACTTCGCCGACGCCTCCCGGCTGGCCGCCCACCACGGCCGACTGCTCCAGCAGTTGGCGGTCGGGCGCGGCGAGGGCATCGTGGTGATGACCGCCGCCGAGGAGGTCGAGCCGTACCTGACCGGCGGGCTCACCCTCTCCGGCCGCAACGGGCTGCGCTCCACCCTGGTCACCGGCACCCCGCAGGAGATCGACGGCCTGGTCCGCCGGCTCACCGACCTGGGCGTCACCAACCACCGGGTGCGGATGGGCCACGCCCCGCACTCCCCGCTGGTCGACCACGTCCTCGCCCCGCTGAAGGCCGAACTGGACGGCATCCGGCCCCGGACGGCCCGCATCCCGATGATCTCCACGGTCACCGGCGAGGCCGTCGACGGCGCCGAACTGGGCCCGGACTACTGGGCGGACAACCTGCGCCGGGAGATCCGGGTGGTCGACGCCCTGACCAGGCTGCGCGACCACGACGTCGACGCGGTGGTCGAACTCAGCCCGCACCCGCTGCTGCTCAAGTCGGTCTCGGAGATCCTCACCGCGACCACCCTGCCCTCGCTGCGCCGCGGCGCCGACGAGGCCGGCACCCTGCTCGGCTCGCTCGGCGCCCTGTACACCGCCGGACTGCCCGTCCCGGCCCACCCGTTCCTGGCCGGCGACCGGGGCCGCCACACCGCGCCGGTCCCCGGCGAGCGCGCCGCCGACGAACAGTTGCACCTGGTGCCCGTCACCGCCCGGACGGCGGGCGCGCTGGCCGACACCTGCCGCGCACTGTCCAACCACGTGGAGCGCGACCCGGGCCTGCGGGTCTGCGACCTCGCCTACACCCTCGCCGCCCGGCGCACCCACCACGGCCACCGGGTGGCGCTGCTCGCCCGCAACCGGCAGGACGTCCTGGACGGCCTCGCCCGGGTCGCGGCCGGCCGCCCGCACCCCGACGTGGTCACCGGCACCGTCTCCGGCAACACCGACCGCCGGGTGGCGCTGGTGTTCTCCGGCGGCGGCACCCAGTGGGTCGGCATGGGCCGTGAACTGCTGCGCTCCCACGCCGGGTTCCGGTCCTGGATGGAGGCCTGCGACGCGGCCGTGCGCGCGGCCGGCGGCGGCTCGGTGCTGGAGCGGCTCGCCGCGCCCGCCGAGGAGGCCCGGTACGAGGAGATGGACTTCCAGCAGCCGGTGCTGTTCGCCCTCCAGGTCTCGCTGGCACAGGTCTGGCTCGGGCTCGGCGTCGAGCCGGCCGCCGTGGTCGGGCACAGCCTGGGCGAGGTCGCGGCCGCCTGCGTGGCGGGCGCGCTGTCGCTGGAGGACGCCGCCCGGGTCGTGGTCACCCGCTCGCACCTGCTCGAACGCAAGGCCGCCGCGGGCGCCATGATCTCGGTCGACCTGCCGGAGGCGGAGCTGCTGCCCCGGCTCGCCCCGTACGCCGCGCACGCGGCCGTCGCCGTGGTCAACAGCCCCACCAGCGCGGCCGTCTCCGGCTCGCCCGAGGCCGTCGACGCCCTGGAGGCCGACCTTCGCCGGGACGGGGTCTCGGTCCGCCGGATCCGGGTGGAGCGGCCGGTGCACAGCCCCGGGATGGACCCGCTGCTCCCGCCGCTGCGGGAGGGCATCGAGGGCATCACCGCGCTGCCGCCCGTCATCGACTTCCACTCCACGGCGCTGGCCGACAGCGTCAACCCGGCCACCGACGTGGACTACTGGGTGCACAACCTGCGCAACCAGGTCCGGTTCGCCGAGACCGTCGGGGCGCTGGTCGACCGGGGCGTCGACACCTTCATCGAGATCGGCCCGCACGAGACGCTGCGCGGCGCGGTGGAGGAGATCGCCGTGACCCGCGGCGCCCGGGTGCACGCCGTCAACTCGCTGCGGCGGGACGAGAGCGACCTGCGCTGCCTGCTGGGCGCCGCCGCCTCGCTGTACGTCCAGGGCCTGCCGCTGACCTTCGACCCGCTGTTCGGCGATGACGTCGACCTGGTGGAGACCCCGCTGGTGCAGTGGCAGAAGGAGCGCTACTGGATCGACACCGAGCCGCTCGCGCCGCGGGCCCCCGCGCCGGCCGCCGAACCCACCGCCGCCGCCGTGGTGGCGGCGCAGCCCGAGGCACGGCCGGTGGAACGGGCGCCGGGCCGGCCGGTGGCCGAGATCGTCCTGGCCGAACTCGCCGACGCCCTGGGCGTGCCGGTGAGCGGCTTCGACACCGAGGCGTGCCTGCGCGACTTCGGCCTCGACTCGATGCTGGGGATCCGGCTGGTCAACCGGATGCAGTCGCTGTTCGGGCACCGGGTGTCGCCGGTGGTCTTCCTGGACGGCCGGTCGATCTCCGAAGTGGTCGGCCACTTCGTCGAACTCACCGCCGGACCGCCCGCGGCCCCCGCCGCCCCCGCCGCCACCGCGCCCGCCCCCACGTCGGCTCCACTGCCGAAGGCCGAGCCGGACCGCGCCTTCCTCGACGAGCTGTCCGAGCTGGACGCCGAGGAGCTGCTGGACGAACTGGACGCCCGCGGCCTACTGGCGGCCGACGACACCCCCGCCCTGAAGCAGCTGCGCGCCGCCGGCCTCGGCCTGGAACTGGCGCCGGCCTCGCACGGCCAGGCCTCGCTGTGGTTCATGCAGATGGTCTCGCCGGACGCCGTGCCCTACAACTTCATGGTGGCCGCCCGGATCCGGACGGCCGTCGACGCGCAGGCCCTGGAGCGCGCCGTCCGGGCCGTCATGACCCGCCACCCCGCGCTGCGCACCCTGTTCGTGGAGGCCGGCGGCCGGCCGTACCAGGTCGTCCTGGACGAGCCGGTGTACGAGTTCCTGGTGGTGGACGGCTCCGGGCTGGACGACGAACAGGCCCGCGAGGAACTGGCCCGGCACGGGCACCGGCCGCTCGACCTGGACAACGGGCCGCTGGTGCGGGTCGTCCTGCTGAACCGCGGCCCGGCCGACCACTACCTGCTGGTGCTGGTCCACCACATCGCCTCGGACGCGGCCTCCGCCGATGTGATGATCCGCGAACTCCAGGCGTACTACCAGGGCGCCGACCCGGCCGCCGACGCGCCCGCCGCCCCGTACACCGAGTTCGTCGCCTGGGAGCGGCAGTGGCTGGCCGGGCCGGCCGCCGACGCGGCCCTGGACTGGTGGTCGGAGAGGCTGGCCGACCCGCCCGCCCACCTCGACCTGTCCGCCAAGCAGCGCCCGCCGGGCGTCACCTACGAGGGCCGCGACCTCGCGTTCCGCTGGAACGCCGAGGAGACCCGGCTGCTGCGGGAGTTCGCGGTGCGCGAGGGCGTGTCGATCAGCACCGTCGTGCTGGCCGGGTTCTTCGCCACCCTCAACCGCGCGGTCGGCACCGAGGACGCCGTACTGGCCACCGCGATCGCCCAACGCTCCGAGCCCGGCTGGGAGTCGGCGATCGGCTACTACCTCAACACCGTGCTGGTCCGGGCGAGCCCGGCCGCCGACCGCAGCTTCCGCGACCTGCTGCGCGAGGTCCACGCCTTCTCGCTCGGCCTGCTGGAGCACATGAACTACCCCCTGGACCTGCTGGCCTCCCAGTTGAAGCCGCCGAGGGTCGAGGGCCGCTCCCCGTGGTTCGACGTGGTGGTGAACTGGCTGTCCTCGGACGCCTTCCCCCGCTCCGTCAAGCTCTTCCACGGCGTCGGCGAGACCCTCACCCCGGACGGCGCGCTGCCCCTCGAACCGCTCCAGGTGCGCCGGCACCTCGCCAAGTTCGACCTGGAGATCTCGATGGCGGACATCGACGGCGAGGTGGCCGGCCACGTCCAGTTCAAACCGAGCTACCTGGAGAGGCCCACCGTGACCGCACTGCTCGCGCTGTACCGCAGCGTGCTCTTCGACGCGATCGCCCGACCCGACCTGGCCCTGGGCGCCATCGCCCCGGCCGGCCTGCCCGAGGAGACGGACCGGTGACCGACACCCTGCACTCCGCGTTCGTCGAACTGGCCGCCAAGAGCCCCGGGGCGACCGCCGTCTACGCCGAGGCCGGCGTCCTGACCTACGGCGAACTCGACCAGCGCTCCCTGGAGTTGGCCGAACGGCTGACCGCCGCCGGCGCCGGCCCGGGCGTCCCGGTCGGCATCTGCGTCGAACGCACCCCGGACCTGCTGGTCGGCATCCTGGCCGCCCTGCGCAGCGGCTCCTGCTACCTGCCGCTGGACCCGAACTACCCCGCCGACCGGCTGACCTTCATGGTCCAGGACAGCGGCACCCGGCTGCTGCTCACCACGCCCGCCTCCCGGGCCGGCTGCCCGCCCGGCCCGACCGTGCTCGTACTCGGCGACGGCGGCACCGTCACCACCGAGCCCGGCGCCGGGCCCGTCCCGGTCGTGCCCGAGGACACCGCGTACGTCATCTACACCTCGGGCTCCACCGGCAAGCCCAAGGGCGTGGCCGTACGGCACGGCGGCGCCGTGGCGATGCTCGCCGCGATGGACCGCGTCCTGGAGGGCTGCGACCTGAGCGGCATCGCGGCGGCCAGCTCGGTCTGCTTCGACATGTCGGTGATGGAGATCTTCAACGCGCTCTGCCGGGGCGGCGCCGTGGTGCTGGTGGAGAGCGCCGTGCACCTGCCGGAGAGCCGGTACGCCGACCGGATCACCCACCTCAACGTCGTCCCCTCGGTGATGAACGGCCTGCTCGACGCCGGGGCCCTGCCGCCCGAGCTGCGCTCGGTGGTGTTCGGCGGCGAGGCGCTGCGCCGCAAACTGGTCGACCGCACCTTCCGGGAGACGGGCGCCACCCGGGTGTTCAACGCCTACGGCCCCACCGAGGGCACCGTGTTCTGCTCCTTCGGGCCCGTCCCCGAGGACTCGGCCGAGGAGCCGACGATCGGCCCGCCCACCGAGGGCGCCCGGGTCTACGTGCTGGACGAGCAGCTGCGCCGGCTCCCGGCCGGCACGCCCGGCGAGCTGTACCTCGGCGGCGCCGGCCTCGCCCACGGCTACGTCAACCGGCCGCGCACCACCGCCGAGCGCTTCGTCCCCGACCCGTTCCGGGCCGGCGAGCGGATGTACCGCACCGGCGACGTGGTCGAGTTGACCGACGGCGGCGAACTGCGCTTCCACGGCCGCAGCGACCACCAGGTCAAGCTGCGCGGCTACCGGATCGAGCTGGAGGAGGTCGAGGCCCGGCTGACCGGCTGCCCCGAGGTCCGGGAGGCCGCCGCCGTCGTCCGGGGCAACCGGCTGGTCGGCTACCTGGTGCCGGCCGGCGACGCCCCCGACGGCCCCCGGCTGGACGCCGCGCTGCAGAGCGCCGTCACCGCCCGGCTCGCCGTCGAACTGCCCGACTACATGGTGCCCGCGGCCCTGGTCTCGCTGCCCGCCCTGCCGCTCGGCCCCGGCGGCAAGCTCGACCGCAACGCGCTCCCCGAGCCGCCGGCCGCCGACCCCGACGGGCCGCTGACCGCCCCCGGCACGCCCACCGAGATCGCGCTGGCCGAGATCTGGGGCCAGCTGCTCGACCTCGAACCGTCGACCATCGACGTGCAGTCCGCGTTCTACGACCTCGGCGGCGACTCGCTGCTGCTCATCCGGCTGGCCCGGCTGATGACCCGCCGCTTCGACCGACGGGTCCGGGTGCCCGACCTCTTCAGCTTCCGCGACATCGCCTCGCTGGCCCGGTGGCTCGACGACGACAGCGGCGCCACCCCCGAGGTGGTCCAGTCCGCCCGCCGCCGCGCCGGCGCCCGCCGCGCCGCGCTGCGCGGCCGCTCCGCCGACGACCGCTGAGCCAGGCCCACCCCCGACGAAGAACGAAGCAGGAGCCCCCTCATGACCGACCGCCCCGAACAGGACTACGACCCGGGCGACGTGGCCGTCATCGGCATGTCGCTCCGGGCCCCCGGCGCCCGCACCAAGGAACAGTTCTGGGACAACCTCGTCCACGGCCGGGAGTCCGTCAGCTTCCTGGCCAAGGACGACATCCACGTCGACGAGACCCTGATCCACAGCCCGTTCTACGTCCGGGCCTGCGGCGTGCTGGACACCTACGACAAGTTCGACCCCTCGGTGTTCGGCATCAGCGACCGGATGGCCGCCGCGATGACCCCGGAGAACCGGCTGTTCCTGGAGAGCGCCTGGGAGTCGCTGGAGGACGGCGGCTACGACCCGGACCGGCTCCAGGCCGAGATCGGCATGTACGGCGCCAACAACCCGCAGACCGCCGCGCTCTACGGCTCCCCGCCGGACCGGGTCTCGGTCGGCCCCGAGGCGATCGAGGCCAGCCTGGCGTGGTCCCCGGACACCATGACCTCCAACGCCCTGTACTACATGGGGCTCACCGGCGAGGCCGTCACCGTGGCCGCCGTCTGCGCGGGCTTCCACTACTCGGTGCACCTGGCCTGTCAGTCGCTGCTGCTCGGCCAGACCGACCTGGCGATCGCCGGCGGCGCGATGGTGCGCCTGCCGCACCCGCGCGGCCACCTGTGGGAGGAGAACCGCATCCTGTCGAAGGACGGCCACTGCCGCCCGTTCGACGCCAACGGCACCGGCACCGCGCTGTCCAGCGGCGTCGTCACCGTGCTGCTGAAGCCGCTCAGCCACGCCGTCGCCGACCGCGACCACATCTACGCGGTGGTCAAGGGCTCGGCCGTGAACAACAACGGCGTCAGCGCGATGGCCTACGGCCTGGCCCAGCCCGAGCGGCTGAGCGCCTGCATCGCCGCCGCCATGGAGGTCGGCGGGGTCACCCCCGACACGGTGGGTATGTACGAGGCCAACGGGCTCGGCCTGCCGATGACCGACGAGCTCGAGGTGCACGCCGCGAGCATGGCGTTCGGCAAGCAGACCGCCACCACCTCGATCGGCGGCGTCAAGGGCAACGTGGGCCACGGCGGCGTGGTCTCCGGCGGCTTCGGGGCGATCAAGGCGGCGCTGGCGCTCCACCACAAGCAGCTCCCGGCGACGATCAACCTGACCGAGGTCAACCCCGACCTCGACTTCCCCGGCACACCGTTCGTGCCGCAGCTCGAAGGGGCGGACTGGGAGCCGGAGTCCGGCATCCGCCGCGCGGGCATCACCTCGATCGGCGGCGGCGGCTACAACGCCCACCTGCTGCTGGAGGAGGCGCCCGCCCCCGCCGGGCGCGCCCCCGAGGAGGACGGCCGACCGCGGCTGGCCACCCTGTCCGCCCTGGACGACGAGGCGCTGGCCCGTCAGCGCGCCCGGCTCCGCGAGCGGCTGGAGGCCGACCCGGGGCTGCGGCTGGACGACGTCTGCTACAGCCTCAACCTCGGCCGCAAGGTGATGCCCCGCCGCTGGGCGGCCGTGGTCCGCAGCCGCGCCGAGCTGATCGCCGCACTGGCCGTGGACGCGGGCGGCCCGGCCACCACGACCGCCGCCGCCCCCGCCGCCGACCCCGGCGCCCTCACCCGCGGCGACCACGGGCTGGTGCCGGCCGGCCGGGACGCCCGGGCGCTGGCCGACCTGGCCGCCGCCTGGGTGAACGGTCAGCAGGTGGACTTCGCCGCCCTGCACCGCGGCGAGGCCAGCCACCGGGTGCCGCTGCCCACCTACCCGTTCCAGCCGCGCCGGTTCTGGCGCACGGACTGGTGACCATGAACGCACCGGCACCGGCCCCGGCCACCGCCGACCTGGGCGACCCGGCCACCTTCGCCGGCCACGACCTCGACGGCTTCTGGCGCACCCTGCGGGACACCGCGCCGCTGCACTGGAACCCCCCGGCGGACGGCCGCCGCGGCTTCTGGGTGCTCTCCCGGCACGAGTCCATCATGGCCGTCTACCGGGACGACGCGAACTTCACCTCCGAGCGCGGCAACGTGCTCGTCACCCTCCTGGAGGGCGGCGACGCCGGGGCCGGCCGGATGCTCGCCGTCACCGACGGGCACCGCCACCACGAACTGCGCAAGATCCTCCAACGGGTGCTCTCCCCGCGGGTGCTGGACGAGGTCGCGAGGTCCGTCCGGGCCAACACCCGGCGCTGGATCCGCGAGGCCGTCGAGTGCGGCGGCTGCGACTTCGCCGCGCAGATCGCCGCCCGGATCCCGATGACCACCATCTCCAACCTGCTCGGCGTCCCCGAACAGGACCAGGAGTACCTGCTCAGCCTCACCAAGGCCGCGCTCTCCGCGGACCACGAGGACGTCGACGAGGTCGACTCCGAGATGGCCCGCAACGAGATCCTGATGTACTTCATGGACCTCGTCGAGGAACGCCGCGAGCACCCCGGCGAGGACGTCATCAGCATGCTGGTCGCCAGCTCCATCGACGGCGTGCCGCTGACCGACGAGGACGTGGTGCTCAACTGCTACAGCCTGATCATCGGCGGCGACGAGACCAGCCGGCTGACGATGATCGACTGCGTCCACACCCTCGCCGCCCGCCCCGAGCAGTGGCAGCGGCTCAAACGCCGCGAGGTCGCGGTGGAGACCGCCGTGGACGAGGTGCTGCGCTGGGCCTCGCCCACCATGCACTTCGGGCGCAGCGTCCGCCGGGAGACCGAACTGCACGGCGTACGGCTGCGCCCCGGGGAGATCGTCACCCTCTGGCACGCCTCCGGCAACCGCGACGAGCGGGTCTTCGCCCGGCCCGAACGCTTCGACCTCGGCCGCACCCCCAACAAGCACCTGGCGTTCGGCTACGGCCCGCACTTCTGCGTCGGCTCCTACCTCGCCAAGGTGGAGATCGCCGAACTGCTCACCGCGCTGCGGGACTTCACCACCGGCTTCGAGCAGACCGGACCGGCCCGGCGGATCCGCTCCAACTTCCTGACCGGGTTCTCCACCATGCCGGTGCGGTTCGAACCCGACCGCGCCGGGCTGGAAGGAGCCGGGTAGCGACCTGACACCGACCGAGACCCGACCAGCCAGCGCAGGAGTACGGATGAACATCTACCTATCGGGACAAGGGGCGTTCGCGGTGCAGGTCGCGGAAGCCCTGCTGGACAGCGGACACAAGATCGTCGGCGCGGCGGCCCCCCGGCTGCGCAAGGGGCAGTCCGACGAGGCCAACGCGATGTGCTGGGACCGCCTGCGCTCCTGGGCGTACCCCCGGGACATCCCCTGGACCGACTCGGCCGAACTGCGCGCCCGGCACGTGCCCGACGGGGTGGACATCATCCTCGCCGCGCACTCGCACGCCTTCCTCGGCCGGGAGACCCGCGCCCGGGCCGCCGTCGCCACCATCGGCTACCACCCCAGCCTGCTGCCGCTGCACCGCGGCCGGGACGCCATCCGCTGGACGGTGCGCGACGGCGACAAGGTGACCGGCGGCAGCGTCTACCACCTCACCGAACGCACCGACGCCGGCCCGATCGCCGCCCAGCAGCACCTGTTCGTCCCCCCGGGCTCCACCGCGCAGAGCCTGTGGCGCGACCACCTGGCACCGCTCGGGGTGCGACTGCTCCTCAAGGTGGTCACCGACCTCGCCGCCGACCGGCGGATCGAAGTCCCCCAGGACGAGTCGCTGGCGACCTGGGAGCCCGCGATGGGCGCGCCGCCGCTGTTCAAACCCGAACTCATCGCCCTGCCGGGCACGGCCCGGGTCGACGGCAGCAAGTGGGCCCTGCACGAGCAGTGAGCCGGACTCCCCGCCCCGCGCCCTCCCCGGGTGCGGGGCACCGGCGTTCCCGCCGGCGGTCAGCGGGCGGCCGCCGCACGGCCCCGCACCGCGTTCCGCCGCACCGCACCGCGCCGTACCACGTCGCGTCGCACCGTCCGGACGCTCCGTCGCCGTCGCCGCTCGCGCGGGTGCGGCTCAGGCCCGTTCGCGCAGGGTGTCGCCGGGCGAGCGGTGGTAGGCCTCGCGGTAGAGGCCGGCGAAGTGCCCCTGGTGGGCGAAGCCCCAGCGCATCGCGATCCCGGCCACCGTGGCGCCGCCCGGGTCGGCGGCCAGCAGCTCCCGGTGCGCGGCGTCCAGCCGTACCCGGCGCAGATAGCCGAGCGGCGTGGTGTCCAGGTGCCGGCGGAAGGCGTACTGCAGTGCCCTCGGGGTGACGAAGGCGGCCGCGGCGATGTCCGCGAGCGAGACGTCGCGCTCCGCGTTCGCCTCGATGTGGGCGATCGCCCGGCGCAGGGTGTCCGGGGTGGCGTCCGTCCGGTCGGCGGGCACCGGCTCGGTGCGGCCGGTGTGGGGCAGGGCCGCCAGGGTCGCGGCCGCCAGGTGCTGGGCCGCGGAGGCGATCAGCAGCTCGCTGGCGCAGGCCGCCGGATTGCCCACCACGTGGTCGCGGACGTAGGCGACCGCGGCGCCGAGCTGCCGGTTCGCCGCCTCGTCGACGGCCCCCAGCCCGGTCAGCCGCACCGGGCCGCGCCCGTCCGCACCGGTCGGCGCGACGGCCTCCAGCAGACTGCTGTCGAACATCGCGATGGTGTAGCGGGCCGAACGGACCTCGCCCTGGTAGGGGGCGTCCGGCGGGGCGATCAGGAAGGTCTCGCCCGGGCCGAACACCGTCTCCTCGCCGTCTCCGGTCCGGTCGGCGAGCGTCCCGGCGTGCACGCTGATCAGGCACACCCGGCCGAGGCTGTCGGCGGTGTAGGACATGTCGTAGCCGAAGGACAGCCGGTCCACGCTGAGCGGGCCGACCGCCCGGCGGCTGATGCTCGCCCGGGCGTCCGCCACCGACTTGCCGATCCGCATCGGCGTGTAGGCGGTGGACAGGAACTCCTCCGTGGCCTCCAGGCTCGCGCTGTCGAACGACAACGACTCGACCATCCTCACCACCCGTCCGTCCGCGCGGCAGCCCTGGCCCGCGCACCTGGTCCAGACGCTACGCGCCCGTCGGCGGCACGCAAAGCCGGGCCCTCGCCCGCCCGCCCGCAGCCGTTTCGTTCCGGCAGCCGTCCGGGGCCGGCGCTTCGCTCCCGCAGCTGTGGGCGGGCCCCGCGGTGCACCACGGTGGGATCGGTGCCCTGCTCCTGGGCGCCGTCCACCCACCGGGAAAGGACCACCATGACCGTGCGCAGGGCTCCGCAGTCCCGCCGCCCGCAGTCCGGTACCGACATGTCCGCGCAGGTCACCGAGCTCGCCGCGGAGGCTGAACGCCAGTTCCGGGACGGGCTCCTGGAGTTCGCCGCGCAGGACGCGGTCCTCGCCCGGACGACCGCCGAGGGCCTCGCCCAGGCGGTGGGCACCGCCGCCGAGCAGGAGCGGCTGGCGGTCATCGACCGGCTGGAGCACCTCCGTGAGGCGCTCGCGGTGCTGGCCATCGGCATCGCCCGCACCCACGGGCAGCTGGCCTGGTTCCTCGCCCGGGCCAGCACCGTGCTGACGCCCGTGCTGCGCTGGCGGTCGCTGCCCGCCGACCGGCGGCAGTCCTTCGGCACCGTCGTACCGGACGCCGATGAACTCGGCGACGCCGAGGGCGCCGTACGCCGGCTCTGCTCGGCGCTCACCCGGATCGGCACGGCCGGCGTCGGCCCGCAGCCGGGGCCGGAGACCAGCCCGGACAGCCGGGCCGCGGGCGGACCGGCCCCCGACGGGCCCGCCCGGACGGCCTGGCCCCGGACGCCGTCGCCTGATCCGGTCCGCGGGCGCCGCGCCCTCGGGGCGTCCGGTCCGGCTGATTCGGAACCGGGCTGGCGGGCACCCGCCGAACCGTCCGACCATCGCCGCCTCGGAAGGGAAGCACACCATGACCACGCGTGACGACAACGGGACCCAGCCGGACGAGCCGGCCCGGGAGCGGTCCGCCGAGGAGCGTTCGATCACCTCGCCCACCCCGGCCGACGTCCGGGAGAAGGCGGAGGGGCCGGTCGGGGACCGGGAGCGGTCCGCCGAGGAGCACTCGATCACCGCCCCCACCCCGGCCGACGTCCGGCGCAAGGCCGCAACGCACGACGAGGACGACCCGGAGCCGCCCGCGGCCGACGCCGTGGCGCCCTGACGACGCCCCGCCCCCGCCCCGCACCCGTCCGGCACCCGCCGCCGGACGGGTGCCGGGCCTGCGCGGAACCCGCGGGGACGGCGTGCGGAACCGGCGGGAATCCGGTGTGTTTCCGTGGCACGCCGGAGCGGTGGATCGGCCCGGAAGGGGTAGCCGAGCGCTGCCGCCGTCGGCGTTCGGCGCCGCGGCGGGCCCCCGGAGCCCCGTCCACCGAATGGAGATCCACCGCATGACCGTCGCCACCTGCCGGCTCACCTCCGTCACCCTGCCCGAAGGCCCGTTCCCGCACGTGTCGGTCGAGGCCGAGCTGCGTTTCGACGCCTCGCTCCCGTACGCGGTGTGCCTGGCCTTCCCCCCGGTCGACGACGGAGGCGAGGAGCTCCGGTGGTTCTTCGCGCGCGAGCTGCTGAACGAGGGCCGGCACGCCCCGGCCGGGTACGGGGACGTGACCGTCGCCCCCGGGCCGCGCGGGCAGGTCCTGGTGACCCTGCGCAGCCGCGAGGGGCGGGCGCTGATCAGCGTCCCGGCGGAAGCGGTGACCGCCTTCCTCGTCGACTCCTTCGCCCTGGTGCCGGCCGGCCGCGAGCCGGAACACCTGGACGTCGACGCCGCCCTCGCCCGGCTGCTGCCCTGACGGGCCGGCCCGTCCACCGCCGCGCGACGGCCGTGCATGGGCCGGACCGGGCGGGGTAGCCGGAACGCACGGCGGTCCCGGCCCGGCGCCCTTCCTCCCCGCGGGGCCGGGCCGCCGCCACGGCCCTCCGGCCCCCGACCCCATGGCAACCGAACGGAACGGAGCCGACCATGACCACGCAACCGCTCCCGGCCGCGCTCGCCGTCAGCCCCTCGCTGCCGGCCGTCCTGCTGCCCGCCCTGGTCGTCGCCGCGCTGCTCATCGGCGCCTTCGCCTGGGGCAGCCACCGCCTGTCCCGGCGCCGGCCGCCCCGGGCCGAGCGGGGCGCCGCCGCCGGGCGCGCGGACTCCTGGCGCACGCCCGACGGCGAGGGCCCGCGGCGCGCCGGGCGGCGCTCCGACGACCACCGACCCGACCACTGACCCGACCGCTGAGCGGGCCGCACCCGGCTCGGGCCGGCCAGGAACGGGTGTCCTGGCCGGCCCGAGCCGGGTGCGAGGTGTGCCGGTCAGTAGTAGTGGCGACGGCCGCCGACCGCGTGCCCGAGGGAACCGGCGACCCACAGGACGAGGCCGATGGCGACCAGGATGATCCCGATGGTCCACAGGATCGGGAATCCGATGACGAAGCCGACGATGAGCAGGATGACGCCGAGGACGATCACTGTGTCCTCCCTGGGTGGTGGAGACGGCGGTCGGAAGGCCGGCCGCGGCACGCTCGGTACCGAAACCCGCCCGGGTGGCGGAGCCGTCACGTCCTCCGCCGTGCCCATGAACCGCGTCTACCGCCCCAGCGCCGGGGCAAACCCCGGCGGGCCTCAGGCCGCCGGAGCGGCCGGACCGCCGGTGAACAGGGCCCGGCGCTCCTCCGCCGTCAGGCCGCCCCGGACCCCGTACGGCTCCCGCTCCGCGAGCGCCTGCCGGCGGCACTCCACCCGCACCTCGCAGCCGGCGCAGACGGCCTTCGCCGCCTCCTCGCGCTCCCTCGCGGCGTCCGGCCGCTCGGGGGCGGCCAGGAACAGGCGCCCGTGGTCGGCGCGGCGGCAGGCCGCCGCCGGTTCGGGGCTCCAGCGGCGCTCGGCGGCTTCGGGCAGGCGGGGGAGGTCGGCCACGGCGGATCCTTCCGGTCGGGGGTCGTCCCCCGTCGTCTAACCCCGTCCCGCGCGTTCATGCCCCCGGCCACGGACCCTGGCGCACCTCTGACGCGCTTGCGGCGCACTGTGACGCACCTCTGACGCGTCCAGGCCCGGGGCCCGGTCCGGAAAGCGGGGCCCGGCCGCCGCTCAGCGCCGGTGGCGGCCCCGGCGGCCGGCGGCCGGGGCCGGACCCCGGGCCGGGAGGAACAGCCGGGCCGCCTCCCGGCCCAGGTTGACGCCGATGGCAAGGGCCATCGCGGTGGCCGTGGCGTGCCCCAGGCCGCTGAGCCCGGCCTCGGGCTCGCCGCGGACGAAGGCGAGCAGCCCGAAGTAGAGCAGTGACCCGGGCAGCAGCGACCCCAGCGCGGCGGTGACGAACGGCAGCACCGAGCTGCCCCGGTACCGGGCCATCAGCTGGCCGGACAGGCCCACCAGCACCGCGGCCAGGCCGGTGGCCATGATCGGCTCCGCGCCCGCGCCGACCAGCACCGAGTACGTCGTCCAGCCCGCCGCACTGTTGACCAGGACGGCCGGCAGCGTGGCCGGCTCGGTGTTGAGCAGCACGGCGAAGGCCAGCGCCAGCAGGACGGCGGCGGCCAGCTGGAGCGGCGGGTTGGCGGCGGCGGCCGGGCCGCTCTGGGCGGCCAGGTCGGCGCCGTTGTTGACCCCGACGTAGAGCACGGTCATCACCCCGACGACCACGCCCGCCAGCAGGTACAGCACCTCCAGCAGCCGGGCGGCGGCGGTGAGGTAGAAGCCCGCGAGGCCGTCCTGCACGGCCGCCACCATCGGCCAGCCGGGCAGCAGCGCGTACAGTCCGCCGGTGATCACCACCGAGCCGCGCAGGTGCAGGTGGTTGAAGGACATCAGGATGCCGACCACCGCGGCCGGGGTCGCGGCCACCGCGATCCGGTAGAACTCCGGCAGGTCGTGCCGCTCGACCTGGGCGGCCAGCAGACCGCCCGCCATCGTGGTGACCACGGCGCTGACGAACACCAGCCAGGCCCGGGCGTCGGCCCGGCCGCCGACCAGCAGGGTGGCGCCGCCGGCCAGCAGGCCGGAGGAGAGCACCAGCAGCCAGGCCGGGTAGTGGCGGCAGTGCCGGCGCACGGCCCGCAGCCGCCGGTGGGCGTCGTCCACGGCGAGCCCGCCCGCGGTGATCTCGGTGACCATCCGGAACAGGGCGGCCAGGCCCGCGTAGTCCTCGGCGGGCCGGCGCACGAAGCGTTCGGCCGTCACCGGCGGTTCGCCGTGGCCGGGTTGGTAGGAGATCGCGACCCGGGTGAAGGCCACCTGGGGGTCGCAGGCGCGGGCCCGGTAGGTCCGCGCGACGGCGAGCATCGCCGCCTCGACGTCCTCCGCGGCCTCACCGCAGGCCAGCATCAACTCGCCCACCAGCAGCGCCAGGCCGAGCACGGCGGTCACCTCGGTCGGGCCCGGCCCGTCCGCGCCGCCGTCCTCCCCCTCGCCGTGCCCGGCCGGGGGGTGGGCGGCGGCCGGGGTGCGCAGCAGCGGCAGCATCTGCTCGGGCCAGCGGACCGCGCCGTCCGCCGCCCCGGGCGGTCTTCCGGAGACGGGGTCGGCCTCCTCGGCCTCCTCCGGCCTGCCCTGCGGCGGCACCCGTCGGCCGTCCGGGCCGTCCGTTCCGGCCCGCGCGCCACGCTCCTCGTGCTCCGGCATCGTCGCTCCCTGCATCACCCCCCACTCGGCTGCTCTCGGCACCCATCCGACTACCCGTCGCCGTCGATTCGTGAACGTCACACCCGGAGCGCGGCCGGGCCCGCACGCCCTGGTGGAGACGGCCGTCACCGGGCAGACCCTCCTGCCGGCACTGCGAGAGGCGTTCTGACCACGCGCCCGTACCCGGCGGGACGGACCGCGCACCCGCCCCGGCACAACAAACCGGGACATACTCCTGCGATCCGGGGGCAGAAGGAGCGACGACACACACGCCAACCGAGGAGGTCGAACCATGGTCCCGCTCCTGCTGGTCCTTCTGCTCGCTCTGATCCTGTTCGGCGCCGGATTCGCCCTGAAGGTGCTCTGGTGGGCAGCCGTCATCGTGCTCGTGGTCTGGCTGCTCGGCTTCGTCGCGCGGGGCACGTCGTCGACCGGCGCGCGGGGTCGCTGGTACCGCTGGTAGCCGCTCACGGGGCGGTCGGCACGGCCGGCCGCTCCGCACCGCGGGGCCGTCCGTCCGGGCGGCCCCGCGGTGCGTCCGGAACCGGCCGGTGGTGCCGGGGCCGCTCCCCCGGCACCACCCGCGGTCAGGGCGTACGGGTCACCGTGGCCCCCACCAGCCCCGCCACCAGGCCCTTCCGGCCGCCCTCGCGGCACCAGCGGCGCTGCCGGTCGGCCCCGTTGCCCTCGCGCTCCAGGCCGCGCCACAGCTCGGCCACCCGGTCGGTGTCCCCGGACGCCGCGAGCCCGGGGGCGAGACGGGCCCGCAGTTCTCCGAGCACGGCCGCGGCCGGCCGGGCGACTCCGTCGGACGGGGAGACCAGCCGGCCGTGCAGGCCGGTGCGGGCGGCGTGCCAGGTAGCGGCGCGCAGCAGTTCGTCCGGAGCGTCGGGGCGGGGGCGCCCGGCCCGTTCGTCCAGAACCGCCGAGACGACCAGTGCCCTGGCCAGACCGGCGAACAACTCGGCTTCGGCGACGGTCAGCTGGACGTCCATCGCGCGGATCTCGACGGTCGGGTAGCGGCTCGACAACCGGGCCTGCCAGTACAGCTGCCCCTCGTCCACGATCGCTCCGGCGGCCTTCAGCGCCGCCACCCGCCGATGGTGGTCCGCCAGGTCGTGGAAGGCCGGCGGCGGGCCGCTGACCGCCCACTGGTCGAAGTGGACCGTCCGCCAGCTGGCGAACCGGGTGTCGGCACCGCGCCAGAACGGCGAGTTGGCGCTCAGCGCCACCAGCACCGGCAGCCAGGGGCGCAGCCGCACCAGGGCCCCGAGCCGTTCCTCCTCGTCCGGGACGCCGACGTGCACGTGCATCCCGTTCAGCATCAGGTCGTCCACCAGCGCCGGTGCCTGGTCGCGGGCGCGCCGGTAGCGCTCCCCGTCCGTGACCGGCACCGGGCCGCCCGGGGCGAACGGCGCCGACCCGACCGGCACCACCCGGCACCCGTGCTGCGCGGCGGCCGCGTTCAGTCCGGCGCGCACCCTGGACAGGTGCCGGGCCACCTCGGTCAGGTCCTCGCACACCGGTGTGGCGGTCTCCACCTGGACCTGGAGCAGTTCGTGCTGTGCCTCCGCGGGGCGCAGCGCGGGCGCCAGCGAGGCGGTCGCCAGGACCTCGGCCGCCCGGGGCAGCGGCACCCCGTCCCGGGGGTCCACCAGCAGGTATTCTTCTTCGACTCCGAGTGTCAGCATGCCCGGACCGCTACCCCGCAGACCGTTCCGTACACGGCCCGCCCCGATCCGCGCGCCAGGACACCGCGGCCCGCGGGCGGGACCGGGGCGACCGGGGCCGTGCTACGCCCGGTCGAGCCGGCCGGCGTCGAACTCGGCCCAGATCGTCTTGCCCAGGGCGTGCCGTTCGGCCCCCCAGCGGTCGGCGATCCGCTGCACGATGAACAGCCCGTGGCCGCCGGGCAGGGCCGGATGGTGCGGTTCGCGCGGGGCGGGCAGGTCGCCGCTGCGGTCGCTGACCTCGATCCGCAGCCGGTCCCCGGTGAGGTCGAGGACGAGTTCCAGCGGACCGCCGCCGTGCAGCATGGCGTTGCCGACGAGTTCGGCGACCACCAGGACGATGTCCTCCGCGATCCCGTCCGCCGTCCGGGGCGGGCACCAGTCGCCGAGCGCCAGGACGGTGTGGGCCCGGGCCCGGGCGACCGGCTTGGGCAGCCCGAGCAGGGGCAGGCGCCGCCGCTGACCGCCGGCGGGCAGGACGAGACCGGTCCCGTGAGGGCCGCCGTCCAGGGCTCCCCGGCTCATCGTCATGTGAGGGCACCCCTTTGGATCGACGACGCTTTCGCAGCTCGGTTTCCCGGTGGCCCCGGGATTATGCCCGATCCGGGACGGAGCCCCGGCGGGCACCGCCCTCAACGGGCCAGGGCCGCCTCGACCGACTCGTGGACGGAGAAGACCGCTTGCGCGCCGGTCAGTTCGAGGACCCGCTGCACGGTGGGCGCCACCGCCGCGAGCCGCAGTTCCAGTCCTTCCCGTTCCGCCGCGAGGCGCGTCCTGAGCAGGAGGTTCAGGCCCGAGGAGTCGCAGAAGGCGACTCCCCGCAGATCGATCACCACGGCGGTCGGGCGCCGCGCGACCAGGTCGGCGAGCGCTCCGGCGGCCGGGACCAGCGACTCGACGTCGAGGTCGCCGACCAGCGTGCACACCACCGCGCCCTCGTCGGTGGTGCGGCTGCGCACCTCCAGGCCGGGCCGGGGCGCGGGAACCGCCAGGGCCGTGGCGCCCTGGTCGTCCTCGGATGGCATCATCGTCGTTCCCTCCCTGTCCGTACCCCGACCCTACGCAGGCCGGACGCGACGGCCAAAACCGCAGCCCGGCCCGGGCCGAGCGGCGTCAGCCGCCCTCCGGCCCCTCCCGCAGCCGGCCCGCCGGGGTCGATCCCGGGGACCGTCCGCTGGGAGCTGCCGTGGCGAGGGGTTCACCGGTGGGCGCGAGCATGCCGGTCCTCCCATGCGACGGCACGACGGGCGCTCTATTACCCCGCCCCGGCGGATCGATGCGCCCCGGCTCCGTGGAGGTCCGGTGAAGGCCCGCGGCGGCCCGTCCCGCCCCGGCGGCGGCCATTTCCGGCGGTGAGGGCGCTGGGGTAGCCTCCGTGGCGGTACCCACCGCACCCGGAGCATCGACCGGCGCCGTCCGGTTCCCGCCCGGCGGTGCCCACGACCGGATGCCGGGCCCAGGCCCCGCGTTCTACGGAGGCGACGTTCGATGGCTGGCCTGACCACGACCGACGGTTCACGGCAGCGCCCGGGAAACGAGCCGGACACGGCACTCGTGAACGAGCCCGAGCTCCGGCAGTTGCTGGCGGGGCTCACGGCCGTCCGGGACGGCGACTTCAGCACCAAGCTGCCCGATGACGAGCACGGGCTGCTGGGCGAGATCGCCTCGGTGTTCAACGGGATGGTCGACCAGCTGTCGCACTTCACCTCCGAGGTGACCCGGGTCGCCCGGGAGGTCGGCACCGAGGGCCGGCTCGGCGGCCAGGCCCAGGTGCCGGGCGTCTCGGGCACCTGGGCGGACCTCACCGACTCGGTCAACGCGATGGCGGGCAACCTCACCTGGCAGGTGCGCGGCATCGCCCAGGTGACCACGGCGGTGGCCCGCGGCGACCTCACCCAGAAGATCGAGGTGGACGCCCGGGGCGAGATCCTGGAGCTGAAGAACACCGTCAACACGATGGTCGACCAACTCTCCTCGTTCGCCGGGGAGGTGACCCGGGTCGCCCGGGAGGTCGGCACCGAGGGCCGGCTCGGCGGCCAGGCCAAGGTCGAGGGCGTCTCCGGCACCTGGCGCGACCTCACCGACTCGGTGAACTCCATGGCCGGCAACCTCACCGGGCAGGTCCGTGCGATCGCCCAGGTGGCCACCGCGGTGGCCGAGGGCGACCTCTCACAGAAGATCACCGTCACCGCACGCGGGGAGATCCTGGAGCTGAAGGAGACCATCAACACGATGGTCGACCAGCTCTCCTCGTTCGCCGACGAGGTGACCCGGGTCGCCCGGGAGGTCGGCACCGAGGGCCGGCTCGGCGGACAGGCCAAGGTCGAGGGCGTCTCCGGCACCTGGAAGCGGCTCACCGAGAACGTCAACGAGCTGGCCGGCAACCTCACCCGGCAGGTCCGGGCGATCGCCGAGGTCACCAGCGCCGTCGCGGCCGGCGACCTCACCCGCTCGATCACCGTGGACGCCTCCGGCGAGGTCGCCGACCTCAAGGACAACATCAACTTCATGGTCGAGTCGCTGCGCGAGACGACCCGCGCCAACGAGGAACAGGACTGGCTGAAGACCAATCTCGCCCGGTTCTCCGCGCTGATGCAGGGCCGGCGCGACCTGGGCGTGGTCGCCGAGTCCGTCATGGACGAACTCGCCCCGCTGGTCGGCGCCCAGTGCGGCGCCTTCTACCTCGCCGAGGACAGCGGGGCCGGGACGATACTCCAGCTCGTCGGCTCGTACGCGTTCCCCGACGGCGAGCGGCCCACCCGCTTCCGGCTGGGCGAGTCGTTCGTCGGCCAGGCCGCGCGCAGCCGGCGAACCATCGCCGTCGGCGCCCTGCCGCCCGGCTACCTGGCCGCCTCCTCCGGCCTGGGCCGCACCGAGTCGCTGTCCCTGATCGTGCTGCCGATCGTGGTCGAGGAGCAGGTCCTCGGCGTCATCGAGCTGGCCTCCGTACAGCCGTTCACCCAGGTCCACCGGGACTTCCTGGACCAGCTGATGGAGACCATCGGCGTCAACGTCAACACCATCATCGCCAACGCCCGGACGGACGAACTGCTCGGCGAGTCCCAGCGGCTGACCGCCGAACTCCAGGCGAGGTCCGCCGAGTTGCAGGCCCGGCAGGAGGAACTCCAGTTCTCCAACGCCGAACTGGAGAACAAGGCGGAGCTGCTGGCCACACAGAACCGGGACATCGAGACCAAGAACCTGGAGATCGAGCAGGCCCGCCAGGAGCTGGAGGAGCGCGCCCACCAGCTGTCCCTCGCCTCGAAGTACAAGTCCGAGTTCCTGGCCAACATGAGCCACGAACTGCGCACCCCGCTCAACAGCCTGCTGATCCTGGCCCAGCTGCTCGCGCAGAACCCCACCCGCAACCTGAGCGCCAAGCAGGTCGAGTACGCCGGCATCATCCACTCCGCCGGGTCCGACCTGCTCCAGCTGATCAACGACATCCTCGACCTGTCCAAGGTCGAGGCCGGGAAGATGGACCTCAACGTCGACGCGGTGCCGCTGCACACCCTGCTGGACTACGTCGAGGCCACCTTCCGCCCGATGACCGGTCAGAAGAACCTCGCCTTCTCCGTCCGGACCGCGAACGGGGTCCCCGGCGAACTGCGCACCGACGACTACCGGCTGCGCCAGGTGCTGCGCAACCTGCTGTCCAACGCCGTCAAGTTCACCGAGCACGGCCAGGTCGAGCTGCGCATCGAGCCCGCCGCCGAGGCCGAACTGCCGGACGGCGTGCGGCGCGGCGTCCCGGTGCTCGCCTTCCGGGTCACCGACTCCGGCATCGGCATCGCGCCCCAGCACCTGGAGACCGTGTTCGGCGCCTTCCAGCAGGCCGACGGCACCACCAGCCGCAAGTACGGCGGCACCGGCCTCGGACTGTCCATCAGCCGCGAGATCGCCTACCTGCTCGGCGGCGCGATCACCGTGGAGAGCACCCTGGGCCAGGGCAGCGCCTTCACCCTCTACCTGCCCGTCGAACACGAGGTCGCCGCCGAACCCCCGGCGGCGTCCGGACCGGCCACCGGCGGCGCCGCGCGGCCCACCGCGGACCACCCCCACGACCCGGCCGACCACGCCGCCCCCGGGCAGCCGCGCCGGCTCCTCGTGGTCGAGAGCCGCCCGAACGGCCTGCTGACCCTGGTGGCGGAGAACGCCGTCGCGGACCTCGCCCGCTACTCCGCGGGGCACCGGCAGGTCGACATCGTCACCGCCGTCGGCGCCCAGGAGGCCGCCACCGCCCTCGCCACCGCGCCCTGCCACTGCGTGGTCCTGGAACTGGACCTGCCGGACGGGACGGCCGCGACCCTGCTCTCCGAGATGGAGGGCGACCCGGCGCTGCACACCGTGCCGGTGCTGGCGCACAACAACCGGAGCGTCACCGCCGAGCACCCGGACACCCTCGGACGGCCGGACGGCCGCCCGCTGGAACTGCTCACCAGCCTCGACGAACTGCGCGAACGGATCGCCCTCCACATGAGCGCCGACCACCCCGGCGGCGCCCTCCCACCGGTGCGCGACACGGACCGGGTCCAGGCCTGGAGCCCCGACGCCGGGCCGGCCCTCTCCGGGCGCACGGCCCTGGTGGTCGACGACGACGACCGCAACCTGTACGCGATCACCAGCATCCTGGAACTGCACGGGATGCGGGTCCTCCAGGCCGAGAACGGCCGCGCCGCCCTGGAGTCGCTGACCGCCCACCCCCGCATCGACGTGATCCTGATGGACGTGATGATGCCCGAGATGGACGGCTACACGGCCACCGCGGCGATCCGCGCCATGCCCGAGCACGAGGGACTGCCGATCATCGCCGTGACCGCCAAGGCGATGATCGGCGACCGGGAGAAGAGCCTGGCCGCCGGGGCGAGCGACTACATCACCAAGCCGGTCGACGCCGACGAGGTGATCAACCGGATCACCCACCACCTCGCCCGGTAACCGCCGTACGGAGCCGCAGTCCACGACCCAGGAGCCCACCACCGTGCAGCACCCCCAGGAGCAACCCGCGGCCGACCACACCCCGGCGGCCGACCCGGGCCCCGTCCTCCCCCGGGTCGGCGCCCAGCGGACCCCGGACGACCCGCAGCCACCGGCCGGCCGGGAGGCGGACCGCACGGCGACGGCGATGGGCCGGCTCGCCAGCACGGTGGATCGGCTGCGCCAGGAGCTGGACCAGGCCCAGGCCGACTCGGCGGGCCGCGCCGTGGTCGAACTCGCCGTGGGCGTCCTGGTGGAACGCCTGCGCTGCGGCCCCACCGAGGCCGCCCGGCAGCTGGAGGGCCTCGCCGCCCAGGCCGGGGTGACCACCCTGGCGCTGGCCGCCGACCTGGTGAACCAGGTCGCGGCGGACCGGATCTCCGCGCTCGCCCGCGAGTTCGTCGCCGGGACGGCGGTCCAGCCCGCGGAACCGGTCGCACGGCGGCTGCGCAGCATCGAGGCGGACACCCTCGCGGGCGGCGACGCCGCGACGGCGGCGCGCTCCATGCTGGAGCACGCCCTGCGCCCGCTCGGCGTGGCCGCGGTGGCCGTCTGGGCCGCCCACCCCGACCTCTCGCTGTCCCTGGCGGGCAGTGCCGGCTTCCAGCCGGACGAGGCCCGCCACTGGCGGCACGTCCCACCCGGCGTCCCCACCCCGGCCCGCCGGGCCCTGGACGAACGCGGCACCGTCGCCTACCACACCCTCGCCGACGCCTCGCTCCCCTCGATCGGCCAGCACGACGTCCGGGGCGGCCGGCTGGCCGTTCCGGCCGGCGTCGGCGGCCGGCTGATCGGCGTGCTGGAGATCTGCTGGCGCGAGGAGCTCCCCGAGCGCTCCCAGCCGCTGCAGCGGCAGTTCGAGGCACTCGCGGAGGTCGCGGCCGCGACCCTGGAGTCCTGGGACGGCCAGGAGTTCTCCACCACCGACCCCACCGACGCCCGGTTCGACGAGCTGCGGCAGCTGACCGACGGACTGTTCGACCCCTGCCTGGTCCTGCGGGTGGCCCCGGACGGCGACGAGCTCCCGCCGCGGTTCGTGGTCCGGCACGTCAACCCGTCCTTCGTGGACTTCGCCGGCCGCCCCACCGTGGCCATCGTGGGCCGGCGGCTGCTGGAGGCGTACCCGCTGGCGGCCGAGCCGGGCGGCCTGGCCGAGATGATCGAGCACGTCTTCGCCACCGGCGAGCCCTTCCGGACCCAGGAGATGCGGCTCGCCGCACTGGTCGACGGGGTGCCGCTGACCACCCGGGCCCAGGTCAGCATCAGCCGGCACGGCACCCACCTGGTGGTGGTCTGGCGGCTCGACGACGGCACCCCGCGGGTCGCCCGGCTGCTCCAGCACGCCCAGCGCCTGGGCCGGATCGGCGGCTTCGAGGAGAACCTGGGGACCCGCCAGATCGCCTGGAACGAGACCCTGTTCGAGCTGCACGGGCTGGCTCCCGGCTCGCAGCCGATCTCCCTCGAGCAGCTCGCCGAACACGCCCACCCGGACGACCGGCACACCATCGGCCGCTTCCTGCGCACCCTGCTGCACCACCGGCGACCGGCCTCCACCGCCTTCCGGCTGCAACGCCCCGACGGGGTCACCCGGCACATCCGGGTGGTGGCGGAGCCGGTGCACGACCCCGGCAGCGGACTGCGCGTCGTCCGCGGCGCCTACCAGGACATCTCCGCCCAGCACTGGACGGAGGTCGCCCTGGCCGCCACCCGCGACCAGCTCGCCCAGAGCGAGCAGCAGGCCGCCGAACGCAGCCGGCTGGCCCTCCAGCTCCAGCACGCCATCATGCCGCCCGCCCGGGGCCCGCTGGACCTCCACGACCTGCACGTGGCCGTGCGCTACCGCCCCGCCGAGAAGGACCACCTGGTCGGCGGCGACTGGTACGACGCCCTCGTCCTGCCCACCGGCGACGTGCTGCTGTGCGTCGGCGACGTCGCCGGGCACGGCATCGAGGCCGCCACCGGCATGGTCGCGCTGCGCAACGCCCTGCGCGGCCTGGCCGCCACCGGCGCCGGGCCGGCCCAGCTGCTGAACTGGCTCAACAGCGTCACCCACCACCTCACCGACAACGTCACCGCCACCGCGGTCTGCGGACTCTACGAACCCGCCACCCGCCGGCTGCGCTGGGCCCGCGCGGGCCACCCGCCGCCGGTGCTGCTGCGCGAGGGCCGGGCGCGGACCCTCCCGCAGCTCGGCGGGATCCTGCTCGGTGCCCTGGACCAGGCGGACTACCAGGAGGACGAGTTCGTCCTGGAGGCCGGGGACACCCTGGTGATGTACACCGACGGACTGATCGAGCGCCGGGACGAGTCGCTCCAGGCGTCGCTGAGCAACCTGATGACCCTCTCCGAACGGGCCCACCGGCTGTCGGCCGACAGCGCGGACGGTCTCGAAGGGCACCTGGACCACCTGCTGCAGTACAGCAGCGCCGACACCGACGACGACACCTGCCTGGTCGGGGTGGCCGTCCGCTGAGCCCGGCCGGCTCAGCCCGCCGGGCTCAGCAGAGCGCCGGGCTCAGCCGGCCACCGGGCCCTCCTTGAGCACCCGGGCCACGATGGCGACGGCGGCCGTCACGTCCTCGGCGCTCACCCCGTTGTGGACCACCAGGCGGATCCGGCCGTGGCCGAACTCGGTGGCAGCCACGCCGTGGTGGGCCAGCGCGTCCAGGAAGGTGCGCCAGCTGAACCGCTCGTCGGTGACCTCGAAGATGACGATGTTGGTCGCGACGGTGTCCACGTCCAGCTCCACGCCGGGGAGCACGGCCAGCCCCTCGGCCAGCCGCCGGGCGTTGGCGTGGTCCTCGGCCAGCCGCTCCCGGGTGTCCAGGGCGACCAGGGCGGCGGCGGCCAGCAGCCCGGCCTGGCGCATCCCGCCGCCGAGCATCTTGCGCAGCCGGCGGGCCTTCCCGACGAACTCCGCGCTGCCGGCCACCATCGAGCCGACCGGTGCGCCGAGGCCCTTGGACAGGCAGAACTGCACCGAGTCGACGTGCGCGGTGATCTCCGCGACCTCCACCCCGGCGGCGATCGCCGCGTTGACCACCCGGGCGCCGTCCAGGTGCACCGCGACGCCCCGTTCGTCGGCGAAGCGGCGCACCTCCGCCAGGTAGTCCAGCGGCAGCACCATCCCGCCGCAGCGGTTGTGGGTGTTCTCCAGGCAGATCAGCGAGGGCAGCGCGAACTGGGGGTCGTCCGGGTCGTCCGGGAAGGCGGCGGCGAGGTCGGCGAGCGCGATGGTGCCGTCGGCCTGGTTCGGCACCGGCTCGTAGACGACTCCGCCGCAGACGGCGGCGCCGCCCGCCTCGTACAGCCAGATGTCGCTCTCGGCGCCGACCACGGCCTTGGTGCCGCGCGGGGCGTGGGCCATGATCGAGGCCAGGTTGGCCATGGTGCCGCTCGGGAAGAAGCAGGCCGCCTGCTTGCCGGTGAGTTCGGCGGAGCGGCGTTCCAGCTCGTTGACCGTCGGGTCCTCGCCGTAGACGTCGTCGCCGAGCCGCGCCCCGATCATCGCGGTGAGCATCGCGGGCGTCGGCAGGGTGAAGGTGTCGCTGCGCAGCTCGATCACGGCGGGAAGGCCTCTCGTTCCAGGACGGTGCGGTCGCGGATCCCCGCACGCGCGAAACCCTGCCCGGTCGGTTCTTGATGGAAAGTCAGTGAATGGAGTTCGGATAGCCGGTGACGAACTCATTTGCCGAGTCGCCGACTTGGGGTGCGGACAGCCCCCACCTCGAACTCTTCGGATGCTATTCAGCGCGCCGATCCGCCGTCAAGGGTGGTCTTGATCTCCTCGCCGGAAGAACGCCAAGTCAGCTCGATTGATCGTGAGTTCATTCTTTTGCTTGCACAGCCGGTGGGCAGCTCCTACTGTCATGGAGTGATCAGGAGTCGCGGCAGCGTGCTGCCCTGAGCACCGTCATCGGTCGGCCTGACTCGGCGTCGACCCAGACAAGGCCATCCCCAAAAGGGAGAGAGCAGGGAAGTCCGTGGGTGAGCGGCAGCGGTCCGGCGTGGTCGCCGGAACCGGCATCGTCGACGTGGCCGGAATCGGCTTCGGCCCCTCGAATCTGGCCCTCGCGGCCGCCATCGCGGAGACCGCCGACGGGGCCCCGGTGACCGCGCGCTTCTTCGAGGCGCAGCCGCGTTTCGGCTGGCACCGGGGCATGCTGATCGAGGGCGCGACCATGCAGGTCTCGTACCTCAAGGACCTGGTGACGATGCGGAATCCGCGGAGTCCGTACTCGTTCCTGTGCTATCTGCAGGCGAAGGACCGGCTGGCGGACTTCATCAACACCAAGTCCGCCTACCCGCTGCGGGTGGAGTTCCACGACTACCTGGAGTGGGTTGCGGAGAGCTTCGCGGACCTCGTCTCCTACGGGTCGCGGGTGGTGGCGGTCGAGCCGGTCACCGGCGAGCAGGGGATCGAGTTCCTGGACGTGGTCTTCGTCGCGGCCGACGGCACCCGGCAGGTCCAGCGCGCCCGCCACCTGGTGGTCGCCGCCGGGATCGAGCCGCGGCTGCCCGCCGAACTGCCGGTCTCGGCCCGGATCTGGCACACCTCCGGGTTCCTGCCGGAGGTGGAGCGGATCGCGCCGCAGGACCCGCGCTCCTTCGTGGTGCTGGGCTCGGGCCAGAGCGCGGCGGAGGCGATCGAGCACCTCCACGCGCGCTTCCCTCGGGCGCAGGTGCACTCGGTGCACGCCCGGTACGGCTTCAGCGTCGCCGACGACAGCCCGTTCGCCAACCAGGTGTTCAATCCCGAGGCGGTGGACCGTTTCCACACCGCGCCGGACGACGTCCGACAGCGCCTCGTCGAATATCACGCCAGTACCAACTACGCGGTGGTGGACGCCGATCTGCTGAACTCGCTGTTCCGGCAGGCGTATCTGGAAAAGGTGGCCGGAAAGCCCCGGCTGCATTTCCACAACGTCTCCCGGATCCGCGAAGTGGCGGAAACTCCGGACGGTCTGCGGGTCGACGTCGAATCACTGTCCTCCGGCACCAGCACCGTCATCGAGGCGCAGGCGCTGGTGTGCGCGACCGGGTACACCCGCACCGATCCGGCGGTGTTCCTGGACGGCCTGCTGCCGCACTGCCGGTTCGACGACCAGGGCCGGCTGCGGCTGGACCGGGAGCACCGGGTGGTCACCGACGACGGCGTGCGGTGCGGGATCTACGTCCAGGGCTTCGGCGAGCACAGCCACGGGCTCTCCGAGACCCTGCTGTCGCTCTCCGCCGTCCGGGCCGGGGAGATCGGCGACATGCTCGTCAAGGCGCTGTCCGGCTGACCGGGGCGCCGCGCCGGGTCACCGGCACGCCCGGACGCCGGGCCACCGGCACGCCGGAACACCGGCACGCCTGAACGCCGGCATGCCGCAACGCCGCAGCGCCGAACCGCTGAGAGGGAGAAGGACGAGTGTTCACGCCGAAGCTCTACCAGGTGGACGGGGACGACTGGCCGCTGCGGGTCGTCGAGCGGCATCCGCTCGCGGTGCTCACCAGCAACGGGCACCCGACGCCCAACGCCACCCACATCCCGGTGATCGTGCCGCCGGACACCACCGTCGGCAGCCCGCTGCTCGGGATGCGCCTGTGGACCCACATGACCCGGGCGAACCCGCACTTCCGGCAGCTCGTCGCCGACGGCGGCGGCCCGGCGAAGCTGGTCTTCCACGGCCCGGACGGCTACGTCACGCCGACCCTCTACTCCGCCCCGATGGTCTCGCCGACCTGGAACTACGTGGCGGTCCACCTGGAGGGCACGGTGGAACTCGCCGGGGACGACGAGACCCTGACCATCGTCCACACCACCGCGCAGACGCTGGAGGACCGGTTCGGGGACAAGATGCCGCTCGCCCCCTCGCTGGAGTACCACCGGCAGATCGTGGGCGCGGTCGGCGGCATCCACTTCACCGTGACCAAGGTCGAGGCGATGTTCAAGCTGAGCCAGGAGAAGGACGCCGAGGTCCGGCAGCGGGTGATCGACCGGTTCGCCGACAGCGGCTCGGGGCTGCACCGGGAGGTGGCCGACACCATGCGGGCGCTGCGGCTGGGCACCGAGGCCGGCTGAGCCGGAGAACGCCGGAGGCCCGGGGCGGGTACCGCCCCGGGCCTCCGGCGTTCCCGTCCGGGCGGGTCAGCCCTGGGCGGAGTCCATGGCGCGCCGCAGGCTCAGCGGGCGCATGTCCGTCCACACCTGCGCCACGTGGTCCAGGCACTCCTGGCGGGTCCCCGCGAAGCCCTCGACCCGCCAGCCGGCCGGGACGTCCCGCTCGGCCGGCCAGACGGAGTACTGCTCCTCGTCGTTGAGGACCACCAGGTGCCGGCGGTCGTCGTCGAGCTCGCTCATGTGCGTTCCTTCCGTTGGGGGCCTGGGAGAGGCCCGGACAGGGCCAAGGGCCTGTCTTCAAACTCCCGCCTGCGGGGCGACGCCGGGCCACGCACCTCGCCGCGTTGTCGTCGGTTGCCAATGCGCTGCATTGTCGTCCTCCTCCGCCTTGCGATGCACGCACCCCACCGCCGCCCCGCCCGCCCTCCGGGCGGACGACGGGAGTGTGAAGACAGGCCCTAGTCGATCGGGTAGCCGGGCAGGGGGAACTTGGCCGCCAGTTCGGCGACCTGGGAGGAGACCGCGTAGCGGACGTCGTCGGACAGCAGGTAGCTGCGCGGCCCTAGCGTGGTGACGGCGGACAGCACGGTGTCGATCAGCTCGGCGCAGCGGGCCGCCTCGGGCCCGCCCATCCCCCGGTGCGCGGCGCTGTTGGAGCCGAGCCGCACCCCGCCGCCGACCAGCGGCGGGGTGGTGTCGCCGGGCACCCGGTTCTTGTTGACCACGATCCCGCACTCCTCCAGCGCCTCCTCGGCCACCAGGCCGCTGAGGCCGCGGGCCCGCAGGTCCACCAGGACGGTGTGGTTGTCCGTGCCGCCGGAGACGATCGGGTAGCCCCGCTGGGCGAGTTCGGCCGCCATGCCGCGGGAGAAGGCGACGATCCGCCCGGTGGTGGCCGCGAAGCCCGGGGTCGCCACGATCGCCAGCGCGCGGGCCTTCGCCGCGATGGCGTTCAGCGCGGGGGCGCCCTGGTAGTACGGGAAGATCGCGCGCTGGAGGAAGGCGGCGAGGTCGCCGTTGCCCCTGGGCGCCGGGGCGTCGTGGTCCCGGCCGACCAGGATCAGGCCGCCGCGCGGGCCGAACAGCTGCTTGTGGGTGCAGGCGGTGGTGATGTGGGCGTGGTCGACCGGGCTCGGGTGCAGGCCGGTGGCGACCAGCCCGGCGACGTGCGAGATGTCCGCCATCAGGTAGGCGCCGACCTCGTCGGCGATGGCCCGGAACCGGGCGAAGTCGACGATCCGGCTGTAGGCCGTCGCCCCGCAGATGATCACCCGGGGGCGGTGCTCCCGGGCCAGCCCGGCCACCTGGTCGTAGTCGATCAGCCCGTCCGCGTCCAGCCCGTAGCCGACGGCGTCGAAGTACTGCCCGGCGTACGCGGCCGGGCTGCCGTGGGTCAGGTGGCCGCCCTCGGCCAGGGTCATCCCGAGCAGGGTGTCCCCCGGGTCCAGCAGGGCGGACAGGACGGCGTAGTTGGCGGTGGTCGCCGAGTGCGCCTGGACGTTGGCGTAGCGGGCGCCGAAGACGCTCCGGGCGCGCTCGATCGCCAGCCGCTCGATGTCGTCGATGACACCGCAGCCGGCGTGGTAGCGGCGGCCCGGGTAGCCCTCCGCCGTCACGTTCACGGCGGTGGACGCCTGCGCGGCCAGCACCGAGGGGTCGACCACGCTGGAGGAGGCCACCAGGGAGAGGGTGGCGTTCTGCCGGGCCTGCTCGCGGGCCAGCACCCGGTGCAGCTCCGGGTCGTCGGCGGCGAGCCGCTCGGCGCCGGTGAGCAGCAGGTCGCGCACGATGTCCTCGGAGTCGTCGGCCTCCTCGGCGTCCTCCGGGGCGCGGGCGGGGGCGGGTGAAGCTGACATGGGATCGTCCTTCGTCAGAGTGGCCGGGCGAGTTCGCGTGCCAACGCGGCCACGGTGGGGAAGTCGAACAGGGTCCAGACGTCGAGGTCCACTCCGAGCGCGGCCCGGATCCGGGTCGCCAGCTTCACGGCGGCCAGCGAGTGGCCGCCCAGTTCGAAGTAGTCCTCGTGGCGGCCGACCTCGGCGACGCCCAGCGACTGGGCGAACAGCGCGCGCAGGGCCGGCTCCAGTCCGGATCCGGTGTCCTCGGCGTCCTCGGTCTCCCCGGCTTCCCCGGCGTCGTCGGCGGGGGCCTGAGCCTGGGGCTGGGCCTGGTTCTGGGGCTGGGCCTGGGGCTGAGCGGCCGGCTGGGCGAGGTCGGCCAGGGCACGGCGGTCGAGCTTGCCGTTGGCCGATGTGGGCAGCGCGGCCAGCACGGTGAACTGCTTGGGGACCAGGTAGCCGGGAAGCAGCCCGGCGAGCGCGGAACGGCATCGCTCCGGGTCGAGGGCACCCGGCGCGGTCGGGACCAGGAAGGCGGCCAGCCGGCGGGCGCCGTCCGGCCCGACCGGGAGCACGGCGGCCTGGGCGACGCCCGGCAGGCCGCGCAGCACGGTCTCGACCTCGCCCGGTTCGATCCGGAACCCGCTGATCTTGACCTGGTCGTCCAGTCGCCCGAGGTACTCGATCCGCCCGTCGGTGCGGTGCCGGGCGAGGTCGCCGGTCCGGTAGAGCCGGCCGCCCGGGGTGAAGGGGTCGGCAACGAACCGCTCCCGGGTCAACTCCGGCTGCCGGTGGTAGCCGAGGGCGACCTGCACCCCGCCGATGCACAGTTCGCCCACCACACCGACCGGCACCGGTTCGAGCCGCTCGTCCAGAACGTACAGCCCGGTGTTGGCGATCGGCCGGCCGATCGGTACGTCACGCCCGGCGAACTCCCGGGTGGCCTGCCAGTGCGAGACCTCGATGGAGGCCTCGGTGGGCCCGTAGAGGTTGTGCAGTTCGCAGTCCAGCCGCTCGAAGAAGGCCCGGACGGTCGACGGGGTGAGCGCCTCGCCGCTGGCGAACACCAGCCGCAGGCCGGCGCAGTGCTCGGGCAGTTCGTCCTCTTCGAGGAAGGCGTCCAGCATGGACGGCACGAAGTGGACGACGGTGATGCCCCGGTCGCGGATGGTCCGCTTGAGGTAGCGGGTGTCCCGGTGACCGCCCGGGCGGGCCACCACCAGGCAGGCGCCGGAGACCAGCGGCCAGAGGAACTCCCAGGCGGAGACGTCGAATCCGAACGGGGTCTTCTGCAGCACCCGGTCGGCGGGGGTGAGGTCGAAGCGCTGCCGGCGCCAGTGGACGGTGTTGAAGACGCCCGCGTGCCGGTTGAGCACGCCCTTGGGGCGGCCGGTGGAGCCGGAGGTGTAGATCAGGTAGACCGGGGTGTCGCCGGTGATCTCCGGGCGCCCGACGGCCTCCCCCGGGTCCTCGACGGCCTGTCGGACGGTCAGCGCGGTGACGCCCGGAAACGTTTCGAGGTCCTCGGGGCGGCACAGCACCGTCCGGGCGCCGGAGTCCTCGATCAGGTGGCGCACCCGCTCGGCGGGCAGTTCGGGATCGAGCGGCAGGTAGGCGAGCCCGGCCTTGAGCACCCCGAGGATCGCCACCACCAGCTCGGTCGAGCGCTCCAGGTGGATGCCGACGAAGCCGGATCCCTGGGCGGACAGCAGCCGGCGGCTCACCAGACCCGCCCGGCGGTCGAGTTCGGCGTAGCTGAGCAGCTCGCCCTCGAACTCGACGGCGGGCGCGGACGGGGTCGCCCGGGCCTGCTCCTCGAAGGCGGCCACCACGGTGGAGTCCGGATAGGGCGTCCGGGTGCCGTTCCAGTCCGTGAGGATCCGCTCGCGTTCCTCCGCCGAGCCGAACCGGGCCCGCCGGGCCGGGGCGTCGGGGTCGGTGACCAGCGCCTCCAACAGCCGGGCGGCGTGGGCCAGCACGCGTTCGGCGGTGGGTCGGTCCAGCAGCGCCGGGTCGTACGAGGCTTCCAGCGCGGCGCCCGGGCCGTCGGCGCGCAGCAGCACGGTCAGCGGGGCGTCCGACTCCGGGCCCGGCCCGGCGGGTCGGGTGCCGAGGTCCTGTCCGGTCGATCTGCCCGGCACGATCGGCCGGACAGGGCCGAGGTCCTGCCAGATCCGGCGCAGGCTCGCCTCGTCGGCGACCGTGATCCGGGCCTCGTCGGGGCCGTCCGGCCGCTCCAGTGTGACCATGACCTCGTCCTGGCCGCCGTAGTGGTGCAGCAGGACGGCGAGGACGGCCGCGAGCCCGGTGTCCGGGCTGCCGCCCAGCTCCTGACCGAGGCTCAGGAAGCGTGCCAGGACCGGCGCCGGGAGCGGGTGCGTACCCGAAGCACTGCGGCTGACCGGCTGATCGGCGAGCCACCGGTCGCACGGCAACCGCACCATCCCGACGGCCGCCGTCGTGACGAGGCCACCGGCGGTGTGTGGGCCGGTCATTGGAGACTCCCGAGAGTGAGCATGCACCGGACAGGTTCTGGATCAAGGGATACCTCACCCGTCGAGGGATGACAACCAACTTCCTTTCGCCCCGGAGTTTTCCGGCCCTCCGCCCGGAAGGATCTTCCGCAGCGTGCGCATCGCTGACAGACTGGTCCTTGATCGCCCGCCGGCCGGCCCGCCCTTTCCGCCCCGACGCCCCGGGCGGCACGGCGACGCGCCGGCCCTCCGCCCCTGCACTCCGCCCCGGCACTCGCCCCGGCCCTCCGAACGCCCCGACCCCCTCCAGCGATGGGAGCACGATGCCCGGTTCCGTCGGCGCGACCGACCCGGCCGAGCGGTACGAACTGTCCTCCGGTCAGGAGGCGTTGTGGATGTTCGAGCAGCTGGCGCCCGGCACCGCCGCCTACCACGTCCCGCTCGCCTTCCGGCTGCGCGGCCCGCTGCGCACCGATCTGCTGCGGGCCGCGCTGACGGTGGTGGTGCGCCGCCAGGAGGTGCTGCGCACCGCCTTCCGGGAGGACGACGGCGAGCCGTACCAGCAGGTCCTCCCGCCCGGCGAGGCCGAGTTGCCGCTGTACGAGGTCGCCGACGGGGACGAGCTGGCGGCCGCGCTGCACCGGGAGGCGCGCGAGCCCTTCGACCTGGCGGCGGGCCGGCCGTTCCGGCTGCGGCTGTTCCGGCTCGGCCCGGAGGAACACGTGCTCAGCCTGGTGATGCATCACATCGCCACCGACGGATGGTCCTTGCGGGTGCTCACCGACGAACTGTCCGCCGGGTACGCGGCGCTGCTGGCCGGCACGGACCCGGAGGCGGCGCTGCCCGAACTGCCGGTGCCCTACCGGCGGTACGCCCGGTGGCAGCGGGACTGCTTCCAGGGCCCGGAGCTGGAGGAACTGCTCGGCCACTGGGCGGAGGCGCTGCGCGACGCGCCGACGGTCGACCTGGCGGACGGGCGCCCGCGCCCCCGCCGGCCGTCCTTCGCCGCCGACCGGCTGGTGGTGCGCCTGGACCCGGGGCTGCGCCGCGCCCTCACCGAGCTGGCCCGGGCCGCCCGGGTGTCGCTGTTCTCGTGGCTCGGCGCGGCCTTCTCACTCGCCCTGACCGAGCGCACCGGCCGCCCCGACACCGCCTTCGCCACCCTGCTCGCGGGCCGCGGCGAGCCGGAACTCGAACCGCTGATCGGCTACTTCGTCAACATGGTGGTGCTGCGCACCGACCTCGCCGACGACCCGGCCTTCTGCGAGCTGGCCGCCCGGCTGAACGCCGCCAATCTGCGGGCCATCGACCACGAGGTGCCGTTCGCCACCGTGGTGCGCCGCCTCGCCCCCGCCCGCAGCCCCGGCCGCAACCCGCTGGCCCGGGTCACCCTGCAGCTGCGCACCGGCGGCAGCTCCCCGGGCCGCCCGGAACTGCCGGGCGTGGCCTGCGAGGACGTCGACCTGTACCCCGGGCAGCACGCCTTCGACGCCACGGTGACCTTCATCGAGGACGGCCCGGACTTCCTGCTCAGCATCGAGTACTCCACCGAGGCGTTCGACGCGCCGTGGGCCGCCGGCCTGGCCGACCAGTTGCGGGGGCTGCTCCGGGCGGCCGTGGAGCGCCCCGGTGCCCGCGCCTCCCGGCTGCTCGCCCGCACCCGATCCGATTCCCACCCCGGAGACCCTGGAGCCGCGACATGACCGAGCACGCCGATCCCGTCCTCCCGGTGCTGTGGAGCGACCACACCGACGCCGTCGAGTCCGGGCCGCTGACCGGCCTGCGGGCGGCCGCGCCCTCGGACCTCGCCGCCGGGCTGTGCGCGCTGCTGCTGCGCTACGGCGGCCTGCGGCCGGTCACCGTCTGGGGCCGCACCGACGCCACCCGGGAGTGGACGGCCTGGCGCACCGAGCCCGCCGAACTGGCCGGAACCGGATCCTCCACGCCCACCCTCGGAGCCTGCCGGGCCGTCTTCGCCC
Source organism: Kitasatospora sp. NPDC023176 (assembly GCF_055560495.1). NCBI lineage: Bacteria > Bacillati > Actinomycetota > Actinomycetes > Kitasatosporales > Streptomycetaceae > Kitasatospora > Kitasatospora sp. NPDC023176. The sequence goes on along the minus strand of NZ_JBVHIP010000019.1, from coordinate 64,869 downwards.
GGCACCTGACGGGCTTCCGGGGCGGGCTGGAGCTGTCCGTCGATCCCCAGTCCTCACCGGCCGTGTTCGCCTTCTCCCCCGCCGCCGACGGCAGCTGGACGCTGCGGCTGCGGGCCGCCGCCCGGCCCGACGACGCGCAGGCGCTGACCCGGATCACCGCCCACCTGGCGGCCTGCCTCGACGCCCCCGACGAGCTCCGGATCGACCGGGTCGACCACCTGACCACCACCGAACGGGAGCTGGTCGCGGAGTTGAACCGCCCGCAGCCACCGCTGTCCGAGCCGGTCTGCCTGCACCACCGGGTGGAGCGGCAGGCGGCCGCGGCCCCGGAGCGGATCGCCGTGGTCCAGGGCCCGGTGAGCCTCAGCTACGGCGAACTCGACGCCAGGGCCGAGGCCCTGGCCGCCCGGCTGGCCGGGCTCGGGGTGGGGATCGGCGGCCGGGTCGGCGTGGCGGCGACCCGCGGCGTCGAGCTGGTGGTGGCGGCGTACGCGGCGCTGAAGACCGGCGCGGCCTTCGTCCCGCTGGACCCGATGCTGCCCGCCCACCGCCGCGCGGTGCTGCACCGGCTGGGCCGGGTGGACGTGGTGGTCGCCGACACGGCGGGCGCCGCCAACGGCGCGGACGGCAGCACCGAAGAGGTCCCGGTGATCGTCCTCGGCCCGGTCGGGGAACCGCCGTCGGCCACCGCCGGGGAGCCCCGCCCGGACGTCCCGGTGACCGGCCGGGACCTCGCCTACGTCATCTTCACCTCCGGCTCCTCCGGCGAGCCCAAGGGCGCCCTGCTCGACCACGTCGGCCGGACCAGCATGATCCTCGACCTCAGCGCCCGCTACGGCCTCGGCCCCGGCGACCGGATCCTCGGCGTCTCCTCGCCGAGCTTCGACATGACGGTCTACGACGTGTTCGCCGCGCTGATGACCGGCGCCACGCTGGTGCTGCCCGAGCGCGGCCGGGAGAACGACGTCGAGCACTGGGCCGAGCTGGTCGAGCACGCCGGGATCACCGTCTGGCACTCCGTCCCGTCCTCGCTGGCGCAGTTCCTGCGCACCTGGGGCACCGGCCGGGCCGGCGCGCTGCGGGCCTTCCTGCTGGGCGGGGACTGGATCCCGCTGGCCCAGCCCGAGGCCGTCCGCAGGGCCTTCCCGCAGGCCCGCTTCATCAGCCTGGGCGGCGCCACCGAGGTCTCGGTGGACAGCACCTACTACGACGTCACGGCCGTCGACCCGCGCTGGCGCTCGATCCCGTACGGGCGGCCGATGACCAACCAGAGCGCCCACGTGCTGGACGCCTTCGGCACGCCCGCCGCGGTGGACCAGCTCGGCGAGCTGTTCCTCGGCGGGCTGGGCGTCGGCTGGGGCTACCAGGACCGGCCCGCCTTCACCGCCGAGCGCTTCCTGCCCGACCCGTTCTCCGCCGTCCCCGGCGCCCGGCTGTACCGCACCGGCGACCTGGCCCGGCTGCGGGCGGACGGCGAGCTGGAGCTGATCGGCCGGGTCGACCACCAGGTGAAGATCGGCGGCGTGCGGATCGAGCTGGGCGAGATCCAGTCCTGTCTGCGCGAGCACCCGTCGGTGGCGGACGCCGTCGTGGTGCCGGTGCGCGACGCGGCGGGCATCGCCCAGTCACTGGCCGCCTATGTCTCGGTGGCCGGAACCGCCGGGGCCTCCGTCGAGGAGCTGCGCGCCCACCTGCGCGAACGGCTGCCGGAGAGCATGGTCCCGGCCCGGGTGTTCGCGCTCGCCGAGCTGCCGGTGAACCAGAACGGCAAGATCGCCCGACCGGAGCTGGAACGGCTCGCCGCCGAGGCCGCGACCGCCCCCGCCGCGACCGAGCGCCCCGCCGACCCGGCCGTCCGCACCGCCGTCGGCGAGACCTGGCACGAGGTCCTGGGCCTGCCCGAAGTCCCAGGCGCCGCCGCCTCGTTCATCGACCTGGGAGGCAACTCGCTGGCCGCCATCCAGGTCGTCGGACGGCTCAACCGGCGGTTCGGCACCGCGCTGAAGGTGGCCGACCTGATCGCCGCCGACACCGTGGCCGCGGTCGCCGCCATCGTCACCGAGCGGCGCGGCACCAGCACCCGGCCGTCGCTGCGCTGAGGCCGGGCACGCCGAAAGGGCCGGCCTCCCAGCCGGCCCTTTCGGCGTACGGTCAGCGCCCGGCGAGCGTGCGGGCCACCGCGTCCCGGTCGACCTTGCCGCTGTGGGTGCGCGGCAGCACGGCCACCGTGCTGAAGGAGCGCGGGATGTACGGATCCGGCAGGTGGCGGCGCAGTTCCTCCGCCGCCCGGGCGCCGTCCAGCGGCCCGGCGCCCGCGTCGACGGTCACCGCGCAGTGCAGCGAGCGCGAGCCCTGCCCGTCGTCCAGGGCGACGCAGACGGCCGCGGAGACGGTGGGCAGCTCCAGCAGCCGCACCTCGACCTCCAGCAGGTTGACCCGGTAGCCGCGGATCTTCACGTCCTTGTCCCGGCGGGCCAGGAAGGTCACCTCGCCGTCCGCCAGCCGGACCAGGTCGCCGGTGCGGAAGGCCGCGGTGTGCCCCTGCGGGGTCGGGTCGACGCTGACGAAGCGCCGGGCGTTCAGCTCCGGCTGGTTGAGGTAGCCGGGCGACAACGGCGCACCGGCCACCAGCAGTTCGCCGACGTTCGGCTCGGCCGCGTCCAGCGGGTCGATCAGCAGCTCGCAGCCCGGCAGCGGCGCGCCGATCGGCGGCAGGGCGGGCCAGGAGTCGCTGGGGCCGGTCAGGGTGTGCGCCGTGACCATCGCGGACTCGCTCTGCCCGTAGTGGTTGTTCAGCCGGCACTGCGGCAGCCGGGCGAACAGCGCCCGGATGTCCGGGGTGCAGACCAGCTGCTCCCCGGCCGCGTTGACCTCGGCCAGCGCCAGGTGGTCCAGCGACTCCTCCTCGGCGGCGGCCACCGCGAGCATCTGCAGCGCGACGTACGGCAGGAAGAGCCGCTCGATCCGGTGCTCGCCCAGCCACTCCAGCAGCTCGAACGGGTCCTGGCGCAGCTCCTCCGGCACCACCACGAGCGTGCCGCCGCCGCACAGGGTGCCCAGCACCTCCTGGAAGGAGACGTCGAAGTTCAGCGGGGCGAACTGGGCGGTGCGCAGCTCGGGCCGGACGGAGTGGTTGCGCTGCCAGTCGGCCATCGTGTCCAGGCAGCTGTGCGGCACGGCGACGCCCTTGGGCAGACCGGTGGAACCGGAGGTGTAGATGATGTACGTCCACAGCTCGGGCCGGCAGTCCACCGGGTCGGCCGTGCCGGTGGTCGGCAGGCCGGCGATCGGCAGGCTGGGCACCGGCACCTCGAACTCCGGTGGCTCGTCCGCGTACAGCAGCAGGCCGGCGCCACTGTCCTTGAGCATGTGGGCGAGCCGGGCCGCCGGGTACTCGCGGTCCAGCGGCAGGTAGGCGGCGCCGGCCCACATGGTGCCGAGCATCGCGGCCACCACCGCGGCGCTGCGCCGGCCGGTGACGGCGACCCGGTCCCCCGGGCCGATCCCGGCCGCGGCCAGGCCCTCGGCGATGCCCCGGACTTGGGCCAGCAGCTCGCCGTAGGTCAGGCTCAGACCACCGTCGACGACGGCGGTCTCCCCGGCCCTGGCGAGGGCCTGCTCCTCGAACGCGGCCAGGAGGCAGGGCGGTCGGGACTCGCCGCCCCAGAGCGAGAGTGGAGCGGGACTCATTGCGGTTCCTCCAGGGGTGGGATCAGCACACGTCGTCGTCATCGGGACCGTCGTCGTCGAAGAGCTCGTCGTCGTCGAGATCCTCGTCGTCGAAGAGCTCGTCGATGCCGAGCATCCCGGCGACGACGGCGAAGTAGCGGCCGGTCAGTGCGGGCGACTCGGCGATCTCGCGCAGCATCCGCAGCCGGGCGGGCGTGACGGTCAGCCGAGCCAGCTCCAGCGTGCTCTGGTACGGCTCGGTCAGCGCCTCGTCGCGGCGGCGGGTGAACCGGGCCAGGGCGGCGTCCAGCCGTACCGGGTCCGCCGGATCGACGGTCAGCTCCTCCGCCAGGAAGGCGGCCTGGAGCAGGGCGTTGGTGATGCCGCGGGCGCTGATGGTGTCCAGGTGGTGCCCGGCGTCGCCGACCAGCACCCAGCCGGGGCCGTGCCCGCGGCGGAAGTAGTTCTGCTGGTCGCCCGTCCCGATGATCGGCTCGACCTGCTCCGCCTCGGTGAGCTGCTGGTACAGCCCGGGCGCGGTGGCGCGGACGGCCGCCAAGTGGTGGCGGAACGGGTCCTGTCTGATCTCGGTGAAACGGTCCTGCGGGAAGTAGGTGGAAATCAGGGTGAGGTCGTCGTGGGTGGGGATCCGGACGATCCAGTTCCCGGGGCTCTCGTGGAAGCCGAAGCCGGTGCTGAGGCCGGTCCAGCCGGTGTAGTACACGCAGCTGGCCCGTGGGTCGCCCGACTCGACCGGGGCGTCGACCAGTCGGGCCACCCGGGAGCGCATCCCGTCGGCCCCGACCACCAGCCGGGCGTGCTCGGTGCGCACCCCGCTCGCGGTGCGAAAGCGCACCCCGGTGACCCGGCCGTCGGAGTGGACCAGCTCCTGGAGGTTGGCCCGGTCGGCGAACTCCACGCCCGCCTTGACGGCAGCGTCGACCAGCAGTTGGTCCAGCACCCGGCGGCGCGGCGCGAAGGCGGCCGGCGCACCCGGCATCACCGGCGCCGGGCCGGCCAGCCGGACGCCGCCGACCTCGTAGCCGATGGTGTCCAGCGCGGGGCAGCCGGAGTCCAGCAGCGCCGGGAGCACGCCCCACTCGGCGAGCTTGGCCACCCCGGGCTGGTGGATGTAGAGGGTGGAGGCGGTGTCCGAGGGGAAGGCCGCCCGGTCGATCAGCAGCACCCGGTGGCCGCTGCGGGCCAGCAGCAGCGCGGTGGCGGCGCCGGCGACCCGGGCGCCCACCACCACGGCGTCCCAGCCTCCGCTCACGCCTGGGCCTCCGCGGGCTCTCCTGCCGCGGCCGGCCGGGCGTCGGCGGCCAGCTTCCGCGTGACCAGCTCCTCCAGGGTCCTGGCCGTCGCCCGTACCGTCGGCTCCGAGTAGAGCGTGACCAGCGGGAACTCCACGCCCAGCCGCTGGCGCACCCGCGCGGTGAACCGGGTGGCGATCAGCGAGTGCCCGCCGAGCAGGAAGAAGCCGTCCTCGGCGCCGATCCGCTCGACCCCGAGCAACTCCCGCCACACCCCGGCGACGAACTGCTCGGACGGCGTCCGCGGCGCCTCGCTCCCGGCGGCCTGCGAACCGGCCGGCGGCTCGGGCACCGTGAGTGCCCGGCGGTCCACCTTGCCGTTGGCGTTCAGCGGGAAGGCCCGCTCGACCACCAGCTGGGCCGGGATCATGTAGTGCGGCAGCCACTCCTTGGCGTGCTCGCGGACCGCCTCGAAGCCCGGCGGGTCGGCCGGGTCGGCGGCGGTGACGAAGGCCACCAGCCGCTGCGCCGGGCCCTCGGCCGCGACCACCACCACGGCCTCCCGCACCTGCGGGTGCCCGAGCAGCACGGTCTCGATCTCGCCGAGTTCGACCCGCATGCCGCGGATCTTCACCTGGTGGTCGCTGCGCCCGACGAAGCGGAAGGCGCCGTCGGGGTGCAGGAAGCCCTGGTCGCCGGTGCGGTAGAGGCGCTCGCCGGGGCGGAACGGGTCGGGCAGGAAGGCACCGGCCGTCCGTGCCGGGTCGTTGAGGTAGCCGCGGGCCAGGCCGAGGCCGCCGATGTGGAGGTCGCCGACCACGCCGACCGGGACCGGCCGCAGCTCGCGGTCCAGCACGTGCACGGTGTTGTTGTCGAACGGGCGGCCCAGGCTCACCGGTCCGGCGGCGGTCTCGTCGGCCGGGCCGCAGGTGTGGCAGGTCGAGTCGATCGACACCTCGGTCGCGCCCCAGGTGTTGTGCAGCGCGCCCGGCATCAGCCGGTGGAAGCGCTCGACGGTCGCGGCGGTGAGCGCCTCACCGCTGGAGGTGGTGTTCCGCAGCCGGGGCGGCACCCGGTCGGGCGCCTGCTCCACCAGGTCGAGCACCGCGTTCAGCATGCTCGGGACGACCTGGAGGTACACCGACTCGTAGCGGGTGGCGGCCTCCAGCACCGCCACCGGGTCCCGGTGGCGGCCGGGTTCGAGGACCGCCACCCGGCCGCCGACGGACAGCGGCCAGAAGATCTCCAGGGCGGAGTCGTCGAAGGTCAGCGTCGTCTTGTGCAGCACGGTCTCACCACGGGCCAGCCGGTGCTGCCGCTGCATCCAGACCATCCGGTTCACCCAGCCGCGGTGCCGGCTGGCCACGCCCTTGGGCATGCCGGTGGAGCCGGAGGTGTAGTACACCGAGACCAGGTTCTCCGGGTGCGGGGCCTCGAACGCCGAGGCGCAGGCCGGGGCGGAGACCGGGGCGTCGGGAGGCGTCGTCGGGTCGAGCGGTTCGGCGCCGGCCGTCGGGTCGAGCGTCTCGGCGCCGGCCGAGGCCGCGTCGATCTCCTCGCCCAGGGCCCGGGCGGCCAGCAGCACCGGGGCTCCGGCGTCGGCCAGGATCTGGCGGATCCTCGCCGGCGGGCTGGCCGGGTCCAGCGGCAGGTAGGCGCCGCCGGCCTTCAGGATGCCGAGCAGCCCGACCACCAGCTCCACCGAGCGCTCCAGGCAGATGCCCACCGCCCGCTCGGGGCCCACGCCCCGGGCCCGCAGCTCCCGGGCCAGCGCCTCGGCCCGCTCGTCCAGTTCCCGGTAGCTGAGCCGGGCCGTTTCCGAGACCACGGCGACGTCGTCCGGGGTGCGCGCCGCCTGGGCCTCGAACAGCTCGTGCAGGCAGGCGTCCGCCGGGAACTCGGCGTCGGTCGCGTTCACCTCGCCGGCGAGCCGGATTTCCGCCGCGGAACGCGGTTCGAGCCGGGCCAGCGGTGTCTGCGGATCGGCCAGCGCCGCTTCCAGCAGGGCACGGTAGTTCGCGCCCAGCCGGGCGATCGTGGCCTCGTCGAAGAGGTCGCTGTCATAGGCGATGACGCCCGTCACGGAACCGTCCGCGGCCCGCGTGAGGTCGAACTCCAGGTCCGTCTGGACGAATCCGGTCGGCACGTTCCAGTGGCTGGTCCGCAGGCCGTCCAATGGCAGGGCCGGCGCCGGCTCCTGGTGGTATCCGAATACCGCCTGCACCAACGGCGAGTGGCTGACGGATCCCTGACTGGCCGTCATCTTGACGATGTCGTCGAAAGGAACGGACTGGTTGCGGAAACCGCCGATGAACGTCGCGCGACAACGCTGGAGATACTCCGAGAAGCTCTCGCCGATCCGGCTCCGGCTGCGCAGCGGAAGGATGTTGACGAAGAATCCGACGGTTTCGTCGAGGGCCGCGTCGTCCCGGGTGGACACCGGCGCGCCGACCACCACGTCCCGCTCGCCGGTGTAGGTGTGCATCAGCAGGGTGAAGGCGGCCAGCAGCACCACGTAGTCCGTGGTCCGGTGCCGGGCCGCGGTCTGCCGCACCCGCTCGATGAGGGCGGCGTCGAGCGCGATGGGCAGCAGTTCGCCGTGGAAGCGCTGCCGGGCCGGGCGGGGGCGGTCCAGCGGGAGTCGCAGCAGGTCGGGGGCGTCGGCCAGGTGCTCGGCCCAGTAGGCGAGCTGACGCTCCGCCAGTCCACCGGCCAGCCGCTCGGCCAGCGCGACGCCGTACGCGCCGTAGCCGTTCCCCGTCTCCGCGACCGGCAGCGGGCGGCCGGCCAGGGCGGCCGCGTAGTCCCGGCCGATCTCGGTGCTGATCACCGCGTTCGACCAGCCGTCGGTGACGATGTGGTGCAGGTTCACCAGCAGCGTCCAGGCGTCGTCCGCCGAGCGGAACAGCCGGATGTCGAAGAGCCCGGGGCGTTCCAGGTCGAAGGGCGTCGCGGCGGCCTCCCGCACCCGGGCCCGGAGGGAATCGGGATCCCCCCTCAGGTCGTGCACGGCAAGGCTGAACTCCAGCCGGTCGGCTATCACTTGGACGGGTTGGTCGTCCATCACGGAAAAGCCGGTGCGTAAGGCGGCATGACGGGATATCAGTGCACGGATCGACTGTTCCAGCGCCGGAACGTCGAGTTCTCCGCGGATCTCGTGCGCCACCGGGCCGTTGTAGAGCGGAAGCCGCGGATGGAGGTTGTGCAGCAGCCACAACCTCCGCTGTTGCGGCGAGATCGGAACGACACGGTCGTGCATTGGACTGATCCCCCGGCTCTCATCAGTGCAAGACCCGGCGAGACTACCCTACTCGCAGCGATCATGACAGAGGTCAATTCCCTTACCGGCGGCGTGAGATCTTGCCCCTTGCCGGGCCATTTACCGGCTGTATGCTGGCGTTCCGGGGGCGGCTTCCAGGGGCGCCGAATCGAGTTCCCCGCCTTATCGGACGCGCGACGGACACGCGACGGACGTGCGGCGGACGCGCGGCACCGGACATCCGACTTCCAGGGCACCCCCCACCACTTTCCGCATTCACGACGCAGGAAGGACCGACGGCGTGAAGCTCGACGGACTGTGGGAGCACGCGGACTTCCGCAGGCTCTGGGCCGGGCAGACGCTCTCCATGCTGGGCGCCAACATGGTGGCGGTGGCCGTCCCGCTGCTCGCCGCGGTCAGCCTGGGCGCCTCGGTGTTCCAGATGGGCCTGCTGCTGGCCACCGAGTTCCTGCCCTACCTGCTGATCAGCCTGTTCGTCGGGGTCTGGCTGGACCGGCGGCCGAAGAAGCTGATCATCGTGGCGGCGGACGTCGCGCGCTCGCTGATCCTGCTGTCCGTCCCGCTGCTGGCCTGGGCCGGCCTGCTGAGCGTCCCGCTGCTGCTGGTGGTGGTGTTCGGCACCGGCGCCTGCAGCACCGTCTCGGACATCGGCAGCGCCTCGATCCTGCCCGCCCTGGTGGAGCGCGAGGACCTGGTCGAGGGCAACAGCAAGCTGGAGCTGAGCAGTTCGGTCTCCAACATCGGCGGCCGGACCGTCGGCGGCCTGCTGGTGCAACTGCTCACCGGCCCGGTGGTCATCCTGCTCGACGTCTTCGCCTTCGGGCTGGCCGCGGCCTGCACCCTGCGCATCCGCCGGCGCGAGCCGGTGCCGGAGAGGCCCACCGGCGGCGAGCCGTCCTCGCTCTGGCAGGAGATCGGCGAGGGCCTCGGCTTCGTCTTCGGCAACCCGACACTGCGCTTCCTGGTGCCCGCCACCTTCCTGATCAACTTCTCCGCCATCGCGATCGACCCGCTGTTCCTGGTCTTCGTCACCCGCACCCTGGACCTGCCCGGCATCCTGGTCGGCGCCCTGCTGGCCGGGACGGGCGCCGGCTCCCTGGTGGGCGCCCTGCTGGCGGCCCGGCTGGGCCGGCTGCTGCCGTTCGGCCGGATGGTGGTCTGGGTGACGGTGGCGATGACCGCCGTCGAACTGGTCATCCCGGCCGCGACGCTGATGCCCGCGGGCATCGCCTTCGCGATGCTGATGTTCGTCCAGATCGCCTACGCCGTGCTGGTGATCTCCAGCAGCGTCAACATCCGCAGCTACCAGGCCGCGATCACCCCGGACGCCATGCAGGGCCGGATGAACGCCTCCACCCGGATGATCGTGATGGCCGGCACCCCGTTCGGCGCCATGGCCGGCGGCGCCCTCGGCGCCCTCCTGGGCACCCGGCCGGCGATCGTGGTGTGCGCCGGCGGCATCGGCCTGGCCGCCCTGCTGCTCGGCCTCTCCCCGGTGCGCCGGGCGACCGGCGCCCCCGCCGAGGCCCCCGCCCCCACCCCAGCCACCATCTGACACTTCGTCAGCTACGTCACCTCCCCCACGACCAGGAAGGCCAGAAGGTCTCTTGAACGACACCGACGCGGTCGGCCGCGCCGCACTGGACGCCGTCTTCTCCCGCGCACTCGCGGAGGAGGCGACCCCCACGCCCGTCACCGTGCCCGCCACCGAGGCCGCCCGCCCGGGTGGCGGACGGGCGCCCGCGTCGCTGGCGCAGAAGCGGCTCTGGTTCCTGGAGCAGCTGAACGGACCCAACTCCACCTACAACGTGCCGTTCCGGCTCCGGCTGGCCGGCGAGCTCGACACCGAGGCCCTGCGGCTCGCGGTCGGCGACCTGGTCGCGCGGCACGAGGGTCTGCGCACCACCTTCGCCGGCGACGAGGACGAGGTCTTCCAGCTGCTGCTCGACCCGGACGAACTGCCCTGGGAGCAGCTGGACCTGACCGAACGCGGCGAGCCGGCCGCGATCGCGCTGATCGAGGAGGAGAGCCGGATCCCGTTCGCGCTGGCCGGCCGGCCGCTGTTCCGGGTGAAGCTGATCCGCGTCGGGGCCTCGGTGCACCACCTCGCCGTCACCCTGCACCACGCGATCACCGACGGCTGGTCGGAGGGGCTGCTCTTCCAGGAGCTGGGCGCCTGCTACACCGCCCGGGCCGGCGGCCCGGCCACCGCGCCGGCGCCGCTCGCGGTGCGCTACGCCGACTACTCGGCCTGGGAGGCCGAACCGGCCACGGTGGAGCTCTACCGGGGCCAGCTGGCCTTCTGGCGCGAGCAGTTGGCCCGGCTGCCGGAGGAGGCCGGGATCCCCGCCGACCTGCCCCGGCCGGTGCTGCTCAGCGGCGAGGGCGCCACCGTCACGGTGCCCGTCCCGGCGGACCTCCAGAAGCGGCTGGCCGCCTGGGGCTCGGGGCACGAGGCCTCGCTGTTCGCCACCGCGGTGACGGTGCTCGCCGCGCTGCTGCACCGCTACAACGGCGAGGACCGGGTGGTCGTCGGCGTGCCGGTGGCCAACCGGCCGCGGGCCGAGTGGGAGCCGGTGATCGGCTACTTCGCCAACACCCTGGCGCTGCCGGTCGACCTGGCCGGCGATCCGAGTCTTCGCCAACTGCTGGGACAGGTACGGACGGTGGCGGCGGAGGCGCTGTCCCACCAGAACGTGCCGTTCGACCGGGTGGTGGAGGCGCTCGGCGTCGCCCGGGACCCGTCCCGCAACCCGGTGTTCCAGGTGATGTGCAGCGTCAACCAGGTGGTGCCGCCGCCGGAGCTGCCGGGGCTGTCCGTCGAGATCACCGAGATGCGCAACGACTCCGCCAAGTTCGACCTGGAGCTGGCGGTCAGCTACACCGCGGACGAGGTCGGCTTCGCCTTCGACTACGCCAGCGACCTCTTCGAGCGGGAGACCGTGGAGCGGCTCGCCGCCGACTACCTGGCCCTGCTGGAAGCCTTCCTCACCGAGGGCGACACCGACACGGCGGACGGGACGGGCCCGACGGCCGCGACCGGCGTCGGCCGGCTGCCGCTGGGCACCCACGGGCCCGCCACGGCGGACGGCGCCGAGGCGGAGGTCCGAGACCGGTACGGCAACCGGGCGCCCACCGGGGTGTACGGCGAGCTGCTGCTGGCGGGCGCGCCGAGCGGGCGCCGGGCGCGCGTCCTGGCCGACGGCCGGGTCGAGTACGCCGCCGACCCGCAGGCCCCGGCCGCCCGTCCCGCCCCGGCCACCGACGGGTCCGCCGGGTCCACCGCCCCCGCGACCGCCACCGAGCGGGCCCTCGCCGCAATCTGGTCCCGGCTGCTGGGCACCGAGGCGGTCGGCCGGAACACCGACTTCCTGCGCGACGGCGGGGACTCCCTGCTGGCCACCCGGCTGGTCGCCCGGATCCGCCGGCAGTGGTCGGTCAAGCTGTCCGTCCGTCACGTCCTCAAGGCCCCGGTGCTCGCCGACCTGGCCAGGCTGCTGGACGAGACCACCGCGGCGCCCGCCGAGGCACCGGCCCGCAGCGCGATCCCGGCCGCCACCGGGCCCCGGCCCGAGGTGCTTCCGCTGTCCATGGCCCAGCGCGGGATCTGGACCGTCAACCGGCTCGGGCAGCAGCAGCAACAGGCCTTCTACCACATGCCGTTGGCGGTGCGGATCGACGGCCCCCTGGACCTCGCCGCGCTCGCCGCGGCCGCCGTCGACCTCGGCCGGCGGCACGAGATCCTGCGGACGCTCTTCCCCGCCGACACCCGGTCCGGTGCGCCGCGCCAGTCGATTCAGCCGCCCGAGGCCCTGGCCGGGGTGGTCCGGACCGTCGCCGTCCACCCCGACGACCTCCAGCGGGCGCTGCGGGCGGCACTGGACACCCCGTTCGACCTGACCGCCGAAGTCCCGCTGCGGCTGCACGTGTTCAGCACCGGCCCGCGCACCCACGTGCTGCTGGTGGACGTCCACCACATCGCCTGCGACGGGCTCTCGCTCGCCCCGCTCTGCCGCGACCTGGCGGCCGGCTACGCCGCCCGGGCCGCCGGCCGGGCCCCCGAATGGCATGAACTTCCCCTCCAGTACGCCGACTTCGCACTCTGGCAGGCACAGCAACTGGGCCGGGCCGAGGACCGGGACAGCCCGTTCGGCCGCAGCCTGGCGTTCTGGCGCGAGGCGCTGGCCGGACTGCCCGAGGAACTCGCCCTGCCGGGGGCCCGGCCGCGCCCCGCCGCGCCGACCTTCCGCGGCCTGCCCACCCCCGTCGACACCGGCCCCGAGCTGTACCGGCGGATCACCGCGGCCGCCCACGAGCACGGCGCCAGCGTGTTCATCCTGCTGCAGGCCGCAGTGGCCGCGATGCTCACCCGCCTCGGCGCCGGCACCGACATCCCGCTGGGCAGCCCCACCGCGGGGCGCTCCGACCAGGCGCTGGACGAGCTGGTCGGCTGCTTCATCAACACCGCCGTGCTGCGCGCCGACACCTCCGGCGACCCGAGCTTCCGCACCCTGATCGCCCGGGTGCGGGAGACCAACCTCGCCGCGCACGACCACCTGGACCTGCCCTTCGACGAGATCGTCACCGCCCTCAACCCGCCCCGCCGGCCCGGCCGCAACCCGCTGTTCCAGGTGATGACCAGCCTCAACGGCGAGCCCGAGCCGGTGCCGGCGCTCGGCGGGCTGCCCACCGAGGCCTTCGACCTGGGCACCCCCGCCACCCCGTTCGACGTCATCGTCGAGCTGACCGAGGACCGCGCCCGCGCCACCATCAGCGGCACCCTGACGGTCGGCGCCGACCGCTTCGACGAGGCGGGCGGCGCGGCACTGGCCCGGCGCCTGCTGCTCGCGCTCGCCGTCGCCACCGAGCAGCCCGACCTGCCGATCTCCCGGTGGGAGCTGCTGCTCCCGGGCGAGCGTGAAGCCGTCCTCGGCGCCTGGGGCACCGGCGCCCCCGCCCCCGAACCGGCCACCCTGGCCGAGCAGTTCGAGCAGGCGGTGGCGGCCGCGCCGGACGCCCCTGCCCTGGAGACGGACGACTTCGCCCTCAGCTACGCCGAACTGGACGAGCAGGCGAACCGGCTGGCCGCCGAACTGGTCGCCCGCGGCGTCGGCCCGGAGCGCACCGTCGCGCTCGCCCTGCCGCGCGGCGGTGAACTGCTGCTCGCCGTGCTGGCCGTGGCCAAGGCGGGCGGGGTGGTGCTGCCGCTGGACGTCCGGTTCCCGGTCGAGCGGCTGTCGTTCGTGCTCGCCGACGCCCGGCCCGCCCTGGTGGTGACCGACGAGGCCGGCGCCGCCGCCCTGCCCGTCGGCGCCCCGCCCGCGCTGCTGCTGGACGACCCTGACCTGCTGGACGCCCTCGCCGACCACTCCGGCGACCGCCCGGCCACCGCACCCGTCCACCCCGCGAACGCCGCGTACCTGCGGTACCCCTCCGGGTCGGCCGGGCGGCCCCGGGGCGTCGTGGTCACCCACGCCGGGCTGGCCCCGCTCGGCGAGCGGCTGCACCGGATCGCGGGCGGTGACGGGGAGCAGCCCAGGGTGCTCCAGCAGGCCTCCCCCACCTCCGACCCGTACCTGCTGGAACTCCTGCTGGCCTTCCGCTCCCGGGCCGCCCTGGTGGTGGCGCCCGCCCACCCGGTGCGGGGCGAGGAACTCGCCCTGCTGCTGGAGCAGCGGCGGATCAGCCACGCCGTGCTGCCCCCGAGCGCCCTGGCCGGGCTGCCCGACCGGGCGTTCCCCGCGCTGCGCGCGCTGGTGAGCGGCGGCGAGCCGCTCGACGCCGAGCCGGTGGCCCGCTGGGGGCGCGGCCGCCGGCTGCACAACGCCTACGGGACGACCGAGGCCACCGTGCTCGGCGCCCTGTCCGGCCCGCTGCGCGTCCTGCCGTCCGGGGAGGACGTACCGCCGCTCGGCGAGCCGATCGCCGGCTCCCGGCTGTTCGTCCTGGACGAGGAGCTGCGCCCCGTCCCGCCCGGCGTCACCGGCGAGATCCACCTCGCCGGGCCGGGCCTGGCCCGCGGCTACCTGAACCGCCCCGAGCTGACCGCCGACCGCTTCCTGCCCTGCCCGTTCGGCGCGCCGGGCGAGCGGATGTACCGCACCGGCGACCTGGCCCGCTGGACGGCCGACGGCGACCTGCACTGGCTGGGCCGGGCCGACGACCAGGTGTGGATCGACGGGGAGCGGATCGAGCCCGGCGGGATCGAGGCCGTCCTCGGCGCCCACCGCAAGGTCGCCGACGCGGCCGTGGTGCTGGACGCTTCGGCGGCCGGCGGGCCCGCGCTGGTCGCCTTCGTCACCCCGACGGCGCCCACCGGCCCGGCCGACCCGGCTGCCCGGCCCACCCCGCCCGTCCGGCCGACCCCGGCCGAGCTGCGGGCGCACTGCACCCGCTCGCTGCCCCGGGTCATGACGCCGGCCCGGTTCGTGGTGCTCGACGCCCTGCCGACGCTGCCCTCCGGCCGGACCGACCGCGCGGCGCTGCGCGTCCCGCCGGAGCGGCGGGCCTGACCCCGGGACGGACGGGAGCGCCGGCGGACGGGTGGTCCGCCGGCGCTCCCGTCCGCCGTGCTCCTCCGCGGGCGCTCCGGTAGGCCGTGCTACTCCGCGGGCTCGACCACGACCGTGAGTTCGGCCAGCGCGGCGTCCAGGGCCCCGGTCACCTGCTCCGGCCCCTCCCCCACCGCGATCACATGGCCCAGCCGGTCGTACGACTCCCGCACCGGCCGCACCGGGCGCCCGACCGCCGCCGTCACGGTGACCCGCTCCACCCCGGCGACCGCGCCCGCCCTCCCGACGCCCTCGACGGCGGCCAGCCGGCCCTCCTCGGCGGCGAGCAGGAAGCGGATCCCGGCGGAGCGGGCGCGCTCCGGGGCCAGGTTGAGCGGCAGGCCGGCGGCGGCGCGGATCTGCTGGTCCAGCAGGTCGATGCCGGTCGCGGGCCGGATCAGCTCCGGGATCATGCCGCCGGCCAGCCGGGCGTTGATCTCGATGACGGCCGGCCCGTCGGCGGTCAGCCGCAGTTCGACGTGCGCCGGGCCGCGCTCCAGCCCGACCGCCGCGAGGGCGCGCCGGGCGGTGTCGGCCATCGCCGCCGCCGTCTCCTCGGGCAGGACGGCCGGGAACAGGTGCCCGGTCTCGACGAAGTACGGCAGTTCGCTGACGGTGCGCTGGGTGATGCCGACGCAGACCGCCTCGCCGTCCGTCAGGAACATCTCGGCGCTGAACTCCGGGCCGGTCAGGTACTCCTCGACCAGCACCGTCCGGGCGCTGGCCTGGCCGCGCACATTGCGGGTGACCGCCAGCAGCCTGCGGGCCTGCTCGGTGGCGGTGGCGACGTCCTCGCACCACAGCACCTCGTGCGAGCCGGACTCGTCGACCGGCTTGACCACGCAGGGCAGGCCCACCGCGGCGACCGCCGCCGCGACCTCGGCCGGGTCGCGGACCTCGGCGAAGCGGGGCTGGCGCACCCCGTGCGCCGACAGGGTGCGCCGGGTCGCCGACTTGTCCCGGCAGGCCGCCAGTGCCGCCGCCGGGTTGGCCGGCACGCCCAACTCCTCGGCCAGCGCCGCCGCCTGGACCAGGTAGTACTCGCTGGTGGTCGTCACGCCCGCCACCTCGCGGCCGCCGGCCGCCTCCTCGGCGGCCTTGCGCAGCAGCTCGGGGTCGTCGGTGTCGCAGACCACCACCCGGGCGCCGGTCCCGGCCAGCCCCTGGTAGCGGGAGGGGTCCACCACGAACAGCACCGGCTCCAGGCCCAGCCGTACCGCGGTGGTCAGCGCGAGCATGCCGGTGCCGGTGGTGTTGGACTCCACGAACAGCAGCAGCGGGCGCTCCCGGCGGGAGATCTCCGCGTAGGACCAGCTGTGGACCAGCTCGCCGTAGCGCACCGGGGCGGGCTCGGTCGCGACCAGGGCGTCCCCGGTGAGGTCGGCGTGCGCCGCGTACACGGTGTCCACGTAGCGGTCGCCGCGATCCGGCATGATGCCGACCAGCCGGGTGCCGGGCGCGGCGTGCGCCGCCAGGTGGGTCAGCACCCGGTAGACCGAGCCGGAGGTGTTGCCGGCGAAGATCTTCTGCTCCCGGGCCAGCGCCCGGGTCGCGGCGAAGGCCTCGTCGTCGGAGAGCCAGTGCACCTCGTCGATCAGCCGGTAGTCGATGTTGTCCGGGTGGAGGCTGTTGCCGAGGCCGCCCTGACGCCGGGTCGGCACGTCGGGCTGGCCGAACAGCACACTGCCGACGGCGTCCACCCCGACCACCTTCAGCTCGGGGAAACGTTCCAGCAGCGCCCGGGACGTCCCGCACAGCGAACCGCCGCTGCCCACCGAGCCCACCACCACGTCCACCGTCCCGAGGTCGGCGACCAGCTCCTGCGCCAGGCCCCGGTACGCCGCCGGGTTCTGCGGATTGGAGTACTGCCGCGGCCAGAACGCGCCCGGCAGCCCGGTCATCAGCTCGGCCAGCAGGTCCAGCCGGGCCGACTGCCAGCCCTGCTCGCCCATCGCCGACACCACGTGCACCTCGCAGCCCAGGGTGCGCAGCTTGGCCAGGGTGACCGGGTCGATCCGCGGATCGGTGACGATGTGCACCGGGTGGCCCAGATGGGTGCCGACCAGCGCCAGGCCCAGCGCCATCGTCCCCGAGGAGCTCTCCACGATCGGCGCCCCGGGCTTCAACGCCCCGCTGCGCCGGGCCTCGGTGACCACCTGCCGGGCCACCCGGTCCTTCATCGCGAAGGCGTTCGCCAGCTCCAGCTTGGCGTAAACCTCGACACCCTCCGGCGCGGGCACCCGCAGCCGGACCAGGGGCGTGTGGCCGATGGCGTCGACGATCGATTCATGCCGCATGAGCGAGCTCCATGTCCTGAAGGGTGAGGGCCCGGACCGTGGTGGCGGTGCCGGGCAGGGTCGAACAGGCCGCCAGGGCGGCCGCCAGCCGGGGCCCGTGGTCCGCGGCCGTCCCGTCCAGCAGGACGCCCAGCAGGGTGCCGCTGTGCGCGCACACCACCCCCTCGGCGCCGACCCGCGCGGCGATCGCCAGCATCGCGTCCAGGTTCCGCTTGGGCGCCAGCCGCTGGTTCAGCACCGCGCTGCGGGTCGCCACCGCACCCACCCGGGCGAGGTCCCCCGCCCGCACCGCCGCCGCCAGCTCCGCCAGCAGCTCCGCGTACTCGGCGCGCTGCGCCGGGGAGTACGCCTTCGGCACCCGGTTGAACGCCACCGTGTCCAGCAGACCGCCCTCGTCCACCGCCACCACCGTCGCCGCCGGGAGGCCGCCCAGGCGCTCGCGCAGCCGCACCTCACGGTGCTCGAAGGCCACCACCCCGGGGTGCATCACCCCGTCGGTCGGCTCGATCGGGCGCAGCCAGCGCTCCACCGCGGCCGGCGAGGTGTCCAGGCCCAGCGCGGCGCCGACCGCCCGGACCGTGGCCACCAGGTCGGCCGAGGAACTGGCCATGCCCTTGCCCACCGGCAGGTCGCCGTCCAGCACCAGCACCCCGCCGGCCGGCACGCCACGGGCGGCGAGCATCGCCTCGGCCACCCGCCGGGTCTTGGTCTTGTCCGCGGGGAACACCCGCAGCGGGCCGTCCGGGTCCAGCCGGAAGCGGGCCCGCGCCCAGCGGTCGACCGGCAGTGTCACCAGGAACTCCGGGCCGTCGGGCAGGGCGCCCTGGAGCAGTTCGCCGAAGGTGCCGAAGGCGCGGGCCGTGCCGGTCCGCAGCTCGACGCCAGGGGCCGGGGGCCGGTTCGGCGGGCCGGGCGGGTGCGGGGTCAAGACCGTTCCGCCGGGGTCTGCGCTGCCGGGGCCTGCGCCGGCGGGGCCTGCGCCGACGGGGTCTGCGCTGCCGGGGCCTGCGCCGACGGCGCCAGGAGCGCCGCGACCCGCTCGGCCGCCGCCACCGCCACCGCGGACCGCTGCGCCCAGCCCTCCGCCAGGCGCTCCCGCTCGGCGGCGAGTTCGGCGAGGGTGGCGCGGACCTGGTCGGGGTGGGTCGAGCCGACCGAGGTCTTGGCGCGCAGCCCGGCGTCGACGCTCAGCGACGCGTCCAGCAGCGCCCGCGGCCCGGACAGCCGGTGCCCGGCCTCCGCCGCGACGGCCGCCAGCAGCGCGGCGTCCCCGTCCGCCGGGGCCAGCCCCTTGTCCAGCGCCGCCTTGATGTAGCGGCCCGCGATCACCTGCGCGCTCCGCCACGGCACGCCCTCGTCCAGGGTCAGCCGGTTGGCCAGGGTGAAGCCGCCGAGGAACTCACCCTCGCAGGCCGCCCGCATCCGGTCGGTGCGGAACACCAGCCCCTTGACCACGGCGAGCGCCAGCCGCAGCGTCGAACGCAGCGCCTCGGTCTGCACCCGCAGGTGCGCGCCGGCCTCCTTGGACACCTCGACGGTGTTGGTGTACGGGGTGTTGCGCTGCGCCGCCGCCAGTTCGGCCGCGCTGCCCGCCACCAGCGCGCAGCGGCCGCGGATCCGTTCCAGCACCGGGAAGTTCTTCTTCTGCGGCATCGCGGCGGAGATCCCGGAGAGCTCGTCCGGGAGGTCCAGGAAGCCGTGGGCGCTGCCGCCCCAGGCCATCAGGTCGGTGGTGAAGCGGCTGAGCGCCACGGCGAAGTGCGCCGCCTCGCCCGCGATCGCCAGCGCCCAGCCTCGCGAGGCGACGGCCACCAGGGCGTGCGGCTGGGGCCGGGCGAAGCCGAGCAGCTCGGCCATCCGGGAGCGGTCCCAGTCGAGTTCCTGCCCGGCCATGCTGCCGGCGCCCAGCGGTGAGGCGTCGATCTCGTCGTAGGCGGCCAGCAGCCGGCGCACGGCGGTCAACGTCTCGCTGGACAGGGCGGCCAGGTAGAAGCCGGGGCTGATCACCTGGGCGGCCTGGGAGTGGGTGTAGCCGGGCATCGGCACCTCGACCGCGCCCCCGGCCAGCTCGCGGACGGCCGCGTCGAAGGCCAGCAGGTCGGCGGCCAGCGCCCGGACCTGCTCGCGGGCGGACAGCAGTTGGGCGCAGACCTGGAGGTCGTTGCGGCTGCGGTCGGCGTGCCAGGCCGCGAACGGCGCGACCGGCCCGGCCGCGACGTGCCGCTCCAGGGCGAAGGAGATGTCCGACATGTTCTCGCGCGGGTTCGCGCGGACGGTCTCCGGGGAGACCTCGTCCAGCCGGGCGGCGATCGCGGCGGTGCCGGCCGCGTCGACCAGTCCCATCCGCCGGTACTCCAGCAGCAGCACCCGTTCGATCGCCACGTAGTGCCGCAGCAGGTGTTCGGCCTCGTAGGCGAACTGCGGTGCCAGCACCTCCTGGTGCCACACCTCGCTCGGTATGCCGTCGATCCGACCGGTCACCGTCATGACGTGCTCCTCAGCAGGTAGTCCTCGAGCAGGCCGCGCACGGGGGCGGGGGCGGACGGCGCGGTGCCGCCCGGCAACCGGGCGGTGCGGTCGGCGGGTTCGCGCGGCGGACCGGCCACCACGGCCCCGCGGGCGCGCCGCTGACCGTCCGCCCCGGGCGCGGCCGGCCCGGTAGTTCCATCCCCCATCACAGTTCCTGACTCGTCGTTCCGACCCCTCGCGGGCCGGGGCCCCTCGCGGCTCCCGGCCGGGGCACCCGGCGTCACGCCACGGGGCTACCCCGCCACGGAGCTCCCGATCGCGGGGCTCCCGATCGCGGCGCGGATCGCCCGGCTGATGGCGTCCAGGTTGTCGTCGAGGAAGAAGTGGCCGCCCGGCACGGCGTGCTGGGCGAACGGACCGGTCGTGTGCGCGGCCCAGCCGGCCGCGTCCTCGGGGCGGGCCGAGGCGTCCTCGGTGCCGGCGAAGGCGGTGATCGGCACCGGCACCGGCGGTTCGTCGCCGCAGTCGTACGCGTCCAGCCAGCCGAAGTCGGCCCGGCAGACGGGCAGCACGAGTTCCAGCAGCTCCGGCTCGTCCAGGACGAAGGCGGGCAGGCCGCCACCGCGGACCAGCCGCGCCAGCAACTCCTCGTCGGGCAGGGTGGACAGGCCGTCGAAGATGTCCTCGCCGCGCTGCTGGTCGGGCCGGGGGCAGCCCGAGACGAAGAGGTGGACGGGCAGTTCGGCCCCGGCCCGGCGCAGCCGGCGGACCACCTCGAACGCGAGCAGCGCGCCCATCGAGTGCCCGAACAGCGCGTACGGCCGGTCAGCGGAGGCCGCGACGGCCTCCGCGATCCGCTCCACCTCCACGGCCGCGGGCTCACCGATCCTGCGCTCCCGGCCGGGCAGGGCCAGCGCGGCGACCTCGACATCGGGGCCGAGCGCGGCCGGCCAGCGGGAGTAGACCGCCGTGGCGCCGCCCGCATAGGGGAAGCAGACGAGCCTGACCGGCGCCTCCGGACGCAATTCTCGGGAAACGAACCATTTGTCGGGAGGTATCTGGCCGTTCACGGGCGCCATCCCGGAAGTCCGGCTTTTGGCCCGAGGTCGTCCGGAAAGTCCATGGTCTCCGAAGCGGCCTTTCTGGAAAAGATGCCAGAACCCATTCGATCCGTCCCTGGATCGCCGCTCTGCGGAGGCCGGTTGTGCCGCCTGGTCGGTTCTGCCATCGAGGATGATGAATAGTGTGCCGATCAACCGCTGATGACTGTACCTCAGCTGAGTGAGCACGCTCAATAGTTGACGATCATCGGCCGTCCCACTCTACGACGCCCCCTCCCGAAAGGGCTCCGATTTTCCCGACCCGCCCACCCCGGCGGGGAATCGGTGGCGCAACTCACGCGGAACTCGCATTGACCAATCCAACGCCGTTCGTGCGGACGGGCGTGAGCACGCCGGGGTGGCGGCGCGCAGCGGCCCGCGCGCCTGCCCCGCCCGCCTTGGTCAGCCCCTGGTTCGGGGCATCAGCGGCTCAGGGCCTCGGCAGTTCAGGACACCAGGGGTTCAGGACACCAGCGGCCCCTCCGCGATCTCGGTCAGCGTCACGGTGCACAGCCCGCCGCGCTGGGCCTGCACGTCCGTGACCTCCAACTGGGTGCCGGGCAGCAGGATGTACTCCTCCTCCCCGGTGAACGCCGAGAACCGCTGGATCCCCGTGGCGCGCAGCGGCCGTACCTCGAACAGCGTCCGCTTGCCCCGGCTGCCGAGGAAGGACTTCGCCACCCCCAGCTCGGAGGTGCAGGAGGACACGCCCCACCACGTCACCGTCCGCCCCAGCGGGTACTGCTTGCGCAGGTCCAGCGACACCCCGCGCCAGAGCGGCTCCGTCCGCACCGGCAGCCGCGACACCGCCGCGAACAGCAGCCGCAGGTACGGCAGGTAGGGCACCAGCCGGCCGCGGTCCGGCGAGCGCAGCACCGCGTTGATCTCCCGGTAGAACGCGGACTCGCAGGTGTAGAGGTACAGCGCGGCGATCGCGTCCGCGGACAGCCCGGCCGTCGCCCCCTCGTCCGCCCGCCGCCTGCCGAACTCGTGCGACAGGGTGACGTGCCGGTCCAGGCCGCGCAGCAGTTCGGCCACCGGCGCCACGGCCTCCCGGAAGCCCATCAGCGGCGTGTCGAACACCCCGCTGATCGGCGGGAGTTCGAGGCCCTCGTCCTTCACGCCGGCCAGGCGGTCCAGATACAGCTGGTGCAGCTCCATCGTGGAGGCGATGAACGCGCCCATCCGCTCGGCGACACCGCCGTCCGCGCCGCCGCCCGTCGCCGCGTCGGTGTTCCAGCCCTTGCTGGGCAGCCAGTCCACCTCGTCCGCGCCGAGCGAGGCCAGCGCGGCGTTCACCGTGGCGAAGTGCTCGTTGTCGCAGAAGATGTCGCCCTGGGCCGCCGGGTTGGCGTGGTCGATGTGCCGGACCTCGACCTCCGGGTACTTCTTCTCCAGCCGCTGCACCACACTCTTCAGGCTGCGCGCGTGCGCACCCCACCAGGCGAAGACGACGCCCCGGTCCTCCTCCCCCGCCTGCTGCTTGGCCCGCAGGATCTCCTCCACGATCCGCTCGGCCACCGGCCGCCAGAACCCGGTGTGCTGGTCCGGCCCCATCGCCCCGTCGGCGCTGGCCGTGAGCGCCGCGTTCAGCAGCAGCACGCCCTGGGTCAGCATCGCCTGGAACCACTCCGGCGGCTGGACCGTCTCCTCCTTCTTCAGCAGCGCCCGGATGTCCGCGATCGGCGTCTTCTTCGGTATGCCGTACTTCCACATCGCCGCGGCCTTGATGATGCAGCGGATGCTGATCACCCGGCCGAACTGGCTGTCCTTCCAGTCGTGGAAGGCGTTGTCGAACATGGCGATGCCGGTGGCGCTCTCCGGCCGCGGGTACGGGTTCTGGCCGAAGACCACGACCTTCCACTGGTGCGGGGCGTGCGGCTTGAGCGCCTGGAAGGTCAGCTCGCGGACCGGCACGACCTCCGGGTCGCGCCCCGGGCCGATGAACGAGGCCGCGCCGGGCCGCGCCTCGATGACGGGCTTCAGCACCGGCAGCCACGCCTCGCCGCCGCCCTGGAAGAGCTCGGTGAGGGCCAGCGGGTCGTTCGGGTCGGGCTGGGTGGGGGTGGGGGTGTCGGCAGCGCTCATGGTGGTACTCCGGCTGGATCGGCCCACGCGGGGCATCGAATGACGGCCCGTCAGCTCACCGACGGACAGGGACATTCCTAACAGCCGGCGCTGACAGTCCCGCCCGCCCGGCCGGCGGCGGCCGGATTGTCAGTCGGGCCCACTAGCGTCGGTATCGACAGCGGGAAGAGCTCGCCGAGCAAGCCAAGCGACAGGAGTTGCAGCATGACGACGGACCGCGCCCAGTCCCCGCTCCGGGTGGTGCTGACGGACCTCAACGCGACGGTGGTCGAGTCGTGGCGGGCCGCCTTCGCCGACACCCCCGAGATCGAGATCCGGCACGGCTCGATCCTCGCCGAGCAGGTCGACGCCTGGGTCAGCCCGACCAACTCCAAGGGCCGGATGGACGGCGGGACGGACGCCGCGATCAAGCGCCACCTGGGCGCGGGCATCCAGCTGAAGGTGCAGCGGCAGGTACGCAACCACTACGCGGGCACCCTGCCGGTGGGCAGCGCGGTCTGCGTGCCCTCCGGCGCGGTCACCCCGAAGTTCCTGATCTCCGCGCCCACCATGCAGAGCTCCGCGCAGAACGTGAGCGAGACCCTGAACGTCGCCCTGGCCTGCGCCGCCGCCTTCCAGGCCGTCCACCGGCAGAACCGACTGGCGCCGGGCAGCATCCGCTCGGTCGCACTGGTCGGCATGGGCGCCCAGACCGGCCGGGTGCCGGCCCGGGTCTGCGCCAACCTGATGTGGACGGGCTACACGCTCTTCAACGACCACCACTTCGAGGACGACGACGAGCTGCGCGCCACCATCCTGGCCCAGCTGGACGACATCGAGAAGGCGCCCGCCACCACCCGGGTGCGGATCACGGCACCGGCGGCCCGCAGCCGCTCCGGGCGCTGACCGGAGACCGACCCAGCCCGCCGACCCCGCGCCGCGCCGACTCTCCGGCGTGGCGCGAGGCGTTCCCCATCACGCGGAACCGGAAGAGCCTCCCGATCAGTCAGCTCCGGCAGTCTGCTCCGGCGGCCCACTCCCCCGCGCCGCTCCGCCAGTCCACCCCGCCGGTCCACTCCGCCACTCCACTCCGTCAGTCCACTCCGTCAGTCAGCGACGAGCGCCAGCCGGATCCAGCGCTGCGCCTCCGCGGTGGCCACCGCCACGTCGAAGGCCTCCGGGGCGGCCGCCGCCTGCACCACCAGCCCCTTGAGCAGCCCCACGAAGGCGAACGCGAACGCCTGCGGGTCCACCCCGCCGCGCACCTCCCCCTCGGCCGCGCCCTGACCGACCACGTCCGCCACCCAACCGCGCATGCGGGAGTCCAGCTCGGCCACCGCGGCCGTCAGCTCGGAGGCGCCGGCCAGCGCCTCGGCACCCAGCACCACGAAGGCCCGGCCCAGATCGGTCGGGTTCCGCACGCCGTCGAGCACTCCCCGGGCGAAGCCGTACAGCTCCTCCACCGCCCCGGCACCACTGCGCTCGGGCGCCGCCGCCGCCATCGCCTCGGCGAGGGCCTCCTCCTGGAGCCGGGCGAGCAGCGCGGCCTTGGAGCCGAAGTAGTGGGTGGCCAGGCCCCGGCTGAATCCCGCCTCCTCGCCGACCCGGGCCAGGGTGACCCCGGTGCTGCCGTGCTCGGCGATCAGCCGGGCCGCGGCGGCGAGCAGCGCGGCCTCGGCGTGGGCGCGCCGTTCGGCCTGGGTGCGGCGGGGCTGGGCGTCCGGCGGGGCGGTCGTGCGGGCGGTCAGGTCATCGTGCGTGGGCATGGCACCATGCTAGGGTCGAACTTGCTTGTTGAATAACAAGCAAGTTCGGGACGGCGGGGCACTCCCCCGACCCCGCCGCCCCCGGCAGAAGGGAAGTCCCGATGACCGCCACGATGCTCGCCGGCCGCCTCGACGTCGCCAAGGGCGCTTTCGCCGTCGAGGAGGTGCCCGTCCCGGTACCCGGCCCGGGCGAGGTGCTGATCAAGGTCGAGGCCGCCGGCGTCTGCCTCTCCGACGTCCACCTGATCGACGGCACCCTCAAGCCGTTCCTCCTCGACGGCGACAAGGTCACCCTCGGCCACGAGGTCGCGGGCACCGTGCACACCCTCGGCGAGGCCGTGACCACCGCCGCCGTCGGCGACCGGGTCCTGCTCCAGGCCGGCGAGACCCGCAACGGCCGGCTGTACACCCGCGGCGTGGACTACGACGGCGGCTGGGCCGAGTACACGCTCGCCACCGCCACCACGCTCGTCCCGATCCCGGACGAACTCCCCTTCGAGCAGGCCTGCTTCATCCCCGACGCGGTCTCCACCCCGTGGGCCGCGATCACCGGCACCGGCGCCGTCCGCCCCGCCGAGGCCGTCGGCGTCTGGGGCGTCGGCGGACTCGGCGCCCACGGCGTCCAGCTGCTGCGCGCCGTCGGCGCCTTCCCCATCGTCGCCGTCGACCCGCTCCCGGCCGCCCGCGACCGCGCCCTCGCCTTCGGCGCCGACGCCGCCCTCGACCCGGCCGACCCCCGGTTCACCGAACAGCTGCGGGCGGCCACCGGCGGCCGCCCGCTCTCCGCCGCCTTCGACTTCGCCGGCGTCGCCCCGGTCCGCCAGCAGGCCATGGCCACCCTCGGCGAACGCGGCCGCCTGGTCCTCGTCGGCCTCACCGACCAGCCACTGACCGTCACCGACGGCACCCGGGTCAGCTACCTGCGCCAACAGATCCTCGGCCACTACGGCTCCGACGGCCAGGACGTCATCGACCTGGTCGCCCTGGTCCGCGGCGGCCGACTGGACTTCGCCCGCTCCGTCAGCGGCACCTTCCCCCTCGCCGACGCCGCCCGCGCCGTCGAGGCCCTGGAGCGCAAGGAGGGCAACCCCATCCGCCTGGTCCTCAAGCCCTGACGGCCGCACCCGCCCCCGCACCTGCCCGACTGAGCCGGGCACGGCACCGGGCCGGCAGCCTCTCCCCGGCTGCCGGCCCACCCACCGCCCCCCGACTCGGCGGGCCGGCGGCCCGTCGCGCCCCAACTCCGCCACATCGCAGACGAAATGGCATGCACGCCACTAGCCAACCGTCCAGTAGCGCCCCTACCGTCGACTCCCCGTGGCTTCGACGGAGGAGCTCGCCATGCCCCCACGCACACGCCCGCACCGCCTCCGACACTCCAGCAGATTCCCGAGGGCGGCGGCCGTCGCCCTCGCGGCGGCCCTGTTCGTGACCGCCGCCCTCACCACCCCCACGACCGCGACCGCGTCCCCCGCCGCGGCACCCGACTACTGCGGCGGCCGGTGCACCGACATCCTGCCGCCCGGTGAGAACGGCAACGCGACGCTCGCCGAGATCCTGCTCAACCGGATGTTCGGCAGCCGCCCCGCGCACACCGACGACCAGTTGGGCCCGTACTCCGCGCTCGCCTCCGGCTATCCGGGGCTGACCGAGGCCGGGTTGCGCGGCTTCTTCAACGACGCCTCGTTCGGCGTCCCCGCCGACCAGGTGGCCAGCACCGCGACCCCGCGCCCGGACGTGACGATCGTGCGCGACAAGGCCACCGGGGTGCCGCACATCAGCGGCACCACCCGGTACGGCACCGAGTTCGGCGCGGGCTACGCCGCCGCGCAGGACCGGCTGTGGGTGATGGACCTGTTCCGGCACGTCGGCCGGGGCCAGCTGTCCGGCTTCGCGGGCGGCGCCGCCGCCAACCGGCAGCTGGAGCAGAGCTTCTGGCAGGCCGCGCCGTACACCGAGGCCGAGTTGCAGCAGCAGATCGACGCGCTGGCCGCGCGTGGCGGCCGGGCCACCCAGGCGCTGGCGGACGCCAACGCGTACCTGGACGGCATCAACCAGTACGTCTCCGCGGCGTACAACGGCCGGACGTTCCCCGGCGAGTACGACCTCACCGGGCACATCGACCCGATCACCAACGCCGGTTCGATCGAGCCCTTCAAGCTGACCGACCTGGTCGCCCTCGCCTCGGTGGTCGGCGCGCTGTTCGGCTCCGGTGGCGGCGGCGAACTGGCCTCCGCCCAGGTCAAGTCGGCCGCCGAGGCGCGGTACGGCAAGGACGCCGGGGACGCGGTGTGGACGTCGCTGCGCGAGGCCGACGACCCGGAGGCGGTCCGGACCCTGCACGACGGGCAGAGCTTCCCGTACGCGACGGTGCCCGACGCCCCGCAGGGCCAGGCAATGCCCGACCCGGGCTCGGTGGTGCCCGAGCGGATGATCTACGACGCCACCGGGTCCGCGAACACCGCGTCAACCGCGGCGAAGGGCGTCCTGCCCGGCAACCTGCTCACCGCCAAGCACGGCATGTCCAACGCCCTGCTGGTCTCCGGCGCCCACACCGACGACGGCCACCCGGTCGCCGTGTTCGGTCCCCAAACCGGCTACTTCGCACCGCAGTTGCTGATGCTGGAGGAGATCCAGGGCCCCGGGATCAGTGCCCGCGGCGCGGCCTTCGCCGGCCTCAGCTTCTACGTGCAGCTCGGCCGCGGCCAGGACTACGCGTGGAGCGCCACCTCCGCCGGGCAGGACATCACCGACACCTACGCCGTCCCGCTCTGCACCACCGACGGCTCGCCGGTCACCACGGCCGCCAACTCCTATCTCTGGCACGGTCAGTGCCTGCCCTTCGACCGGCTGGAGCGCAAGGACGTGTGGAGCCCGACCACCGCCGACTCCACCCCGGCCGGCTCGTACACCCTGGTGGCGTACCGCTCGAACTACGGGCTGGTGACGGCCCGCGGCACCGTGGGCGGCGCGCCGGTCGCCTTCACCTCGCTGCGCTCCACCTACCGGCACGAGGCCGATTCCATCATCGGCTTCCAGGAGTTGAACGACCCGGGCGCGGTGCACGACGCCCCGAGCTTCCAGCGGGCGGCGCAGGACATCAACTACACCTTCAACTGGTTCTACGCCGACTCCCGCGACATCGCCTACTACAACTCCGGCAGCAACCCGGTCCGCGCTCCCGGGGTCGACGCCGGGCTGCCGGTGCTCGCCCAGCCCGCCTACGAGTGGGCCGACTTCGACCCGGTCACCAACACCGCCCGGTACACCCCGCCGGCCGAGCACCCGCAGTCCGTCAACCAGGACTACTACGTCTCCTGGAACAACAAGCAGGCGGACGGCTTCACCGCGGCCGGCTTCGGCAACGGCTCGGTGCACCGGGCCAACCTGCTGGACGACCGGGTCAAGTCCCTGCTGCGGAACGGCGGAAAGGCGAGCCGGGTCACCCTCACCCAGGCGATGGAGGGCGCCGCTCTGGCCGATCTGCGGGCCGAGGACGTGCTGCCCGACCTGATCCGGGTGCTGCGCAGCGCACCGGTCACCGATCCGGCCGCCGCCACCGCCCTTCAGCAGCTGGAGGCCTGGCTCGCCGACGGCGACCAGCGCAAGGAGACCTCGCCGGGCAGCCACAGCTACGCGGACGCGGCCGCGATCCGGGTGATGGACGCCTGGTGGCCGCTGGTCGCCGACGGGGTGATGCGACCGGGCCTCGGCGACCGGTTGTTCGGCTCGCTGACCGGCGCGCTGCAGATCAACGAGTCCCCGTCCGGCGGCCAGGGCGGGGCGACGGCGGGCGGGCCGGTCAGTGCCAACGAGTCGATCCCGCACAAGGGTTCGGCCTTCCAGTACGGCTGGTGGAGCTACCTGGACAAGGACCTGCGCGCCGTCCTCGGCGACCCGGTCGCCGGCCCGCTGGCCCGTCCCTTCTGCGGCGGGGGCGACCTCACCGCCTGCCGCAACGTCCTGCTGACCACTCTCACCCAAGCCGCCGCCCAGACCCCCGCCCAGGTCTACCCGGGCGACACGGACTGCGCGGCGGGCGACCAGTGGTGCGCCGACACCATCATCCAGCGCCCGCTGGGCGGGGTGACGGACGACAAGACGACCTGGCAGAACCGCCCGACGTACCAGCAGGTGGTGCAGTTCTCCGGCCACCGCTGAGCCGCCACCGCCCCGCCGAAGCAGCCACCGCCACCGACCCGCCGAACCGGCCACTGCCACCGCCCCGCCGAAGCGGCCGCCGGCGCCCCACCCGGGGCACCGGCGGCCGTGGCACGCTCAGCCGACCCGCTTGGTGACCTCCCGCTCCGCCTCCCGCAGGTTGTCCGCCTCGTCCCTGAGCCGCACGCCCGCCAGGTGGTAGGCCTTGGGGCTCTGCGCCGTGGCCATCCGCTCGGAGAGCGCCGCCGCCAGCTCGCCCGCGACCTCCACCAGATCGGCGAGCGAGCCGAACATCACGGCCGCCTCCGCCGCCGGGACCTTGTCCCGCCCGCTGTCCTTCGCCTTCGGCAGGGCGTTCTCCCGCAGCTGCCGCCGCGCCTCGTCGACCGCGTCGACCATCGCCCGAATCCCGCTGTCCATCCCGCTCCCAAGCCGCCGTTCCATTGTCCGTGTTCGGACATCCCCGTCAGTGTGCCCTGTCGGCCAAGATTCAAAAACCCACCCGGTAGCACCCTAAACCGCCCTAGGCTGCTTACATGGCAACCGACGACTCCCTCGCAACCGGCCAGCGCTCGCTCGGCGACCCCACGCTCGACTACCCCCTCTGGCCCCCGCTGACCTCGGGCTGCCCGCGCACCGGCACGGCGGACGTCTCCTACCCGGTCGAGGTCGACTACGCCTACGACAAGGTCGACCCGGCCGCCCTGTTCGCCCCCGTCCGGGCCCGCGGCGGCCTGGAGCGCTGGGCGCCGCTGCTGCCCCCGCTGCTCGCCCCCGGCCTCGGCGAGGGCGCCACCCCGCTGGTCGAGCTCGGGCCGGGCGTGTACGTCAAGGACGAGTCCCGCAATCCGACCTGGAGCCACAAGGACCGGCTGAACCGCTGCACCACCAGCGCCGCCGTCGGCGCCGGCGCGCCCGGCATCGCGGTCGCCTCCTCGGGCAACCACGGCGCCTCGGCGGCCGCCTACGCCGCCCGCGCCGGACTGCCCTGCGTGGTGTTCACCGGCCCGGACACCCCGCCCGCCGTGGACGCCTTCCTGAACGCCTACGGCGCCGTGGTGCTGCCCGTCCCGTGGGAGGCCCGCTGGCCGCTGCTGCGCCAGGTGGTGGAGCGGCTCGGCCTGCACCCGGTCAGCAACCTGACGCCCACCCACACCGGCCACGCGTACGGCCCCGAGGGCTACAAGACCGTCGCGTACGAGATCTTCCAGGACGTCGGCGTGCCGAGCGCGGTGTTCGTCCCGACCGGGTACGGCGAGCTGCTGTTCGGGGTGTGGAAGGGATTCGTCGAGCTGCGCCGGCTGGGCCTCGCCGACCGGGTGCCGCGGATCTTCGCCTGCGAGTCGGCGGCCTCCGGCCCGCTGCACCGTGCGATCGCCGAGGGCCTGCCGGCCGCGCACGTGACGGTCGGCCCGAGCGCGGCCTACTCGATCGCCTCCCCGGTCAGCGGCTACCGGGGCGTGCTGGCGGTGCGCGAGAGCGGCGGTGCGGCGCTCACCCTGGACGACGGTCAACTCGCGGACGCCCAGCGCGAGATGGCCGGCGCCGGGCTGTGGGCCGAGCTGTCCGCGGCGGCCGGACTGGCCGGGCTGCGCAGCCTCGGCGCGCAGGCCCCGGACGACGGCCCGGTGGTCTGCGTCTCCACCTCCAGCGGCTTCAAGGACAAGGGCATGGGCGCCCACCGGACGGCCCCGGCCACTCCGACCTGGGAGGAGGTGGAGCGCCGCCTGCGCGCGGCCGGGATCACCGCCTGACCGAACCGCGCGACCGGCGCCGCAACGCGCTCGGCCAGTACCTGATCGTGGCGGGCTCCTGGGCGGCCGAGGACAACTCCGCCCCCGTACCGGGGCTACACCGTGGTCCGCCCCCGCCGCACCAGCCACCAGGCGAGTGCCGCCGACGCGCCCGCGTTCACAGCTCGACCAGTACCTTCCCCCGGCTCGCCGACCGGTCCAGGTAGAGGCTGCGGTACGCCGCCGGGATGCTGTCGAACCCCCGGTGCACGGTCTGCTGGTAGCTCAGCTCCCCGCTGCGCACCAGGGCGCCGAGGTCCCGCCGCAGCGCCACCCAGTTCTCCTCGGTGAACCACTCCAGCGAGAAGATGCCGCGGATCACGGTGCGCGGGAACATGATCATCGGCAGCAGCCGGGGGCCCACCCACTCGCCGCCGACCTGGCTGCCCCACTGCCAGCAGACCGCCACCCGGCTGTCCACCGCGAGCATCCCGAAGACCAGGTCGGTGAGCGCCCCACCCAGACTGTCGAAGTAGCGGTCGATGCCGTCCGGGGCGAGCCGGGCCAGCTCCTTCGCCAGCAGCTCCGGGTCGTCGCCGTCCCGGTACTCCAGCACCGCGTCGAAGCCCAGCTCCCGCAGCCGGCCGGCCTTCGCCGGGGTCGCCGTGGTGCCGATCACCCGGGCGCCCCGGTGCCGGGCGAGCTGGCCGACCACCGAACCGACGGCGCCGCTGGCCCCGCTGACCAGCACCGTCAGCCCGGGCCGGACATCGAGGAACTTCTCCACCGTCCCCCAGGCCGTCATCCCGGGCCCGCCCAGCACGCCGAGCGCGGTGGTGATCGGCAGCTGCTCGTCGTAGTCCGCGCGGTCCAGCCGCCGGTACGCCGGGAAGACCATCGGGAAGGTGCCGGTCTGCCAGGGCACGGCGGCGCCGTCGCTGATCACATGGCTGCGCCAGCCGCCGAAGCCCTGGACCAGGTCGCCGACCGCGAACCGCGCGGCGGGCCCGGCCCGCACCACCTCCATGATCGAGTCGGCGCCCATGTGGTCGCCGACCGGGGTGTCCAGCGCGATCCCCTGGAGGTACGGGTCCACCGACACGTAGCGCGTGCGCAGCAGCATCTCGTCCTCGGCGAGCCGGACGTCCACCTCCTCCACGACCTTCTCGTACATCCGGTCCACGTCCGGTACGCCGTCCACGTGCGCGCGGACGACCCACTTCTCGATCCGCACCTTCTCGACGGTCGTCAGGGACAGGCTCACGAAGTGACTCCAAACTGCCGGTCGTCGAGCCCGACCGGGTCGGTGATCAGGGTGGGCGGTGGCGCGCTGTCGTCCACCTCGGCGGTGAACGGCCGGCCGTCGTCGCGGCAGATGAACTGGACGACGTGCCGGCCGGCGGCGGCCGCGCGGATCAGGCCGCCGGTGGTCGCCCAGACGCCGGAGAGGTAGAAGTTGGCCAGGCCGGGCAGCCCCGGGCCGTTGCGCTTGATCTCCTCCTCCAGGGTCTCCCCGCTCTCCACGAAGGGCTGCCAGCCGAGCACCGTGCCGTCGTAGTTGCCGGTGTAGCGGACCTGGGTGAGCGGTGTGGAGACGTCCTTGACGGCCACCGCGTCCCGCAGCCCGGGGTGGTGGCCGTCCAGGAACTCGATGACGGCGTCGCGGACCCGGCGCTTCTCCCGCTGGTACTCCCGGCCCCGGCCGACCGGCAGGGTGTGCAGTTCCTCGCCGCGCCGCAGCCGGGGCGCCTGCTCGGGGCCGGTGCTCAGCGCCCGCCAGGGGGCGATGTCGCAGAAGTAGCTGGCGTAGACGACGGTGGTCCCGGCGGGCGACAGCTCGGGGTAGTGCCGGCTGCGGAACTGGATGTTGATGCTGGGGTGCCGGATGCCGGTGAGCCGGGCCGCGAGGTCGTCGTCCAGCAGGTAGGTGGTGCACGGGTCGCCCGCCGGGAAGGGCGTGCGCAGGCCGAGGAAGACGGTCAGGTAGCCGGGGAAGACCATGCCCGGCTCGGTCAGCGTCTGGGTGTAGAGCCGGCGGTAGGTGTCGTTCAGGTAGCGGCCCTTGAGCAGGTCCAGCATCGTGGTGCGGCCGTCGCAGGCGGCCACCACGATGTCCGCGCGCAGCTCGCGCCCGTCGCTCAGCCGCACCCCGACGGCGGTGTCCCGTTCGACCAGGATCTCGGTCACCTTGGCGTTGTAGGTGATCTCGCCGCCGAGCCGCCGGTAGCGCTGCTCGATCGAGCGGGCCAGCCCGAGCGAGCCGCCCTCCGGCACGCCGGCGGACTGCCCGGCGTGCGAGGCGAGTTGGAAGTACGTCGGCAGCACCGGGAAGTTGGGGTGCTGCTCGTACAGCACGAAGTTGAACGCCTCGCGCAGCAGCGGGCTGCGGAACCGGGCCGAGTAGTCGCTCATCAGCACCGAGATCGAGCGCCGGATCACGTTGACGTACGGCAGGAAGGAGGCGAGCATCCGCCAGCGCTCCCACCGGCCCATCAGCCCGACCGGCTTGAGGAACGGGTACCGGGCGAGCGCCAGGCGGAACCGGCGCAGGCCGGCGCAGAACTGCCGGATCTGCCGGGCGTCCTCGGGGGCGAGGTCCAGCAGGTGGGCCTCCAGCCGGTCCGGGTCGGAGTAGAAGTGGACCGCCCGGCCGTCCCGGGTGCGCACCACGTTGAAGACGTCGAAGTTGCGCATCCGCTTGCCCTGCAGTGCGCCGAGTTCCAGCCAGATCCGGTGCATCTCGTTGCCCGGGCCGCTGCCCAGCAGCCAGCTGACGCAGCAGTCGAAGGTGAACTCGCCGCGGTCCCAGGCGGTGCAGCAGCCGCCGGGCAGCTCGTGCATCTCCAGGATCCGGGTGCGGTAGCCGTTCATCTGCGCGTAGCAGCCGGTGGACAGGCCGCCGAGGCCGCCGCCGACGATGATCACGGACTGCCGGGGGCTCATTCGCTCACTCCCAAGGTGGCCACGTCGAGTTGCGGCAGCCGGCCCCACTTGCCCGGGTGCCAGGGTTCCCTGTCGTCGCTGGGCCAGGCCCGGAACGGCCGGCCGAGTTCCCGGCAGAGGTACTGGGCGGCGTACCGTCCGCTGGTGGCGGCCCGGATCAGGCCGCCGAGCGAGGCCCACTGGCCGGCCATCGAGAAGCCGCTGAGTCCGGGCAGCCGCATCCGGTCCCGGTTGACCAGCCGGTTGGCGGCGTCCTCGGCCTCGGAGAAGGCCTGCCAGGCGAGGATGCTGCCGTAGGTGTTGCCGGTGAACCGTTCGGTGGTCACCGGCGAGGCGACGTCGACCAGTTCGATCCGCGCGCCGATCCCAGGGTGGGTCCGCTCCAGGAACTCCCGGACGAACGAGGCCACGTGCTGCTTGCGCTCCCGGTAGGCCCGGCGGTCGCGGATCCGCAGTTCCTTCCAGGAGCGGTAGTCGCTGAAGTAGGTGCAGTGCAGCACCGACTTGCCGGGCGGCGCGAAGCCCTCCGCGTAGTTCGAGCGCAGTTGCACCACCAGGCTGTGCTGGAGCGAACCGGGCAGCCGGGCGCCGTCCTCGGGTGTCAGCAGGTAGGTGGTGCTGTGCGGTTCGCCGGCCGGCAGCGGGCCGTCCACGCCGACGAAGGCGGAGACCACCGCCGGGTAGAGGTTGCCGGGCTTGTCCAGCAGTTCGCCGTACAGCCGGTCGGTGGCGGGGCTGGAGTACCGGCCGCGCAGCAGCCGGTCGAGCACCGTCGGGCCGTCACAGGCGGCCACCACGTGGTCGGCGAAGTGCCGGGTGCCGTCGCGCAGTTCGACGCCGATGGCGCGTCCGTCCTCGACCAGGATCCGGTCGACCCGGCGGCGGTAGCCGATCACCCCGCCGAGCGAGGTGTACCGCTCCTCCACCGAGCGGGCCAGTCCGAGCGAACCACCTTGCGGGAAGCCCGCGTTACCGGTGTGGGCGGCCGCCAGGGTGTAGAGGTAGGGCAGCAGCGGGAAGCCGGCCGGCTCCTGGAGGAACATGGTGGGGAAGGCCCGGCGCAGCAGGGGGTCCTGGAAGCGTTCGGCGAAGCGGCTCATCGGGGTGGCCGCGGTGCGCCAGAACAGCCGGAAGGCGGGCAGCACGGCGCGCAGGGTGCGCAGCCGTTCGGCCGTGGTCCGCAGCGGCGGCGGGGTGAGGTCCCAGGGCAGGTCGATGGCGGCGAAGCGGCGCAGGTCCCGGCAGAAGGCCCGGATCGGCGCGGCGTCGCCGGGGGCGAGGTCCAGCAGGTGGGCCTCCAGCCGGTCCGGGTCGGTGTGGAAGGTGACGGCCCGGCCGTGTTCGTCGACGACCCGGTTGAAGGTGTCGAAGTGGGTCACCGACTTGCCGTCCAGGGCGCCGAGTTCGCGCCAGACCTGGTGGGCGCCGGCGCCCTCGGCGGTGCCGATCAGCCAGTCGATGCAGTAGTCGAAGAGGTAGCCCTGCCGGGACCACGCGGTGCAGCAGCCGCCGGGCAGCACGTGCTTCTCGAAGATCCGGGTCTCCAGTCCGCTCATCTGGGCGTAGCAGCCGGTGGCGAGGCCGGCCAGGCCGGCCCCGATCACGATCACCCGGGGCGGGCCGGCGGTGGCCCGCTCCCGGACGGACCAGTCCGGCCCGTGGTCAGCCGCGGCCATCGACGCCGCCTCCGGTCAGCAGGTCGGCCATCGGGAGATCGCCGGCCGGGTCGACAGCCGGGTCGACAGCCAGGCCGACGACCGGGTCGGCGGCCAGCAGGGCGGCGGCCAGTTCGGCGTTGCGGGCGGCGTACTCGCCGTCCAGCATCTCGGAGTGGCTGCCGTGGCCCGGGTGGACGGCGGTGCCGGTGGTGGAGGCGCCGTGCCAGGAGCCCGGTTCGCCGGCCGTGTGGAGGATGAGCCGCTCCCGCTCGCAGACCACCTCCAACCGGGCCCGGACCGTGCCGGTGTTGGGTGTGCGGCTGCAGAACTCCAGGTAGTCCCGGGCCTGGTGGAGGGTCTCCTGGGCGACGATCCGGGAGCCGGTGTGCCGGTGCAGGTGGTCCCGGAGTTCGCGTTCGAAGACGGCCACGTGCTCCGCGCCCAGGTCGAAGGCGTCCAGGACGCGGTAGGCGTCCACCAGCAGCAGCGCGTCGACGGTGCGGCCGCGCCGTTCCAGCTCCTTGGCCACCTCGAAGGCGAGGTTGCCGCCGAGCGAGTAGCCGAGCAGCAGGTACGGCCCGTCCGGGTGCAGCGCCTCGACCAGGTCGGCGTAGCGGGCGGTCTTGTCCTCGCCGGTCAGGTAGTTGAAGGCGGCGATCCGGTGGCCGGGCAGGTGGGCGGCGAGCTGCCGGTAGACCAGGCCGTGCCCGCCGGCCGGCGGGAAGCAGAACAGCGTGCGCTCCTCGGGCGCCTCGGCGTTGAACCACAGGTGGGGCTGGCCGCCGGCCACCTCGCCGGTGATGATCTGCTCGACGGTGCGGGCCATGCCGTGCAGGGTGGTGACCTTGAACAGCAGGCCGACCGGGATGCCGATGTTGAACTCGGTCTGCAGGTGGTGGATCAGTTCGATCAGTCGGATGGAGCTGCCGCCGAGCTCGAAGAAGTCGTGCTGGAGGCCGACTTCGGCCAGTCCGAGCAGCTTCTGCCAGTGCTCGGCGACCCGCACCTCGTAGAGGGTGACGGGCGGTTCGTGCCGCGCTCCGCCGGTGTCGGCCTCGGGCTCGGGCAGGGCGGCGAGGTCGATCTTGCCGTTCGGGGTGAGCGGCAGGGCGGGGAGTTCGGTGAGGTAGGAGGGGATCATCACGGTGGGCAGGTGTTCGGCGAGGTGGCGGCGCAGTTCGCGGCGGTCCAGTTCGACGCCCTCGGCGGGCACCAGGTAGGCCGCCAGCACCGCCTCGCCGGAGCCGTCCTGGCGGATCGTCACGCAGGCCTCGGCGAGTTCGGGCCGGGCGGTGAGGTGGGCCTCGATCTCGCCCGGTTCGATCCGGTGGCCGCGCACCTTGACCTGGTTGTCGATCCGGCCGAGCAGGTGCGCGGTGCCGGAGGTGTCCCAGTGGCCGAGGTCGCCGGTGCGGTAGAGCCGCCGGGGGGTGCCGTCCAGGTCGAGGCTCCGGAAGCGCCGTTCGGTCTGCTCCGGGTCGTTCAGGTAGCCGGCCGCGACGCCGGCGCCGCCGATCCACAGTTCGCCGGCCACCCCGGCGGGGACGGGCTCGCCGTAGCGGTCCAGCACGTACAGTTCGCTGTTCGGGAAGGGGCGCCCGATCGGGACCATCCGGCCGGGTTCCAGGTCCTCGGCGCCGCCCTCGTAGTAGCTGCTGTCCACGGTGGCCTCGGTCAGGCCGTAGGAGTTGACCAGCCTGGTCGCCGGGCCGCACAGGGCGCGCAGCCGGCGGTGTTCGGCGGCCTTCCAGGAGTCGGAGCCGACGACCAGCAGCCGCAGGAAGTCCAGCCGTTGCCCGGAGCGTTCGCAGTGGGCCAGCAGGGCGCGGGCCACGGCGGGCACGAACTCGCCGCAGTCCACGGCCTCTTCGCGCATCACCCGGTAGAGCCGGGCGGTGTCGAAGAGCAGTTCGCGGTCGACCAGGACGAGGGTGCCGCCGGTGCCGAGTGCCCGGGCGAGGTCGCCGGAGAACACGTCGAAGGCGCTGCCGGCCATCTGGAGGTGCACCCGGGCCTCGGTGTCCAGCCGGTACTCGGCGCGCCAGCCGGCCGTCGCGGCGGCCAGGTTGCGGTGGTCGACCCGGACGGCCTTGGGGCGCCCGGTGGAACCGGAGGTGTGGATCACGTACGCGGGCCGGTCCGGGTCGGCGGGGGGCAGCGGTCCGTTCACCTCGGCGGGGCGGGACAGCTCCTCCAGGGTGACCGGCCGGGCGGGCAGTTCGGCCGGGAGGGGCTGCCGTTCGTCCACCACGACCAGGGCCGCGCCGGCGTCGGCCACCTGGTAGGCCAGCCGGTCGGCCGGGTGGCCGGGGTCGAGCGGCAGGTAGGCGGCGCCGGCCCGCCAGACCGCCAGCAGGGTGGTGATCAGCTCGGGCGACTTGTCCAGGCAGACCGCGACCACCGTGCCCTCGCCGGCCCCGAGTTCACGCAGCCGGGTGGCGGCCCGCCGGGACTGCCGGTCCAGCTCGCCGTAGCTCAGCCGCCGGACGGCGTCCCGCCCGGGGGCGACCACGGCGACGGCCTCCGGGTGCTCGGCGGCGGCCTTGGCGATCAGTTCGGGCAGCGGCACGTCGTGGTCGGTCCGCCGCCCGGCGCCGCTGAACTCGTCCAGGATGCGGCGCCGTTCGGCCTGGTCCAGCATCGGCAGCCGGCCGGCCGGTTCGTCCTCGGCGGCCCGGGTCATGGCGTCCAGCAGGTTGCGGTAGTGCGCGGCCAGGCGCCGGACGGTGCCGGGCTCGAAGAGGTCGGAGTTGTACTTGAGGACGCAGTGGTAGCAGCCGTCCGCGCGGTCCTCGTAGGCGGACAGGGTCAGGTCGAACTGTCCTTCCTCCTCCGGGAGTTCGATGTACTCCAGGCGGTAGCCGAAGCGCTCCACGGCGACCTTGTGGGTGAGCAGGATGAACATCGCCTGGAACACCGCGGAGCGGCTCGGGTCGTGCTGCAGGCCCAGCTGCTCGACCAGCAGCGGGAACGGGTACTCCTGGTTGTCCAGCCCGCCGAGCACGCTCTCCCGTACCCGGGCGATCAGCTCGGCCACGGTCGGTTCGCCGGCCAGGCTGACGTGCAGCGGCAGCGGGTTGACGAAGTAGCCGTAGACCGAGCCGAACTCCTCCTGGGTGCGGCCGGTGACCGGGCTGCCGACCACGATGTCCGGCTGCCCGGACCAGCGGTGCAGCAGCAGGTAGTAGGCGCTGAGCAGCACCATGAACGGGGTGGCGCCGTGCTCCCGCGCCATCTCCTGCACCCGCGCGGTCAGTTCGCCGTCCAGCCGGAAGAACTCGGAGGCCCCGTTGTGGGTCTGCACCGCCGGGCGCGGCTTGTCGGTGGGCAGGGCGAGGACGGGCACCCCGGCGGGCAGGTGGCCGCGCCAGTAGTCGAGCATCCGCTGCGCCTGCGGCCCGGCCAGGAAGCGGTTCTGGTGGTTGAGGAAGTCCAGGTAGCGGGCGGCCACCGGGGGCAGTTCGGGGGTGCGGCCCCGGCGCAGCGCCTGGTAGACCTCGAACAGCTCCTCGATGAAGGTGAAGGTGGAGATCGCGTCCGAGACGATGTGGTGGACGGCCTTCATCAGCACCCAGCGGTCCGGCCCGCGCCGGAACAGCCGCAGCCGTACCAGCGGGTCCTCGGCGAGGTCGTACGGCCGCCGGTACTCGCGGACGATCAGTTCGTGGATCTCCTCCCAGGGGCGGCCCTCGACGTCGAACAGCCCGGTGTCGGCGACGACTTCGGCGCGGATCCGCTGGACGGGGCGGCCCTCCTCGGCGGTGAACGCGGCGCGCAGTCCGGGGTGCCGGGCGACCAGGAAGGCGAAGGCGGCGAACATCAGCTCCGGGTCGAGTTCGGCGCGCACCTCGACGGCGCCGCCGATGTTGTACGCGAAGCCGTCCGGGTGCAGCTGGCGCAGGAACCACAGCGCCTGCTGGTTGTGGGTGAGCGGGTAGCGCGACTCGTCGGTGTGCGGCGCGACCTCGGCCCGCTCGGGGCCGCCCTCGGCGGCGAGCCGCTCGGCCAGTCCCTCGGTGAGCAGCTCGACCAGGTCGGCGACGGTGCCGTTGCTGAGCAGTGCCACCA
The DNA here is from genome assembly GCF_055560495.1 of Kitasatospora sp. NPDC023176. NCBI lineage: Bacteria > Bacillati > Actinomycetota > Actinomycetes > Kitasatosporales > Streptomycetaceae > Kitasatospora > Kitasatospora sp. NPDC023176. The sequence goes on along the minus strand of NZ_JBVHIP010000019.1, from coordinate 25,854 downwards.
CCGGCAGGGCGACGCCGAGTTCGCCGTGCACCCGGGCGCGCAGCTCCATGGCGAGCAGCGAGTCCAGCCCGTGGGCGCCGAGTCCGGTGTCGGGGGTGATCCGCTCGGTGCCGGTGCGCAGCACGGCGGCGGCGGCCGCGGTGAACCGTTCGGTGACCAGCCGGCGGCGGGTCTGCGAATCGGCGGCGCCGTAGTCGTCCAGGAAGCCGCCGCGCTCGGCCGGGGCCCGCTCGGCGGCGTTCGCGGCCAGTTCGGCGACCAGCGGCGGCGGCGCGGGGTACCAGGCGAGGAAGGTCGGCCAGTCGACGACGGTGGCGACCAGCAGTTGGGCGCGGTCCTGGCCGAGGACGCGTTCCAGGACGGCGGTGCCGGCCTCCGGCGGGAGCGAGCTCATGCCGCGGGCGTCGCGGTAGTGGGCGACCAGGCCGAGTTCCTCGATCATGCCGGTGGCCCAGGGCCCCCAGTCCAGGCTGAGCGCGGGCAGGCCGGCGGCCCGGCGGTGGTGGGCGAGGGCGTCCAGGAACGCGTTGCCGGCCGCGTAGTTGGTCTGTCCGGCGGTGGTGAGCAGCGAGGCGACGGAGGCGAACAGCACGAAGTGGTCGAGTGGTTCGTCGGCCAGCAGCCGGTGCAGCAGGTGGGCGCCGGCCACCTTGGGGGCGTACCCGGCGTCGAAGGCGGGGCGGTCCATCTGCGCCAGCAGGGTGTCCCTGACCTGTCCGGCGAGGTGGAACACCCCGCGGACCGGCGGGAGCCGGCGCTGCCGGTGCTCGGCGAGCCAGTCGGCCAGGGCAGTCCCGTCGGTGACGTCCACCGCGGCGAGCAGCGGCTCGGCGCCGAGCGCCTCCAGTTCGCGCAGGAAGGCGATCCGCTCGCCGGCCGGGGTCGTCGGGTCGACGGTGTGCCACTCGGCGCGCGGGGGCAGGGCGGTGCGGCCGACCAGGACGAGCCGCCGGGCGCCGCGGCGCACCAGGGTACGGCAGAGCAGCCGGCCGAGGGCGCCGAAGGCTCCGGTGACCAGGTAACTGCCGTCCGGGCGCAGCACCGGCGGCAGCGGCCGGGTGAGGCCCTCGGCGGGGCGCAGCCGGCTGGTGAGCCGGCGGCCCGCCCGCAGGGCGAGTTCCTGTTCCCCGTCCTGGTGGGCGGCGAGTTCGGCGAGCAGGGCCTCGGCCTGTCCGGCGGCCGGGGCGGCGAGGTCCAGGTCGATCAGCCGGCCGCGCTGCGCGACGAGTTCCTGCTGCCAGAGCACCCGGCCGATGCCCCAGGCGGGGGCGCCGAGCGGTTCGACCCGGTCGCCCGGACGGGCCGCCTGGGTGCCCCGGGTGACGATGTGCAGCCGGCCGTCGGGGCGGGCGGCGGGCAGCGCCTGGGCGAGGGTGATCAGCGAGTAGGCGCCGAGGGTGGCGAGCCGGTCGAGCTGGCCGGGGTCGGTGGCGTCGAGGGCGGGCAGGTCGAGGTTCCACAGGTGGGCGACGGTCCGGTAGGACGGGTCCAGGTCGGCGAACAGCCGGCGGAGGTCCTCGACGGAGTCGGGCCGTACGGTGCTCGCCGCGTCGGTATGGGTGTAGGAGGCGCCGGGCCGGACGAGGTGGCCGCGGGCGCCGCGCTCGGCGGCCAGGGCGGCCAGCCGCTCGGCGAGGCCGTCGTCGTCGTCCGCGAACAGCAGCAGGTCGCCGACGGGCTGCTCGGCGGGCCCGGCCGGGGCGTCCTGCCAGCCGAGTTCGGTGAGCCAGCCGTCGATGGTGGCCAGGCCCACCGAGCCGGCCGCCCGGGTGACGTCAGCGGCCTTGAAGCCGGTGATCCGGCCGAGCGGGGTGCCGTCCTCGGCGTACAGGGCGAGGTCGCCGAGGAGTTCGCCGCCGCCGTCCCGGGTGACGGTGGCGTGCGCCCAGAGCGGCTGGTCGCCGATGGCGTCGAGCCGGACTTCCTCGATGGAGACGGGCAGCCGGACGCCGCCGTCCTCGGGCCCGTGCAGCCGGGTGGTGAGCAGGGTCTGGAAGCAGGCGTCGAGCAGGACGGGGTGCAGGTGGTGGCCGGCCGCGTCGGGGCCGAGCCGTTCGGTGGGGCGGATCCGGGCGAGCGCCTCGCCGGGCCCGGCCCACACCTCGGCCATGGCCCGGAAGGCGGGCCCGTAGTCGTAGCCGCGCTCGGCCAGGCGCCGGTAGCAGTCGGGGCCGTCGAGGCGCTGTCCGCGGGCGCGCAGCGCGTCGAGGTCGGCGGCGGGCCCGTGGGAGCGGCGCTGGCCGGTGCGGACCCGGCCGCCGGCGTGCACGACGGGTTCGCCGCCGGCCGGGGTGGCGGCGATGGTGAAGCGGGCGTCCTCGGGGGCGTAGCCGAGCTGGACGGGGACGGGCTCGGTGTCGGAGAGGAACAGCGCCCGGTGCAGTTCGATCTCGGCCAGCACCACCTCGGTGCCGCCGGTCAGCGCCCGGACGGCCTGGGCGGCCATCTCCAGGTACCCGGCGGCGGGGAAGACCGCCCGGCCCTCGATCCGGTGGTCGTCCAGGTAGGGCAGCCGCTCGGGGTCGAGCGTGGTGGTCCAGGTGGGCTGGGCGGCGGCGGTGCGGCGGCCGAGCAGCGGGTGGTCGAGCCGCCCGAGCCGGACCTGCTCGACCGGCTTGGGCTCGACCCAGTACCGTTCGCGCCGCCACGGGTAGCTCGGCAGCGGCACCGGGCGCCCGGCCGGGTGCAGCGCGTCCCAGCTCAACTCGACGCCCAGGGTGTGCAGTTCGGCCAGGGTGCGGGCGATGCGCTCGGGTTCGTCCTGCTGCCGGCGGATCGACGGCAGGGGGTGTGCCTGCTCGGCGCACTCGCGGATCGCGTGCCCGAGCACCGGGTGCGGGCCGACCTCCAGGAACAGCCGGTGCCCGTCCTCGGCGATCCGCTCGACGGCGGCCCGGAAGCGCACCGGGTTGCGGACGTTGCCCCACCAGTAGGCGCCGTCCAGCTCCGGCCCCCGGGCGAGGCCCTCGCGGGCGGTCAGGTAGAGCGGCAGCTTCGTCTGCTGCGGCTTGATCCCGGCCAGGGCGGCGAGCAGTTCGCCCCGGATCGGGTCCATCCGCACGCTGTGGTACGGGACTTCGACGTCCAGGAAGCGGGCGAACACGCCCTGCCGGTCGAGTTCCCCGGCCAGTTCGCGCAGCGCCTCGGCGTCCCCGGCGAGGGTCACCGCGGAGGGGCTGTTGACGGCGCCGAGCGAGACCAGGGCGCGGTACGGGCGGATCCGCCGCTCCGCCTCGGCCTCCGGCAGGCCGACGGCGAGCATCGAGCCCGTCCCGGCCAGCCGCTGCTGGAGCCCGCTGCGGGCGAGCACCACCCGGACGGCGTCGGCCAGGTCGTAGACCCCGGCCTCGTGGAAGGCGGCGACCTCGCCGGTGCTGTGGCCCACCACCGCGTCGGGGCGCACCCCGTGGCTGCGCCAGAGCGCCGAAAGGCCCAGCTGGACGGCGAAGTTGGCGGGCTGGGCGAGCCAGGTCCCGGCCATCCGGGAGTCGGCCTCGTCGCGCCCGAGTTCCGCCAGCAGCGACCAGCCGGCCTGGGCGCGGATCTCCGCGTCCACCGCCCGGACGGCCTCCCGGTAGACCGGCTCGCTCTCGTACAGGCCCCGGCCCATCCCCCACCACTGTGGGCCCATGCCGGTGAACACCCAGGCGAGGCGCCGCTGTCGGCGCTCCCGGGCCCGGCCCTGGACGACCCCGGGGTGGGCGTCGCCGCGTTCCACGGCGGCCAGCGCCTCGGCCAGGTCGGCGGGGCCGGAGTAAACCACCGCGAGCCGCTCGGACAGGTGCTGTCGGCGGTGCGCCAGGGTGTGGCCGAGGTCGGCCGGGCAGGCGCCGTCGGCCAGCTCCTGCCGTACGGCGGCGGCGAGTTCGGGCAGTCCGGCGGCGTCCCTGGTGCTCAGCGGCAGCACCGTGACGGCCGGCCGCGGCGCGGGGGCGACGGGGGCGGGCGGCGGCGGTTCCTCCAGCAGGACGTGGGCGTTGGTGCCGCCGAAGCCGAAGGAGTTGACGCCGGCCCGGGCCGGGCCCTGGTGGTCGGGCCAGTCGACGGCGGCGGTCGGGATGTCGAAGGGCAGCGCGGCCAGGTCGATGGCGGGGTTGGGCCGCTCCAGGTTGAGGTGCGGCGGGATGCGGCGGTGCTTGAGCGCCAGCGCGGTCTTGATCAGCCCGGCGACGCCGGCCGCGGCCTCGGTGTGCCCGATATTGGTCTTCACCGAGCCGACGTAGCAGCGCTCCCCCTCGCGGCGGCCGAGGCCCAGCACCCGGCCGAGCGCGGCCGCCTCGATCGGGTCGCCGACCGGGGTGGAGGTGCCGTGCGCCTCGACGTACTGCAGGCTTCCGGGCAGAACACCCGCCCCGGCGCAGACCCGTTCGATCAGGGTGGCCTGGGCGTCCGCACTGGGGACGGTGATGCCGTTGGTGCGGCCGTCCTGGTTGACGCCGCTGCCGAGGATCACCGCGTGCACCTGGTCCCCGTCGCGCAGCGCGTCGGAGAGCCGTTTGAGCACCACCACGCCGACCCCCTCGGCCCGGACGTAGCCGTCCGCGGCGGCGTCGAAGGCGCGCGAGCGGCCGTCGGCGGAGAGAAAGCCGCCCTTGGTCTCGGCAATCGTGTACTGCGGCGCCATGTGCAGCAACGCGCCGCCAGCCAGAGCGAGTTCGCTCTCGCCGCGGAGCAGGCTCTGACAGGCGAGGTGGACTGCGACCAGCGAGGAGCTGCACGCGGTGTCGATCGAGACGCTGGGGCCGCGGAAGTCGAAGCAGTGCGAGATCCGATTGGAGACCATCGTCATCATGGTGCCGGTGGCGGTGTGCGCGGCGATGGTGGTGAAGTCGAGGTCGGCGAACTGGAGGATCTTCCAGTCCAGGGTGAAGGCGCCCATGTAGACGCCGACGTCCCGCCCGGCCAGTTCGCCGGGGCGCAGCCCGCCGTCCTCCAGCGCCTCCCAGCTCACCTCCAGGAGCTTGCGCTGCTGCGGGTCCATGTGTTCGGCCTCGCGCGGGCTGATCCCGAAGAAGGCCGGGTCGAAGGTGTCGAAGCCGTCGATGTAGCCGCCCCGGCCGCCGATCAGCCGCCCCGGCTTGGCCCGGTCCCGGCTGCCCAGGGTGCCGGTGTCGTACCGGTCGGCGGGCGTGTCGGTGAGACAGTCCCGGCCCTCGATCAGGTTGCGCCAGTAGGTCCGGTGGTCGTTGGCGTGTCCCGGCAGGCGGCAGCCGATGCCGGTGATCGCGATCCGTTCGCAGGGCACGGCGAAGGGCGAGGTCGTCATGGTCCATTCCGAGGGTGGTGGTGGGGGCGGCGCGGGCCCGGGCGGGGGGCGTGGGGGCGGGGACCCGGGCCCGGCGGGTCTCGTCGGGTGGCGGGGACTCGTCGGGTCGGCCGTCGGCCTGGCGGGCCGACCGGGGGGTCAGACGGACTGCTCGGTGGTCTTCGTCCGGCGCCAGGGGTGCAGCAGGGTGGCGCCGAGTTCGCCGGTGGCCGGGAACGCGGTCGGGTCGGTGAGGCCGACGGCTTCCGGGATCCGGCCGGGCCGCCAGGTGAAGCTCCCGAACACGTGGTCCCACAGCGACAGGTCGGAGGCGTAGTGGCCGGCTTCGGCGAGGTCGGTGCTGTGGTGCAGGCGGTGGAGTTCCGGGCCGGCCAGGACGTGACCGAGCCAGCCGATGCGGACGTCGATGTTGGCGTGGACGAAATACCCCTGCGCCATGACGAATATTCCGACCACGAACACAGAATCCGCCGAGAATCCGATCATCGCCAGCAGTAGTTGGACCACGGACTGCGCGAACAGCACGTCCAGGAAATGGTTGACGCCGTTGTTGGCGACGTTCACCTTGGCCGGGACGTGGTGCACGCCGTGCAGCCGCCAGAGCCAGCGGTTGTGGTGCGACCAGCGGTGCACCAGGTAGTCGCCGAGCGAGCCGACCAGCAGGGCGAGCGGGATCTCCACCGCGAACGGCAGCGCCGGACGGCTCGGCCCGAGCGCCTCCACCAGCGCGGACACCAGCCCCTGGGCCAGTCCGCCACCGAGCATGCTCAGCACGAAGTACGCCCCGTACCAGCGGAGTTCACGCCCGCTCGGGCGCCAGTCGATCCGGTGGGGGATCACCCGCTCCAGCGCCGCCAGGTAGCAGATGACGGCGATCAGCACGAGCGGGGAGACCCGGTCGGGCGCCCAGTGGAAGCGCAGTGTCGCGACGGCAGTGCACAGCACCCCCAGGAGCAGAAGCGGATGGGCGAGCCGGCGTGCGATGGCGGACAGCACGCTCCCCCTTGTTCTTCGCGGACTAACGAATGGAAACGTCAGAGACTCTAGCGGGAGCCGCTGGCGGGGTCGGTCATTCGACGTGTTAACGCCATGAATAACCCGATCGGCGGAAGGTCCGCGCACGAAGTTGACGTATGACCGGTGTGAATGGGGCGCGTTCGGCCGATCTCCGCCGGCCGTCGGGGCGCGGTGCGGGAAACGCTCGGAGGGCTCACCACCCGCGCCCCCGCTCAGGACCTCCGCTACCCGAGCCCGCCCCGGTTCAGGAGCCCGCCAGCTCCGCCAACCGCCGGGCGGCCTGCGGCTCGTGTGTCGCGAGGCGCCCCCGCAGGCCGCGCAGCTCGTGCCCGACCAGCGCGGGCAGCGCGGCCACCGGGACGGACTCCAGTGCGGGGCCCAGCAGTTCGACGGCCGCCCGCGGATCGTGCGCACAGGCATGGCAGTCGGCCGCCCGGACGGTGAACAGCAGGCGGCTGGACGGCAGCTGGGTCGGACCGAGCAGACCGAGCGCGGTCTCGGTGGCGGCCAGCGCCCGCCGGGCCAGCCGGGGATCGTCCACCGCGGCGGCCAGGTCGCGCAACGCGGCGGCCGCGGCGGACTCCACCCGCAGCCGCATCGAGGCGATGGACAGCCACGGGACGTCCGCCTCGTCCCGGGCGCCGATGTGCTCCACGTCCGCCCGGGCCAGGCCGATCTGCCGGACGGTGCCGCGCACGTCCCCGGTCAGGGCCCGGGCGCGGGCCTCGCTGATCCGGCCCATCGCCCCGGCCCACGCCCGCTCGGGGGCGACCTTGTCGATCTCCCGGGCGTAGCCGAGCGCGGCCACCGGATCGCCGTCCAGCCGGGCCAGGATGCTCAGGTCGCTGAGCGTGCCCACCTGGGTGGCCTGGTCCCCGGCCAGTTCGGCCCAGGTGAGGGCGCGGTCGAAGCAGGCCATCGCGGTGGCGTTGCGGCCGTCCTGCATCCGCAACGCCCCGGCGGCGTGGGCGTGTTCGGCGGCCAGCCGGGCGAGCGGACGGCGCTGGGCGGCGGGTGCGACGGCCAGCCGGGCGAGCACCACCGCCAGGGTCCGCTCCACGGCGGCGACCAGTCCCGGAAGGGCGCCGGCCTCCCCGGCACGCAGCTGGGCGGCGAGCAGCCCGGCCAGGGCGTGCGCGGTGGCGGCGTCCAGCGGCGGCGCGACAGCCGGCTCGGTGGCGCAGAACTCGGCGTACAGCGCGGCGAGTTCGCCGGGCGGCGGCACCTCGCAACCCTCGGCGTCGTGCAGCGGGCAGAGCAGTCCGTAGTCCGGCAGCCGGGCCGGCGCGAGGAAGACCGGGCCACCGGGGGCGGGGCCGTCCGGTGCGCCGCCGGGCAGCGGCGGCCGGAGCAGGCCGGGGGCGAAGGGGGCCGGCCGGGGCAGCTCGGCGGTCTCGGCGCGCAGACAGGCCGCGACCAACTCTCCCCCGGCGCGCAGGAGTTCGTCGATCCGCCCGGCGACCCTCGGGGTGACCCGGCGGGCGCCGTGCTCGATCTTGCTGACCGCGGTGTGGTCATAGCCGATCCCGGCGCCCAGCTGCGCCTGGGTGAGCCCGGCCCGGCGCCGCCAGTGCCGCAACCGGGCACCGAACTCCCGCCAGGCGCACTGGTCCTGGAGCCTCGACGGTGCCGGGGCCGAGGCGGCGGGGGCCACACGGTTCCGCTGCACGGCTGCCTCCCCGGGGACGGGCCCCTGACGCGGGGCCCTGGGACGAGTCCGATGAGTCCGACGAGCCCGACCGGTCCGCCCGGCCCGCCCGGCCCGCCCGCTCCGACGAGGAGGACGGTACTCGAATGACCCCGGCCCCGTACATGAGGTGGTCTCAACCACTGCCGAGAAAGCCCAGCTTGACGGGAAACGACGCCCGCGCCTTGACGGAATTTGCCAACCCTATGCAGAGCCTGCACCAGCCATTGACCCGGGCATGACGCCATGTGAGTGTTCGGGCACCCGAGCGCGGACGGCCCGCAGCGGCCGTCCCCCGGACACGGCCCTGCGGTGCGCCACCAGCCTTGCCGTCCGCGGTCGAGGACCCCCACGTGCGAGGAGCCTCGATGCAACGCAGAGTTTCCCCAGGCCGGTTGCTCACCACGGCGACCACCCTGACCGTACTGGCCGGCCTGATCGGCGCCACCGCCGCAACGGCCACCGCCGCACCCGCCCCCTCCCCCGCGCCGCCCAGCGCCCTGGCCGCCGCCGTCAGCGCCGCCGACGCGGCCGCCGCGGCCGGCACCGACGCCCTGGCCAAGGGACCGGGCGAGACCTACGAGCGGAAGACCGTCACCCCCTGGCTGAACGGCCTCTACTCCGTCTCCTACGAACGCAGTTACCGCGGCCTGCCGGTGGTCGGCGGCGACGCCGTGGTGCTCGCCGACGGCAGGGGCACCGTCCGCGGCCTCCAGTCCGCCGCCACCGGGCCGGTCGGCGGCTCGACGACCCCGCAGATCGGCGCCGCCCAGGCGGAGAAGACCGCGCGCACCAAGCTGCCGACCGTGGACACGGTGGAGTCCCGCCGCCTGGTCGTCCGGGTCAAGAACGGTGCCGGCCGGCTCGCCTGGGAGACGGTGCTCAACGGCCGTACCGAGCACGCGCCCAGCCGCCTGCACGTCTTCGTCGACGCCGCCACCGGCGAGGTGGTGGACAGCTACGACGACGTCGAGGCGGGCACCGTCGCCAGCAAGTGGAACGGCCCCGGCCCGCTCACCATCAGCACCACCAACTCCGGCGGCTCGTACGCGCTGCGCGACCCCGGCCGGCCCGGCCTGTCCTGCTCCGACAACGACACCGGCCAGGTGTTCACCAAGTCCTCCGACTCCTGGGGCAACGGCAACCCCTCCAGCCGGGAGACCGGCTGCGGCGACGCCATGTGGGCGGCCCAGAAGGAATGGGACATGCTCCGCGACTGGCTCGGCCGCAACGGGCACGACGGCAACGGCGGCAGCTGGCCGATCAAGATGGGCCTCAACGACGTCAACGCCTACTGGGACGGCAGCTCCGTCTCCATCGGCCACAACCAGGCCGGCGAGTGGATCGGCGCCCAGGACGTCGTCGGCCACGAGTTCGGCCACGGCATCGACCAGTACACCCCCGGCGGCGCCAACAACGAGAACGGCCTCGGCGAGGGCACCGGCGACATCTTCGGCGCGCTCACCAAGGAGTACAACAACGAGCCCGCGCCGTACGACTACCCCGACTACCAGGTCGGCCGCCAGATCAACCTGGTCGGCCAGGGCCCGATCCGCAACCTCTACCAGCCCTCCCTGGTCAACAACGACCCGAACTGCTACTCCTCCGCCATCCCCAGCACCGAGGTGCACGCGGCCGCCGGCCCGCTGAACCACTGGTTCTACCTGCTGTCCAACGGCTCCAACCCGGGCGGCGGCAAGCCCACCAGCCCGACCTGCAACAACTCCGCCGTCACCGGCATCGGCGTCAAGCAGGCCGGCCAGGTCTGGTACGGCGGCATGCTGCTCAAGACCAGCGGCATGACGTACAAGCGCTACCGCACCACCACCCTGACCGCCGCCAAGAACCTCGACCCGAGCTGCACCTTCTACAACCGGACCAAGGCCGCCTGGGACGCCGTCAGCGTGCCCGCGCAGAGCGGCGACCCGAGCTGCACGCCGTCCGGCAACAACGACTTCTCGCTCGCGCTCGGCCCGGCCGCCGGATCCGTCCAGCCCGGCGCGTCGACCACCGCGACGGTCTCCACCGCCGTCATCTCGGGCACCGCGCAGACCGTCAACCTGACCGCCACCGGCGCCCCGACCGGGGTCACCGCGACGCTCAACCCCTCCTCCGTGCAGACGGGTTCGTCCTCGACGCTGACCCTCTCGGCCTCCTCCGGCGCCCCCGCCGGGACCTATGTGATCACCGTGACCGGCACCGCCGGCGCGGCCACCCACACCGCCCAGTACACCCTGACCGTCGGCGGCGGCGGCACGCCCGGCGGGCCCGCGCCGGACATCGACGTGGCCAGGATCCAGGCCGACCTGGCCCAGCTGAACACCATCGCCAACCAGAACGGCGGCAACCGCCGGGCCGGCAGCGCCGGGCACAGCCAGTCCGTGGCCTACCTCAAGGGCAAGCTCCAGGCGGCCGGCTTCACCGTCAGCGAGCAGACCTGCACCTCCTGCACCTACCAGTCCGACAACCTGATCGCCGACTGGCCCGGCGGCCCGTCCGACCAGGTCACCATGCTCGGCGCCCACCTCGACAGCGTCTCGGCCGGCCCCGGCATCAACGACAACGGCTCCGGCTCCGCCGTCCTGCTGGAGAACGCCCTCGCGCTCGCCCAGCAGAACCCCACCCTGACCCGGCACGTCCGGTTCGCCTGGTGGACCGGCGAGGAGCAGGGCCTCCAGGGCTCCCAGTACTACGTCGGCCAGCTCGGCTCCACCCAGCGCTCGGCGATCAAGGCCTACTACAACTTCGACATGGTCGGCTCGCCCAACGCCGGCTACTTCATCAACAACCTCACCTCCGCGGCCTCCGCGCCGATGAAGGCCTACTGGGACTCCCTCAACCTCCGGCCCGAGGAGAACGTCGAAGGCCAGGGCCGCTCCGACGACTCCTCCTTCCAGCAGGCCGGCATCCCGACCTCCGGCTACGCGGCCGGCGCCAGCGCCGTCAAGACCTCGGCGCAGGCCGCCAAGTGGGGCGGCTCGGCCGGGCAGTCCTACGACTCCTGCTACCACCAGTCCTGCGACACCACCGGCAACGTCGACGCCACCGTCCTCAAGCGCAACGCCAACGGCGTGGCCTACACCCTCTGGAAGACCTCCGTCGGCGGCACCACCCCCGCCAACGACTTCTCCCTCGCGGTGAACCCGGCCACCGCCACCGTCAAGCCCGGCGCCTCCACCACCGCCACCGTCGCCACCGCGACCACCTCCGGCTCCGCCCAGACGGTCAACCTCACCGCCACCGGCGCCCCGGCCGGGGTCACCGTCTCCTTCAACCCGGCCTCGGTGCAGTCCGGCGCCTCCGCCACCATGACCGTCGCCACCGCCGCGTCCACCGCGGCCGGCACCTACACCATCACCCTCACCGGAACCGGCTCCGCCACCCACACCACCAGCTTCACCCTGGTCGTGGACAGCGGAACCCCCAACCCCGGCAACGCCTGGACCCCCGGCACCACCTACCAGGCCGGCGACATCGTCACCTACAACGGCGTCAGCTACCGCTGCGTCCAGGGCCACACCGCCCAGGTCGGCTGGGAACCGCCGATCGTCCCCGCCCTCTGGCAGCAGCTGTGACCCACCCGGGCCGCCCTGACTGACCCCGCCGAGCCGCTGCGCCGCGATCCGTCGAGGGGGACGGACCGCGGCGCAGCCGTGTGTGCTGCCGTCCGGCGGGCCGCGTTGTCAGTCCCGTGTGCTTTCGTGTGCGCACGAGTATCCGAGGGCCGTGGGACCGAGGAGGCACCATGACGGGCTGGACGAACGTGACCTGGGACGGCTGGCGGGACGCCGCGGGGATCCGCGCGCACCTCGACGCGGGCGCCGACCCGGACTCCTTCGGCGACGACCGCCGGCCCCTGCACCGGGCCCTGCGCTACGGCTCACCCGAGGCAGTGGCCGAACTCGCCCGCCGGGCGGCGGACGTGGACGCACTGGAGGACGGGACGACAGCGCTGTGGGAGGCCGTGCTGTCCGACCGGCCGGACACCGCGAGGGCCCTGGCCGCCGCCGGGGCCGACCCCTGGCGCGCCCAGCTCGGCGGCTGGTCCCCGGGCCGGCTCGCCCTCGCCGGGCCGGTCCCCGACCTCTTCCCGCTGCCCGCGGGCGAGCCCGGGCTGACCGCCGCCGAGCAGGCCGCCGCCCGGCGTGCGCGACAACTCATCGCCGCCATCGGGGACTTCTACTACGACGGCACCGGGATCGCCTGCATCGCCGGCATCGACGCCGCCGAGGCGATCCACCGCCTGGCCGGCACGCCGGTGGACGAGGCGTTCATGGCGGACTTCCTCGACGAACCGCACCCGTTCCGACGCGCGGAGAGTCCGCTGCTGGTCGGTGTCACCACCGTGCCCGGCGGCTGCATCGTCACCCAGCCCTGGGGCTTCGCCCCCACTTCCTGCCGCACGATGGCCCGGCTGACCGCCGGCACCGTCGGCTACAGCATGTTCGCCAACCCCAAGAGCGGAAACCAGGGCCACGCCTACCGCGACGGCAGGGAAGACGGCTGGCACCCCCACCCCGGCGGCTCACCCATGGCCGGCCACACCCGCGAGGAGGTCCTCGCCTACTACCTCTACCGCCACAACGCCATCGCCCACGCCTGCGCCTTCGCGGGCCTCCACCCCACCGACGCACGCGCCGTCACCGGGCCCGCGGACACCTGGATACGCCTGCCCGAGCGCGGCTACGGGGAAGGCTGACCAGCCCGGGCCCGGCCGGCGAAGTGACCTGGCGTGACCGGGTGGCAACCCAGCTGACGTAGAGTCGGGCGCCGGGCGAGCCCGCCCCGACCTTCGTCAGCCGAGTCGAGGAGACCCCTGGTGACCACGGACGCCGTGCCCGTACCGGAACTGGCCCCCGAGGCCGTCGAACAGTGGCGGGCCGAGGAGGCCCAGCTGGTCGAGCTGCTCGCCCGGGCCCAGCGGGGCGTCGGCGGCATCGCCGCCTTCCGGCTCGGCGGGCCGGCGCCGACCGTGCTGGTCACCGACCCGGCCGCGGTCCAGCACGTGCTGGGCCGCCACCCCGACCGGTACGTCAAGCGCTCGCACCGGGCCCGGATGCTCGTCGGCGACGGCGTGCTGTCCGCCACCGGCGAGCCCTGGAAGCGCCAACGGCGGCTGCTGCAGTCCCAGTTCACCGGCACCGGGATGCGCCGCTACGAACAGCGGATCGCCGCCGCCGCGCGCCGCACCGCCGACCGCTGGGAGGGGTACCGGCGCACCGGGGAGACCTTCGACGTGGCCGAGGAGATGCGCGGCTTCGCCCTGGACACCGTCTGGCGGGCGCTCACCGGCCTGCCCCTGGACGACCGGACCGACGCCGAACTGCGCTCGGTGGAACGGGTGGTGTCCGTGATGCCCACCCTGCCGACCAACGCCGCCGACGCCCGGGACGCCGTCGCCGAGGACCTCGCCCGGATCGACGCCGTCGCCCAGGCCGCCATCGACACCGCCCGCACCGCAGACCCCTGCGGAGACGGCGGCGAACCGGGTGTGCTGCGCGTGCTGCTCGACGCCGCCGAGGAACACCCCGAGTACACCGACCGGTTGATCCGCGACGAGCTGGTCACCCTGCTGGTCGCCGGTCACGAGACCACCGCCACCACCCTCACCTGGCTGTTCCTGCTGCTGGAGGACAACCCCGGGGCGCGCGGGGCCGACCCGCAGGCCCTGGTCAGCGAGACCCTCCGGCTCTACCCCTCCGCCTGGATGCTCCCCCGCCACGCCGTCCAGGACGACGTGATCAACGGCCACCACATCGCCGCCGGCACCGACGTCCTGGTCTGCCCGTACCTCACCCACCGCGACCCGGCCCTGTGGCCCGACCCGGAACGCTTCGACCCCACCCGGTTCGCTCCCGGTGCCGCCCGCCCCGCCCACCTGGGCGCCTACCTCCCCTTCGGCCTCGGCGCCCGCGCCTGCCTGGGCACCCAGTTCGCCCTCCGGGAGACCACGGCGCTGCTGGAACTCCTGCTCCCGCTGGGCAGCGTGGAGTTCCGCTCCCGCCCGGCCGGCGCGGCCTACAGCATCACCGTCCGCCCCGACGGCCCGACCCCGGCGGTGCTGCGCCCGTAATCGGCGCCGTCCCGGGCCGCCAACGGCTCACCGGCCCCGGCCGCTGACGAGCGGGCGCCCCCGGCGCTAACGCCCGGGCGGCCGCCCCTGGGCGGAGCGCCGCCGCTCCACCGCGCGGACGAGGTCGGTGCCGATCTCCGCGAGGAAGTCCGCGGCCGTGTCGAGCCGCTGCCCGGCGGGGGTGGCCGCGCCGAGCAGGTCGGCGCCGTCGCGGGCGAACTCGGCCAGCAGGACGTTGCGTCGGGCGCTGGCCAGCATCGAGCGGTACCAGACGTCGGAGTCGATCTCGTACTGTTCGCGGCGGCCGTGGCCGTCCCGTTGGCGGCGGATCAGCCCCTGGGCCTCCAGGTAGCCGACCGCCTTGGAGACCGACGCCGGGCTGACGCCGAGGCGCTGCACCAGGTCGGCCGCGCTCAGGCTGCCGTCGTCGGTGACGTACAGACTGCTGAGCACCCGGGCCACCATGCGCGGCAGGCCCATCTGCTCCAGCAGGTCGGCGAAGCGGCCCGCGAACGCGGCGATCGCGGCCGGGTCGCGCCCGTCCGTCACGCGCGCTCCGTCCCCGACGGGCCGGGGGCGGCCCGGCCGACGGCGGGCCCGCCGTACGGTGGCGCGCTGGGCGGTCTCCGCGCGGTAGCGGCCGGGTCCGCCGTTGCGGGCGATCTCCCGCGTCACCGTGGAGGTGGGGCGGGCTATCAGCCGGGCGATGGCCGCGTAGTCGAGCCCCTTGGCAAGACCGGTGGCGATCGCGAGGCGGTCCTGCGGGCTCAGCCTGGCGCCTGGCACGGGCGGCTCCTTTCCTCTGTCCTCGGGACGCTCAGGACGAGTATCCGGATGCGGGGGCCGGTTGCAACCGCGATTGCATTCGTCGTCAGGCCCATTGCAATGATTGACCGCCTTTGACCTGCGCGTTCATCGGAGTTGCGACGATTGCTTGTTGATGGATCGTCGAATCCGACCGTACGTTCTTCACCGACGACGAAAGCCCGACACACCAGGGGGACCCACCGTGAAGACCACCGCCCGCACCGCCCTCACCGCCGCCCTCGCCACCGTGGTGGCCGGCGCCCTGCTCACCGCCGCCCCGACCGCCTCCGCCGCTCCCTCGGCTCACCGGCACGACGGCCACCAGGCCCTGCAGACCGCGCTCGACCAGGCCGTCACCGAGGCCCACCTGCCGGGCGCGATGGCCCAGGTGCACGACGACGGCGCGACCTGGTTCGGGCAGTCCGGCACCGCCGGCCAGGACACCGGCCGGCCGCTCCGCCCGCAGGACCGGTTCCGGATCGGCAGCACCACCAAGACCTTCGTCGCCACCACGCTGCTCCAGCTGGAGGCCGAGCACCGGCTGAGCCTGGACGACAGCGTCGAGCACTGGCTGCCCGGCCTGGTGGACGGCAACGGCTACGACGGTTCGGCGATCACCATCCGCCAGCTCCTCAACCACACCAGCGGGATCGCCAACTTCGCGTCCGCGGACCAGGTCAGTGCCGAGTTCCAGGGCGATCCCTTCCTCCAGCACCGCTTCGACACCTTCACCCCGCGCCAGCTGGTCCAGCTCGGGATCAGCGTCCCGCCCAAGTTCGCCCCCGGCACCGGCTTCGTGTACTCCGACACCAACTACGTGCTGGCCGGCCTGATCGTCGAGCAGGCCACCGGGCACGGCCTCGGGCAGGAGATCGCCGACCGCTTCACCAGGCCGCTGCACCTCAAGAGCACCTACGAGCCCGCCGGGGACGACACCGGCATCAACGGCCCGCACGGCCGCTTCTACTCCAAGCTCGGCGTCTTCAACGACCCCACCCACCCCGTCTACGACGTCACCGAGCTAAGCCCCACCTGGGGCTACGGCGCCGGCGACCTCATCTCCACCGTGGGCGACCTCAGCACCTTCTTCCAGGCCCTGCTGGGCGGCCGCCTGCTGCCGCCCGCCCAGATGGCCGAGATGTTCACCATGCAGGACCCGGGCAACGGCTGGATCCCCAACTCCCACTACGGCCTGGGCATCGGCTCCCTCACCCTCTCCTGCGGCACCGTCTGGGGCATGGGCGGCGCCATCAACGGCTCCTGGTCCTACACCTTCGGCACCCGCGACGGCCGCCACCTGCTCGCCACCTCGGTCAACGGCGACTGGGCGGACGGCCTCCCGTTCGGCCCGGTCTCGGTCTTCGACAAGGAGCTCGAGGCCGAGTTCTGCGCCACCCCCGAGGCCTGACCGCCGGCCCAGCCGGGCGTCGGGCCGAAACGCGGGCGTGGCCGCTCCCGAACCCGGGAGCGGCCACGCCGTGTGTGCGGGCGAGTCAGAGTCGACCTCAGAAGCCGAGGACGTCGCCGGTGAACTTGGTCAGCTCGCTGCCGTTGACGTAGGTGTGCGACCAGTTGACGGAGCCGGCACCCCAGTTGCCCTGGGCGGTGGCGGTGATCGGCGCCTGGAGGGCCATGACCATCCAGGTCGGGTGCACCAGCAGCTTGCTGAAGTCACCGTTGACGTGGGCCAGTTCGCCGCAGGCGGCGTTCGGGTCGGTGACGGTGCCGGTGCCGGTGATGGTGGTTAAGCCGGAGCCGTCCTGGGTGGCGGAACAGGACAGGTCCGCCGAGGTGGTGTTGCCCGCCTGGTCGGTCTTGGTCAGGTGGATCGAGCCGAGCTGCGTGGTGTCCGTGGTGGCGGCTTGGGCGGTGCCGGCCATGAGGATCATCGAGGCCGCGCCGGTCGCCAGGAGGCTGGTGACCGCCATTGTCATGCGTCGCATTTGTGATGCCTTTCCTCTACGTTGCCCGGACTTTGTGTGTCCGGGCAGCTGCGTGCGCTACGCAATCAACCGAAAGCGAGCGAAGCGTTACGCTCAGATGAACATTCATGTCGGGCGCATGTCAACGCCTCACTTCTGTCACCTGGCTCACACATCCGAGGAGATCACCGGCGCTGACCCGGCGTTCCGGGCGAGGAAGTGCAGCAGATTGGCGAAGCCCCGCGCGTCGTCGATCGCCTTGTGGGTGTGCTCCACCCCGCCCAGCCAGTGCGGCGGCAGCTTCGGCGACGGCAGATCCGCCGCCGGGCGCCCGGTCAACGCCGCCGTATAGGAGCGCAGGCACAGCGCAGGCCCGTCGAAGAGCCGATCCTCCTCGTACGGCCCCTGGTGCAGCCCGTACGGGGTGAACCGGCGCAGGTAGTAGTCCATCCACGTCCCGTCGAAGGACAGCGGCGCGGCGGCGAACGCCCGCAGCCCGGGCAGCGACCGGATCCACTCCACGTAGCGGCCCATCACCTCCACGACGGGTTCCGGATTCGCGGTCGCGGCCTCCCAGGTGCCCGGTTCGGAGTCGAACCACTCCCTGGTGCGCGGGTTCGGCGCCGCGCCCGGGAGCGGTTCGAGGACGGCCTCGAACTCGCCGAACGTCCGCCCGTCCATCGCCGTGGCGACCGACGCGAAGGACCGCATCGAGTTGGGCCCCGCCCACGGGCCGTCGACCTCGATGTCCGTCACCACGTACGTCCAGTCGCCGAGTTCACTCATGCGCCCGACGCTACCGACCCCGGCCGCCCGCTTCGGCCCGGATGCGCAGCATGTGATCGATCTCGCTGAGCCGCCCCGCGCCGGGGCTGCGGTGGTTCCTGATGCCGCGGCGGGTCTCTTCGAGCACCGGCGTGCCGCGCTCGTCGCCGCGCAGCGCCAGGGCGGCGGCGGCCTCGACCCTGGCGGCGGGGTGCGGGTCCACGAGGTGGCCCGCCAGGACGGCGCGCAGCTCGGGGGTGTCGACGGGCGCCAGGGTGAACGCGTGGAGCGCTGACACCCGGGTGTCGGGTTCGGGGTCGGCGGCCAGGCGCAGCAGGGCGCCCAGCAGTTCGGCGTCGTCAGGCGAGCGGAGGCCCCGGCCGGTGTACAGCTCCGAGGCGACCTGTCGACGGACGTCCGGGTCGGGGTGGCCGGCGTGCACCAGGACGGCCCGGAACTCGTCGCCGGAGCAGTAGCCGGAGTAGGCGGAGATGACAGTGCGCAGGGCGCGCGGGTCCTGCTCGCTGGTCAGCAGCGGGCGCAGGAACTCGGCGGCCTCCCGTTCGAACGGCAGGTCGGGTGCGGGCTCCCCACGCAGTTCCTCCTCGGTCGGCGGATCGATGCCGAAGCCCATGAGGTTGATCGTGTCGAGCCCGAATCGCCGGCGGGCCGGCGAGGACCGGTCTTCGGCGAGCTGCCGCGCCCAGTCGAACAGCCCGGGGTCGGTCCGGACACGGCAGGCGAGCTGGAACACCGACTCGGACCAGTCGTCGTGGTCCGGCCGGGCGTGGACCAGGGCGCGGGCCAACAACTCGTCCCGCGAGCGGTGGATCCCGAGGGCGGCCTCCAGGTGGCCGACGATCGCCCGGTGGGCCGGGGGCGGCCCGGACTCGTCGCCGGGGCCTGCGTCGGCATCGGCGTCGGCGTCGATGCCGACGTCGGCGTCGGCGTCGATGTCGATGTCGATGTCGATGTCGGCGACGATGCGCCCCTGGGCCACCCGGAGCGCCCGGCGGTGCGGGCTGTCCGCGCTCAACGGGTCGCCGCTGGAGATCAGCAGCGACAGCAGGACCGAGTATGCCCCGCGCTCGGCCGCCCAGGTCACCGGGTCGATCCCACCGGGCCAGGGGCGGGCCGCGTCGACGCCGTCCTCGACGAGCCGCTGGACCACCTCGTGGCGCCCGGCCCGCGCGGCGGCGGCCAGCAAGGCGACCCCGTCGTCACCGGCGAGTTCGTGCCCGGGCACCTCGTCCAGGAGGTCGAACACCGTGGGGTCGTCGCCGCGCTCGACGGCGGTCAGCAGCGGGGGTAGGTGCACCGGGCGATTCTGCCGACACCGACGGGCAGGTGGCGAACGGCTTTCGGCCTGTGCCGTCCGTCGCTGGTGAAACCCGGTGGCGGACCGCCCGGTTGTGCGGAAGGATCACGGGGGCATGGCTCGTTCGCCCCCCGGTACCGCCGGGGTTCGCCGCTTCGGAGCCGTACCGCTGACGGATCGACGCTCGGCTCGGCCCTCCACGGCGGGCCGGAGAGGACGCGCGTGGCACTCGCCCTGGCCGACCGCCTGGCCATCACCGAACTGGTCTCCCTGCACGGCCACTTGGTCGACGACGGGAGCCTCGACCGGTTGGCGGAGGTGTTCACCTCCGATGTCGTCTACGACCTCACCGACTTCGGCCAGGGGCCGCTGAACGGGGTCGCGGCCGTCCGCGAGGCGGCCTGGGCGCTGGGGGCGGCCAACCCCCTCGCGCATCACGTCACCAACGTCGTCGTCACGGCGTCGCCGGACGGCCGGGTGCGGGTCCGGTCGAAGGGGCTGGGGATCAGGGCGGACGGTTCCTGCGGGTCCGTGTCCTACGACGACACCGTGGTGCGTACGGCGGAGGGTTGGCGGATCAGTCACCGCACGGTGTCGGCCCGGCGTGCTCCCCTGGGCGGGATGACCCGGTCCGACTGATCACGAGCGCCGGAGACGGCGGAGGCGCGTCAGGCCCGTCCGGCGCGTCAAGCCCTGCCAAGCGCGTCAGGCTCGCCCAGCGCGTCAGGCCCGTCCGGCCCGTCAGGCGTCCAGGGCGTGCCCGGTGGTCGCGTCCACGTGGGCCGGGACGGGGTCGTGGCGGTCGCCCACGGTGGGGGTTCCGGTGGGTTCGAACAGGAGGATCGCGGCGCCGGTCGGGGCGTGCGGCTTGTGCTCCGTGCCGCGCGGGACGGTGAAGACGGCGCCCTGGGGGAGCACGACGGTGCGTTCGCCGGCGGGCTCGCGCAGGGAGATCCGCAGTTCGCCGTCGAGGACGAGGAAGAACTCGTCGGTGTCGTCGTGGGCGTGCCAGAGGTGTTCACCCTCGACCTTGGCGATGCGGACGTCGTAGTCGTTGACGCGGGTGACGATGCGGGGGCTCCACAGGGCGTCGAAGGAGGCCAGGGCCTGGCCGAGGGCGATGGGTTCGTTGCTCATGGGCTCATCCTGGGCCGCCCGGGGTGCTCGGTGTGAGTGCTAGAAATGGCGTATGCCGCAAGGATCCTCGCAGTCAGCGCGCCCGGCGGGCGGCGTGCACCGGGTCGTCGTGATCGTCGACGAGAACTCGAACCCCTTCGAACTCGGCTGCGCGACCGAGGTGTTCGGCCTGCGCAGGCCGGAGGTCGGTCGTGACCTCTATGACTTCCGGCTCTGCTCCCCCGAGCCCGGCATCCTGATGCGGGACGGGTTCTTCACCCTCACCGGGGTCGCCGGCCTGGAGGCGGCCGACACGGCGGACACCCTGATCGTGCCCAACCGCCCCGACGTCGAGGTGCCCCGCCGGCCCGCCGTACTGGACGCCGTCCGGCGGGCGCACGCGCGCGGCGCGCGCCTGGTCGGCTTCTGCAGCGGCGCGTTCACCCTGGCGGAGGCCGGGGTCCTGGACGGGCGCCGGGCCACCGCGCACTGGCAGTGGGCGGATTCCTTCCGGGCCCGGTTCCCGTCCGTACGGCTCGAACCGGACGTGCTGTTCGTGGACGACGGCGACATCCTGACCGCCGCGGGCAGCGCGGCCGCGCTCGACCTCGGGCTGCACATCGTCCGCCGTGACTACGGCGCCGAGGTGGCCAACGCGGTGAGCCGACGGCTGGTGTTCGCGGCCCACCGGGACGGCGGCCAGCGGCAGTTCGTGGAACGGCCGGTGCCCGACCGGCCCGACGAGTCGCTGGCGCCGCTGCTGGCCTGGGCCCAGGAACGGCTGGACGCGCCCCTCACCGTCACCGGCCTCGCGGCGCGCGCGGCGGTCAGCCCGGCGACCCTGCACCGCCGGTTCCGCGCCCAGTTGGGGACGACCCCGCTGGCGTGGCTCACCGGGGAGCGGCTCGCCCTGGCCTGCCGGCTGATCGAGCGCGGCGAGCCCCGGATGGAGGTGGTCGCGCGGCGCAGCGGGCTCGGTACGGCCGCCAACCTGCGGGCGCTGATGCACCGGGCGACGGGCATCTCCCCGTCGGCGTACCGGCAGCGCTTCGGGCCGGAGGCAAACTGACGGGGCGGGGCGCACCCTTCGATGAACTCGCCATGTCCATGATGGCCGATTCTTCGGATTGACGCTACCGACCGTCGCCACAAGACTCCGTCCCGTCAGCAATCCACTGCTGCGAACGAACACCACTCTGACGAGGAGTCGCCCCATGCGATCCAAGATCACGGTGTTACTGAGCGCCGCCTTCCTGGCCCTCTTCACAGCGCTGCTCGGCGGCGCCCAGGCCACAGCGGCCCCGGGTACGGCCACCTTCACCGCCCAAGCCCGCGCCGCCGGCCTGAGCGCCGACCAGGCCGCCTCCCTCCAAGCCAAGGCGGACAGCTACCTCGCCACCGCCGGCGGCGCCCAGGTCGCCCCCAACCGGATCCAGCTCGCCGGCGCGACGGTCTACCTGACCGTCCCCGGCGAGGACCACCCCCGCGACCTGACCGGCGCCGGAGCCGCCTCCTACGACCCGTGCGCGGGCGGCGGCGCCGACTTCAAGCACATGTGCGCCTACCGGGGCACCTGGTACTCCGGCGACGAGGTCGACATGTACAACTGCGGCCGCTACTACTTCAGCACCTGGTCCGGCTCCGGCTCCTGGGACAACAACCAGACCGGCGGCACCGTCGCCCGCATGTACGGCCCCAGCGGCGCCTGGGTCTTCTCCACCCAGCCCGCCCACAGCCAGGACCCGAACGGCAACTGGTCGCCGGTCCACAGCGTCGTCAACTGCTGAACCGGCAGCCCTGACCCCCCTTCGCATCGGCCCCTCGCCCCCACGGAGGCGAGGGGCCGATGCGCGCTTCACCTTGCGGCCTCCTGCCGCTCGGGGTCCGTGCGGTCCTCCGTCCCCGGCATCCGGAGGCCGGTGACCACGCCCAGGACGACGGTGGCGAACGCGAGCGCGAGGAGCACGGCGAAGGCGGCGCCGATCAGGAACCTCATCCGCGCCCGCTCCCCTCGATCTCGCGGAGGAGACCGAGGAGATTGAGCAGAGTACTGACGGGAGCGTTGCCGAAGTCGACCAGGATGCGGCCGTCGAGGGTGGACTCGGGGGCGTCGGCGGAGCCCCAGAGGAGGCCGTCGGGGAGGCCACGGCGGTGCAACTCGCCAAGGAGGGTGGTGATCTGG
Source organism: Kitasatospora sp. NPDC023176 (assembly GCF_055560495.1). NCBI lineage: Bacteria > Bacillati > Actinomycetota > Actinomycetes > Kitasatosporales > Streptomycetaceae > Kitasatospora > Kitasatospora sp. NPDC023176. Next base: position 3,701 of record NZ_JBVHIP010000019.1, on the reverse strand, counting down.
GGCTTGGTGTAGTCGCACATCCGGGGGTCGTCGGGCGCGATCGGGTCGCGGGTCACGAGGTGGAGTCCAGCTCGAACCAGGTGCTCTTGCCGCGCTTCTGGGGGTCGACACCCCAGCGGTGGGTGAGGCCTTCCACGAGTTGGAGGCCCCGACCGGTCTCGGCGAGGCCGGAGGACGTTCGCGGCTGGGGAAGGGCGTCGCTCTCGTCGGAGACGGAGACGGGCAGGGTGTGGTCGAGGATGGAGAAGTAGACGACCGGGGAGGCGGTGTCGCCGTGCCGCCAGGCGTTGGAGATGAGCTCAGTGAGGGCGAGTTCGGCGTTGAAGATGGTGTCGGCGTCCCACCCGCCGCTACGGGTCATGGCGTTGCGCAGGGCCTGCCGGGAGGGGCGAGGGAGGGGGTGTTACGGGTGCACACGGGAACCTCCATGAGGCTGTGGTGTGGGGAGAGGTGCGCCGCGAGAACGGCAGGCGCGGGGCGTTGCTGACGATCCGTCGGATCGACGTGACATCAACCATAGAGCACCGCGACTTAAACTTAGGTAGTTGCGGGGAAGTTCCCTCTCCCGAGTGATGGATGGTCCTTCCTCCGGACCACGAGGCACATTGATCTCCACGTAACGCCGAGAGGAAGCCATGCCCGGTCGCCAGAACCCAACTCTTCGACAACGCCGCCTGGGAGCAGAGCTACGGAGGATGCGAGAGCAAGCTGGCCTCGGCGGCACTCAGCTCGCACGAGCACTCGGCGTGAGTCCGGCCCACGTCACACAGATGGAGACCGGCAAGACCAGCGTGAGCTTGGATCGCCTGCACGCGATCGCCGCGACGTGCATGTGCGCCAACCAGCCATTGATCGATGCTTTGACCAACATCATCACGCTTCGTGAGAAGGGTGGTTGGTGGGAGGAGTACCGCGAGAGCCTCACCACCGACTTCCTTGAGATCGCAGAGCTCGAAGCCGGCGCGCAGCGGCTGACGACATACACGTCCACCTTTGTGCCAGGGATGCTTCAGACCAGCGACTACGCACAGGTTTTGTTCGCCCAGACCTATCCGCCACTACCGCAACACCAAGTCGATCTCCGGACGACCTTCCGCATGCAACGGCAGCACATAGTCCGATCCGGAGCGACGCCATACGCGGCGTTCATCCACGAGACGACCCTGCGCATGCAGTTCTGTGGGCCCGATATCTTGGCTGCCCAGCTCAAGGCCCTTATCGCCGACTCCGAGCATCCGAACATCTCGGTTCGAGTGGTACCGTTCGGCGCGAGCGTCGTCCCGAGCCCCAGCGAGAACTTCACCTACGCGGCAGGGCCGATCACGGAGCTGGATACGGCACAGATGGATACGGGCCACGGCGGCCAACTCTTTGAGACACCTGCCCACCTGGCGAGATTCCGGGCTCTCATCGCTCAGATGGAGTCGAGTGCTCTCCCCGAGGGAGAGTCACGCGAACTCATTCGGTCCCTCAAAGATGAACTGGAAGACAAGCATGGTTAGTCTCTCGTGGCAAAAGTCCAGCTACTCCGCCGCAAACGACAACTGCGTCGAAATCCGCACTGCCGACGGGCTGGTGGAACTCCGCGAGTCCGACGACACCGACATAGTCGTCCGCACCACGCCCGCCGGATTCGCCAGGTTCCTCGAAGCCGCCAAGGGCGGCGAGTTCGACCACCACTCCACCTGAGTGAGGGGCGGCCGGGATGGCTAGTGCTGTGACCGAGAAGGTTCACCGGGTTGGCGGTGGTGACGTCTGAACCGGTTGGATGTCGGTGGACATCCGATCTGGTGCGGGGAGGCGTGGGTGGCGGAGCTGGTCAAGGTTCGGAGACTGACCGATCAAGAGGGCCAGCAGTTACAGCGGATCGTGCGCCGGGGTAGTACCAGCTCGGTGCGCTATCGGCGGGCGATGCGTCCTGGAACGCTTCCCCGACCGCACGTTCGCGTTCGACGAGTTCGGCCCACTCGGCATCCGCCCCACTGCAGGCACGTGCTGGGCCGAACAAGGCAAGCCGGACCGGCTCCCGGCGACCTACCACCGCACCCACGGCGTGACCTACTTCCACGGCTGCTACTCGGTCGGCGACGACACCCTCTGGGGCGTCAACCGCCGCGGCAAGGGCACCGCGAACACCCTCGCCGCGCTCCGCTCGATCCGGGCCGCCCGCTCCGACGGCGCCCCGGTCTACGTGATCCTGGACAACCTCTCCGCCCACAACGGCAAGAAGGTCCTCCGCTGGGCGAAGAACAACAACGTCCACCTCTGCTTCACCCCGACCAACACGTCCTGGGCCAACCCGATCGAGGCGCACTTCGGACCACTGCGGCAGTTCACCCTCGCCAACTCCAACCATCCGAACCACGCGGTCCAGACCCGCGTGCTGCACACCTGCCTGCGCTGGCGCAACGCCAACGCCCGCCACCCCGACGTCCTGACTGCCCAACGCAAGGAGCGCGCCCGCATCCGCAGTGAGAAAGGCATCCGCTGGGGCGGCAGACCCGTCCTCGCCGCTTGATCAGACAACCGGTGGAACGTTGCCAGCCAGAGCACCAGGTAGCCCAATTTCGGCCGGTCACGGACGCAGCGATGAGTTTTCCCGGCCCGGAGTGTCTTACCACCGTTATCGACAACACAGGAGGAACACGTGGCTCAGCTACTGAGAGTCCAGAACTTCAACGTCTCGAGTGACGGAATCGGCGCCGGTGAGGACCAGAGCCTCGAGCGTCCGTTCGGCCACGTCCACCCCGAGAGGCTGTTCGCCTGGGCCGGCGCCACGGCGAGCTGGCCCATGCGCACCGACCCCGGAGGGAGCCGGGGCCTCGACGACTACCTCACGCGGGACTACGCGCGCAACATCGGCGCCGAGATCATGGGTCGCAACAAGTTCGGGCCCCAGCGCGGGCCCTGGCGCGACCACGAGTGGCGCGGCTGGTGGGGTGACAAGCCCCCGTTCCGCACCCCGGTGTTCGTCATGACCCACCACAAGCGTCCTTCGTTCACGCTCTCCGACACCACGTTCCACTTCGTCGACGGCGCCCCGGCCACGATCCTCGAACAAGCGCGGAAGGCGGCGCAGGGCAAGGACATCCGACTTGGCGGCGGGGTCGCCACCATCAGGCAGTTCCTCGACGCCGACCTCGTCGACACCATGCACGTGGCGGTCTCACCGGTGAAGCTCGGGACCGGACTACGACTCTGGGAGTCACCCGATGAGCTGCTCGACCGGTTCCATCTCGAGGTCGTGCCCAGCCCGAGCGGCGTGACGCACCACCTGTTCTGGCGAAAGTGACACGAGAGCCCACTCGGGGACGTCAGCACGGCCGATGCGCGCGTTTCAATAGATGATCACGTAGTTGCGGGCGAGTTACCGATACAGACCGCGGTACTCGTCCGCAACTCTCAAACAGCCGTACCGTTCGCGAGCGGTGCTCAGCTGAACAGGTTCAAATACGGCCGCCGCGAACCACGACCTGCCACAGCCGCCGTCCTCCTCATTCGCCGCCACGCGCCCCCTGACACCACGTCGCATGCACGCCCCGTCATCCAACCCGCTCTGGCCTCCGAACGCGACCACCAACCCGGCAAACCTTCCCGGCCAGAGCACTAGTGTCATGCGCCGCAAATCACGAGGGTAATTATTTCTATGAGGATGGGCTGGTTGGGTTGATCTTGGCGAGGTAGTCGGCGAGGGATTTGAG